>JBBRZU010000021.1:0-31234 GCA_038236425.1 Lysobacterales bacterium
GTGGCGGTGCCGAGGTACCAGTCCTGGCTGTTGCGGTCCTTGCGGGCAATGCTCACGTACTCACCGATCGCGCCCGACAACACGCGCGTGTCGCTCCAGTCCGCCGGCACGTCCTTGATGAACTGGAACGGCCCCGGATTGGCGGCGTAATTTTCCGGCAGGTCGGCGGCCATCTGCACCGGGCTGTACAGCAGCACATACAGCGCGAGTTGCCGCGCCAGCGTGGACTGGATCGCCTGGCCCTTCTTGCCGACCAGGCTGAGCACGCCCGGCGTGTAATCCATCGGCCCGGCCAGCATCCGCGTGAACACCAGGTTGATCTCGTGCTCGGGCGGATTGGGCGGATTGCCCCAGGCGTTGTATTCCATGCCGCGCGCGCCTTCGCGCGATACCCAGTTGGGATACGTACGGCGCAGGCCGGTGTCCTTGATCGGCTCGTGCGGATTGATACCGATGTGCCGCTTCGCCGCCTCGGTCACCACCAGCAGGTGATGCCGCGACATCACCTGGCCGTCGTGCCACTCATAGTGGATCTGGCCATCGGCGCCGCGCGCCTGGATGCCGCCGGCGTCGGCAACGTAGCCGGTCTTTACCGCATCAATGCCATAGCGCGCGTCCAGGTCCAGCGCCGCGCCCAACTGCGGCTCGTACACCGCGATATTGCCGGCGGTTTCGTGGTGCCCGACCAGGTGCACGCCCTTCGACTTGGCATACGCCGCCACTGCCGGCAAATCAAAGTCGGGCGTGGGCTGTGCGAACTTGAACGCGTTGCCATTGGCGAACCAGTCGCCGTCCCAGCCGGTGTTCCAGCCTTCGATCAATACGCCGCGAAAGCCATTGGCCGCGGCAAAATCAATGTACTGCCTGGCGTGCTCGGTAGTTGCACCGTGTTTCGGCCCAGTCGCCCAGCTCCAGGTGTCCAGATGCATCGCCCACCAGATGCCGACGTACTTGAATGGCTTGAACCAGGTGCCGATGTCGGGAAGCTTGTTCGGCTCGTTGAGGTTGAGCTCAAGGTGGCTCATGTACAGCCCGGGCGCATCGTCGGCGATGATCATCGTGCGCCACGGCGTGGTAAACGGCGCGTTGCGCACGACCTTCGGCCCGGTCGCCGACGGCGCCAGGTTGGCGCGCAGCGTCTGCCCGTCCACATGGCGCAGCCACATGCTCGAGTAGTCCACCAGCGCTGCTTCGTGGAAGGCGATATGCAGGCCGCTCGGCGTGCGCACGGTGATCGGCGTATGCGCCTGCCCGACTTCGGACAGCGGCGTTTTGCGATACAGGTATTCGTAGCGATTCCACTCGCCGGCCGGCACCCACCAGGCGGTGGCGCCTGGCTCGGCGACGTTGAATTCGGTGAGCTCTTCGACGATGCCGACAGTCTTGAGCTGGTCCTGCAGCGGGAATTCATAGCGGAAGCCGAGACCGTCGTCGTACACGCGGAACACGATGGCCAGTGCGCGCTTGTCGTTCCTGCTTTCGCGCAGGTGCACGCGCAGCTGGTTGTAGTGGTTGCGGATCGTGCGCCACTCGCCCCAGGGTTGTTCCCAGGTATCGTCATGCGTGCTGGCTTCGGCGGGTTTGTCCTCGACGAAGTTGCGCAGCAACTGCGGCGCATTGGCCAGCACAAAGCCCAGTCCGGACTTTGCGATCACCGGCTTGCCGTTGCGATCGACCGTATAAGACAGGCGGCCGTCGTTGTCGCTGCTCAGGGTGACGTGCAGGACCTTCCCGGGCGAATCGACCTGGGCGATGTCCTTGTTCGCGGCGCTGGCGGCGGCGCTGGCAAGAGCGCCGCCAAGCGTCGCTGAGGCGATGAGAATGCCCGCGACAAGCGCGCGGCTGCTGCGTTTCAGCATCTTCAAACCCTCACCGTCGCGTGAACCTGTCCAGTATAGGCGCGCGCCGAGAGGGAACTGCGGCTTGACCGGAGGTGTATGCTGGCGCGCGGGAAATCTCCCGTCGGCCGCTTGCTTGGTCGCCTATGTGTCGCGACCAGGAGCACCCCATGTCGAAGAATCCCCGTACCCCCGCCGCCCCGAAAGCTGTCAACGCCGGCCCGCTGCGCGGCAACAACAGCTTCCCCGCCAGCAATGCCGCCCGCGTGCAGGATCGCAGCCGCACCGCGCCCGATCGCGCCGCTGATGACACCTCCGGCGGTGTTGGTGGCCGGTATGGCAAGGGCAGTGATTTCGAGAAAGCCGCCGACGCCACCGCTGCTGACAAGTCCAAGAGCTGATCAGGCTTTGTATTGATCAGACGGCGCGCCAACCAGCCCACCAGTTGACCCGAACGCCCGGCCACTGCACACGCAGCGGTCGGGCGTTTTTTCGAGCTTGCGCCTAGTTGATCGCGCCTAGTTGATCACGGTGTCCACGTTGGTTTCACCCTCGGAGCGGGCAATGATCGCCGCGCCGCAGGAATCACTGAACACATTCACCGCCGTGCGCGCCATGTCCAGCGGCCGGTCAATGGCCAGCATCGAGGCCACGATCACGTTGACGTTGGGCCCGCTCAGGCCAATCGCCTCGAGCACGATGAAGATCACCACCAGGCCCGCCGACGGCACCGCGGCCGCGCCGATCGAGGCGAGCAAGGCGGTGACCACGACCACGCCTTGCTGCATCAGCGACAACTCGAAGCCCAGCACTTGGGCAATGAACAACGCACCGACGCATTCGAAGATGGCGGTGCCATCCATGTTGACTGTCGCGCCCATCGGCAGCACGAACGAGGACACCTTGTTCGACACGCCCGCGTGCGTTTCCACCGCATGCATTGTCACCGGCAGCGTGGCGCCCGACGAACTGGTCGAGAACGCCACCAGCAGTGGCTCGCGCATGTTGGCAAAATGAATCCGTGGCTTGATCTTGCCCAGGAGGATCAACAGCAGCGGCAAGGTCACGAACAGGTGGATGGCCAGCCCCGAGGCGATGGTAATGGCATACAGCGCCAACGGCCGGAACGACTCGAAGCCGGTGGTGGCGACCATGCGCGTGATCAGTGCGAACACGCCCAGTGGCAGGAACACGATGATGCCGGAGGTCAGGCGCATCATTGCGTCGAACAGCGCATCGAACAGGTCGGTCAGCACTTTTTGCGGCTTGTCCGGCATGGTCGCGATCGCCGCACCGAACACAATGCAGAAGAAGATCAGCGCCAGCATGTCGGTGGTGCTGGCGGCCTGCACGACGTTTTGCGGCACGATGTCGAGCAGCAACTGCACCGGTGAGGTTGCCGTCTGCAACTCGGGCAGCGGCTGGTCGCTCGAGATCGCCAGCATGTTCGCGCCCACGCCCGGCCGGATCAGGTTGACCATGACAAGGCCAGTCAGCACCGCCAGCAGGCTCGACAGGAAGTAGTAGCCCATTGTCTTGCTGAACAGCCGGCCCAGCGCGCGGCCGCGCCCAACCGATGCAACGCCGGAAATGATCGACGTGATCACCAGCGGCACGATGATCATGCGCAGCAATTTCATGAACAGGTCGCCGAGCCAGCCCAGGGCATCGGCGGCGGGCGTCCCGACCACGGCGCCGGTGGCGGCGCCGATGAGCATTGCGATGAGCACCTGCCAATGCAACTTGCGGTACCACGGCTTGTTCGGATCGTGTTGCATGGCCTTGACCATAAGCCGCCCGCGCAGATCGGGCAAGCGCGCGAGCCCGACGTGGTCCCGGCCGCGGTCGGGCATCTACGCCTTGTGCGGGACCAGCTTGACCTGCAGATCGCAGCCTACAGCGCTGGCATAACGCTGGAGGGTTGCCAGTGAGGCGGCGTGCCTACCCGCCGATTCCAGGCGCGAAATCGCGCTCTTGGTCGTACCCATCCGCTCGGCCACCGCATCCTGGGTCATGCCCGCGCGCGACCGCGCCTTGAGTAGTTGAGTTGCCAACTGGTATTCAAGCTCAAGGGATCCGTACGCAGTGGTGAATCCCTTGCGCTTGCGGGCCTTCGCGAGGAAAGCCGCGTGGTCGTGGGCGACAGAGGTGATCCGGAACGGCATGCTTGCATGTTAGCAAATACGCTAACTTCCCGCAAGTCGGAAAAACGGGAAGCTAGGGCGCTTTTGGCGCGGGCCCGGTGGATTGCCGCACCTGCAGCGTGTACGGCACATGCAACATCCGCCCGCCGTCCTTGCGTTGGATCGAGGCGAGCAATTCCAGTGTCGCCAGTCGGCCCATGTCGTGCGTGGGCTGGTGCACGGTGGTGAGCGAGGGAAAGATCTGCCGCGACATCGGCGTGTCATCGAACCCGCATACCGACAGATCGCCCGGCACGTTGAGCCCGCGCTCAAGCGCAGCGTGGATGGTGCCCGCGGCCATGTCGTCGTTGGCGGCGAAGATCGCCGTGGGCGGCTTGCGCAAGGCCAGCAACTTGGCCGCGCCGCGCGCGCCGGAATCAAACGAGAACTCGCCCTGCACGACAAGGGTCGGGTCGTACTTGAGGCCGGCGCGCTCCAGGCCCTGCTTGTAACCGGTCAAACGCCAATCGCTGGCGCCGTGCGCCGGGTGGCCGATGATGTGGCCGATGCGCCGGTGGCCGAGCGACACCAGGTGCGCGACCACGTCGAAGGCCGCGTGGGTTTCATCCATGGCCACGCCGATGTACTTGCCCTGCTTGCGCGGCGAGATGCTGGCGAACGGGATTTCCAGCTCGGCCAGCCTGCGCAGCAGTGCGGGGTTGTCGGTGAGCGGCGGCGTCAGCACCAGGCCGTCGGGCTGCGAGCGCCCGATCATCGCCTCGATCTGCGGCACCACCCGCGGCCCATCCATGTCCAACGGGCACAGCAGCGTGTTGTATTGCTCCATCGCGCAGGCTTCGAGCACGCCGCCGATGACGCCCATCAGGTAGTTGGCCGATGGATTGTTGTACACCAGCCCGATCAGGAAGCTCTTGTTGCCGGCCAGGCTGCGGGCCGAGAAATGCGGAACGTACTTGAGCTTGTCGACCGCAAGCAGCACGCGCACGCGGGTGGCCTCGCGCACGTTGATCTCACGATTGAGCACGCGCGAAACGGTCTTCATGGACACGCCTGCGGCTGCCGCCACCTCTTCGATCCGGACTCTGGCTGCCACGACCACCCCCTGGCCAGTATGTTGCAGTGCCGCAAACCCTCAGGATGACAGCGCTATCATTGCAGCGCCATTTGTACCAGAATCACGGCGGCCGCGCCCATGGCGCGACACCCCGCGGCGATCACGACGCGGATCCACGTCCTCGTTCCAGGGAGCACGCGCATGGCACAGATACCTTCGGCGACTTCGACCCCGGCCGTGGCCGTGGCCGAGGGCAGTAAAACCCAGACCCGATCGCTGGTCATCGTGACCATGCTGTTCTTCATGTGGGGCCTGCTGACCTCGCTGAATGACGTGCTGATTCCGCACCTCAAGGCAATTTACACCCTGAGTTACCTGCAGGCGATGCTGGTGCAGTTCTGCTTCTTCGGTGCCTATTTCATCGTCTCGATCCCTGCCGGCGGATTGATCCGGCGGATCGGCTATCAATACGGCGCGGTCGCCGGCCTTGCCATTGCCGCAACCGGTTGCGCGCTGTTCTATCCGGCCGCCAACAGCGGCTATGGCTTGTTCCTGTTTGCATTTTTCGTGCTGGCCGCGGGCATCACCATCCTGCAGGTGGCGGCCAATCCCTACGTGACCCTGCTCGGCTCGCCCAAGACCGCGTCGAGCCGCTTGACCCTGACCCAGGCATTCAATTCGCTCGGCACCACGGTCGGTCCCTATCTCGGCAGCGTGCTGATCCTGTCGGCCGGCGTGGTTGGCGTGACCGCGGTGGGCGCAAGCGCCAGCGATACTGCCGCGCAGCGCGCGGCGGAAGCGGCGACGGTGCAGGTTCCCTATCTGATCCTGGCCGGCGCCCTGCTGTTGCTTGGCATTGCGTTCGCGGTGACCAAGCTGCCGCGCGTGGAAGGCGAGGACACGCCGGTGCCCGGCGGTCATCTGGTGCGCTCGGCGCTGTCGCATCGCAACCTGTTGCTGGGCGCGATCGCGATCTTCCTGTACGTCGGCGGCGAAGTGGCGATCGGCAGTTTCCTGGTCAGCTACATGGGCGAGCCGAACATCGCCGGGTTGCCGGCCGCGGTTGCCGGCAAGTACGTCGCCTGGTATTGGGGCATGGCGATGATCGGCCGCTTCATCGGCTTTGCGGTGATGCGCACGGTGAGCCCGGGCGTGACCCTGGCCTTCAACGCGAGCTGCGCGATCTTGCTGGTGCTGGTGGCAATCATGGGCCACGGCCCGATGGCGATGTGGGCGATCCTGGGCGTGGGTCTATTCAACTCGATCATGTTCCCGACCATCTTCAGCATGGCCCTGCACAAGCTCGGGCCGGTCACCAGCCAGGGCTCGGGCATCCTGTGCATGGCGATTGTCGGCGGCGCCATCGTGCCGCTGATCCAGGGCGCGTTGGCTGATCGCATCGGCGTGCAGCATTCGTTCTTCGTGCCGATCATCTGCTACGCCTACATCCTGTTCTTCGGCGCCAAATACGCGCGCCTCTACCAGCAGGACTGATCGCCCGCGGACTGGGGCGTCAGTCTCTGGTGGCCTGCATGGCCAGTGCGGTGGCGCCGAGCAGGCCGGCCTGCGGATGCATCACCGCCAGCACCGGCACCCGCGCCATCGCTTCGGAGAACCGGCCCTTGCCCTCGAAGCACCGGCGGAAGCCCGGGCCCTGCAATTGCCGCAGCAGTTTGGGCACCAGCCCGCCGGTCAGGAACACACCGTCCCAGCTACCCAGGGTCAGCACGAGGTCGCCGGCGATGGTGCCGAAGACCTCGCAGAAAATTTCCACCGCTCGCACGCAGGTCGGATCACCCGCAGTTGCGCCGGCGGTGATGTCGCGGGGTTCGGTTGCAGCCGGGTTGCACTCGCCGGCCATGCGGCGCAGCGCGCGGTGGATATTGCACAGGCCGCGGCCGCTGAGCAGGCGCTCGTTGGAGACCCGGCCGAATTCGTCGAACAGCATTTTCCAGATCGCGGCTTCTTCCTCGGTGGAGGCGGCGAAGCTGGTGTGGCCGCCTTCGGTTTCCAGCGGAAAGATACCGTCCTCGCGGATCAGCAGCGCGCTCACGCCCAGGCCCGTACCCGGGCCGATGACGGCATAGGTGCGTTCCTCGCCGCCCAGGGGCGGCAGCGGCACGTTGCCGATCAGGGCAAGGTCCGGGCCGGACAGCAGGGTTGCGGCCATGGCCTGCGCGGTGAAGTCATTGACCAGTTGCACCGACTCGCTGTGCAGGTCCAGTGCGCGGGCGGTGTCCGGCCGCGAGATTATCCACGGGTGGTTGGTGATGCGGGCGACGTCGCCATCGACGCGACCGGCCACGGCAAACACCGCGCGTTCAAGCCTGCCGGGATGGGGCGAAACGCTGTCCAGGTAATGCTGTGCTGCGACAACCAGCGAGGGGAAGTCGGCGACAAGCAACTGCTGCACGCTGTCCATCAACAACGGCGCCGCGCGACCGCCATCGGCGAGCGCGAAACGCGCATGCGTGCCGCCGATGTCGGCGACCAGGGCCAGTGTCGGGCTCATGGTGGTGCGCAGCCCCTCCCAGGATCATGCGGAGGCTGAGTAAGCCCGACAATTGACAACGCTGTCAACAGCGGCGCAATAATCGCCGCGTTGGAGTGGCGCGGACCCCCTGTCAGGTTTGCAGCATTCCGGCCCATTGGGAGGTGGCATGCATTCGTTCAAGACAAGCTCGCGGCTTGGCCGCGTCAAGATCCCGCGCGTCGGCCCGCTGTCGATTGGCCCGCTGTCGATTGGCCCGCTGTCGATTGGCCGGCTGTCGATTGGCCCGCTGTCGGTTAGCGCGCAGCTCGCCGCCACGGTGTTGGTCGCCATCGCCCTGTTGCCGGGCTGCCAGTCGGCGCCTGCGCCGGCCTCGGCCAGCGTGCCTGCTACGGACTCGAGCAGCGTGGCGGCAACTGAATCGCCCTCGCTGGCCCATCCGGCACTCTGGCCGCAGCAGCATTCGCCGATCGCCCGCGATGACGTGCTCGAGGCACGCGTGCAGGCCCTGCTCAAGACCATGACCGTGGAAGAGAAGGTCGGCCAGATCGTGCAAGGCGACCTGGGCAGCGTGACCCCCGATGACGTGCGCAAGTACCGGCTCGGCTCGGTGCTGGCCGGCGGCAATTCCGATCCCGGCGGCAAGTACAACTCCACCGGTCCGGAGTGGCTGGCCCTGGCCGACAAGTTCTACGCCGCCTCGATGGACACCAGCGGTGGCGGCAAGGCCATTCCGGTGCTGCTCGGCATTGATGCCGTGCACGGCCACAACAACGTGGTGGGCGCGACCCTGTTTCCGCACAACATCGCGCTGGGTGCAACCAATGATCCGGCCTTGATCAAGCGCATCGCGCAGGCCACCGCGACCGAGCTGCGCAGCACCGGCTTCGAGTGGACGTTTGCGCCCACGGTGACCGTGCCGCGCGACGATCGCTGGGGTCGCACGTATGAGGGCTATTCGGAAAATCCCGAACTGGTCTCGCGCTACGCCACCGAAGTGGTGGAAGGCTTGCAGGGAACCGTCGGCCAGCCGGGCTTCCTCGATGCCACCCACGTGCTGGCATCGAGCAAGCATTTCATCGGCGACGGCGGCACCTTCGAAGGCAAGGACACCGGCGATACCCGGGTCAGCGAAGCCGAGTTGCGCGACATCCATGGCGCCGGCCACATGGCCGCACTGCGCGCGGGTACGCAGACGGTGATGGCCTCGTTCTCGAGCTGGAACGGCGAGAAGATGCACGGCAACAAGAGCCTGCTGACCGGCGTGCTCAAGGAGCGCCTGGGCTTCGACGGCTTTATTGTCGGCGACTGGAACGCCCACGGCCGGCTGCCGGGCTGCAGCAATGACGGCTGCGCGGCGGCCATCAATGCTGGCCTGGACATGTTCATGGCGCCCGATAGCTGGCGCGCGGTGTTTACCAATACGGTGGCGCAGGTAAAGTCGGGCGAGATCCCGATGGCGCGGCTGGACGACGCGGTGACCCGCATCCTGCGGGTGAAGATGCGCCTGGGCCTGTTCGAGGCCGGGGCCCCATCCAAACGCCCGCTTGGTGGTCACTTCGAACAACTCGGCAGCCCTGCACATCGCGCGCTTGCCCGCGAGGCGGTGCGCGAATCGCTGGTGCTGCTGAAGAATGAAGGCCAGTTGCTGCCGCTCGATCCGCATGCACGCGTGCTGGTGGCCGGTGATGGCGCGGATGATGTCGGCAAGCAGGCCGGCGGCTGGACCCTGAGCTGGCAAGGCACGGGCAACCAGCCGGGCGATTTTCCGGGCGCGACCTCGATCTGGGCCGGTATTCGCGCCGCCACGAAAGCGGCGGGCGGCAAGGCCGAGCTTGCCGTGGACGGTGCCTGGCACGCCAAGCCCGACGTGGCGATCGTGGTGTTCGGCGAAAATCCGTATGCAGAATTCCTCGGCGACATTGCCAACCTGGCCTTCCAGCCGGGCAAGGAACGCGACCTGGCGCTGCTGCGCAAACTCAAGGCCCAGGGTATTCCAGTGGTGTCCGTGTTCCTGTCCGGACGACCGCTGTGGGTGAATCGCGAGATCAATGCCTCCGATGCCTTCGTTGCCGCCTGGCTGCCGGGTTCAGAAGGCGCTGGCGTGGCAGACGTGTTGTTCAAGACAGCGGACGGCAAGATCGGTTACGACTTCCGCGGCCGCCTGCCTTATTCCTGGCCGGCGACCGCGACCCAGGGTCCGCTCAACGTCGGTCAGGCTGACTACCATCCGCAGTTCGCCTTCGCCTATGGCCTGGGCTACGCCGCGCCTGCCTCGGTCGGAGTGCTGCCGGAGGTTTCCGGGCTGCGCCACGACGGCAGCGTGCCGGGCCTGTATTTTGCCGCCGGCGCGCTGGCGCCCGGCGCCACCTGGATGCTCGCCGATGGCGACGGCACCGGTCACGAGCTCACCAGCTTGCCGAGCGGCGCGCTGGTGCAAGGCCTGCGCGTCAGTGCCACCGACCACCTCGCCCAGGAAGACGCGCGCCGCCTGCAATGGCGCGGTGGCCAGCCCGCCTGGGCTTGGCTCCAGCTGGACGCAGCCCAGGACCTGAGCCGCGAAAGCAGCGCCGGTACCTCGCTGGTCGTCACGCTCAAGCTGGATGCCGCCCCCGAGGGCGGCGTCGAACTCAGCCTCGGCTGCGGGCCGGCGTGTACCGGCCAGGTGGCCCTGGACAAGACCCTGCGCGGACTGCCCCTCAGGAAGTGGGTGCGGGTCGGGGTGCCACTGGGCTGCTTTGCCAAGGCGGGGGCCGACATGACCCGGATCGACCGTGTCTTCGGGCTCTTCACGCTGACAGCGCTGGACTTTTCAGTGTCCCGCGTGGCCCTTGAAAACGATTCCGACTACCAGGTGGAATGCAGCAAGCCCTGAGTTTCGCTGCGGTGCACCATGGTTTCCCGGCATTTTCATCATTTGCACCATGTAAATTTTTTGTTTCGCCATGTTGACAACGCTGTCATTTAGGCGTCGAATGGCCCGCGACCATGACGCTGGGCTAGGGCGTTCGCCGTCATACACATCAGCAGCACATGCATTTCCTGGGAGGGAGAGTCCATGACACAAGCGCATCGAATTCCGAAGCAACGCATCCTGACGGCGGCCCTGTTGCTTGCCTTGGCACATCCGGCCTGGGCGCAGGACGCAAGCAGCACCGCCGACGCGACCGCCGCCAGCAGCAAGACTGACGCCGAGAAAAAGGCCGACGCCGATGCCAAGGCCGAGGCCGAGGCTGCCAAGAAGGCCAAGGCAGCGGAATTGGGTACGGTGGTGGTCAAGGGCCTGCGCCACTCGATCGAGACTTCGATCGCGACCAAGCGCAGTTCCAACTCCATCGTCGAGGCAGTCTCGGCCGAGGACATTGGCAAGCTGCCCGATTCCAGCGTCGCTGAATCGCTGGCCCGCCTGCCCGGCCTGACCGGCCAGCGCGGCAGCGATGGCCGCGTCAACGTCATCTCCATTCGCGGCCTGTCGCCGGCCTTCTCCGGCGCCCTGCTCAATGGCCGCGAGATCGTCAGCTCCAATGACGGCCGCGCGGTCGAGTACGACCAGTTCCCCTCCGAGTTGATCGGTTCGGCGACCGTGTACAAGACCCCCAATGCCGCGCTGATCGGCCAGGGCCTGTCCGGCACGGTTGACCTGATGGCGCGCCGCCCGCTCAGCTCCGACGGCCAACAGGTCGCGTTGAACCTGCGCGTGGAAGACAACTCCCTTGGCACCCAGGTGCCGGGTGTTGCCAGCCCGCTGGGCAAGCGCTTCAGTGTCTCGTACATCAACCAGAACGCCGACAAGACCTTCGGCTGGGCGATCGGGTTCGCGCACCTGGATTCGACCACCCAACTGCGCATTTCCGAGCTGGACCAGTACGGCGACTACACGCCCTACGGCCTGCCGATCGCCGGCACGGTGCCCTCGCTGGTGCAGGCGCCGTCAGTGAGCTGGGGCCCGGTCAGCCAGGCCCTGCTGCCGATGTTCTGGACCGGTTCGCAGTCCACCAAGTCCAACAAGCGCGATGGCCTGATGGCGGTGTTCGAGTACGCACCGGATCCGGATTTCCACAGCGAGCTCGACCTGTACTACTCCAAGTTCGATACTCATGAAGTCGGCGGCAAGTTGACCGAGAACATGTTTGCGAGCTGGGGTGAATTCTTTGGCGTCGGTGTGCTCAACACCCTGTCGGATATCCACACCACCCAGGTGGGCGACAACACCTATGCCACCAGCGGCCGGGCCAGCGCCCTGCCCACCACCACCACCAACTACGACACCCGCCGCAAGGACACCATCTGGGCGGTCGGCTGGAATACGTCGTTCAAGCTGGGCGACGAATGGACGGCGGTCACCGACCTGAGCTGGTCCAAGGACGTGCGTGACGAGAAGTACCAGGAGGTCTATGCCGGCCCATGGAACAACACCACCAACAACTGGGCCTATGGCGCCTTCGACTGGAATATTCCGGTGGATGGCAGCGGCCAGTCGCTCACGCCGGTGAATCCGAACTTCCTGTCCGACCCCAACGGCATCCGCTTCGGTGATGTGGCCGGCTTTGACTACGTGCCTGGCGAACCGCGCTGGACTGGCGTCATCCGCGACCCGCACGTGGAGGATCAGATCAAGACCTTGCGCGTGTCGGCCAGCCGCGGTTTCGACGGCTTCATCAGCAAGTTTTCGACCGGCATCAATTACACGCAGCGCGACAAGAGCGTGGAAAAGAACGAAAACCGCCTGCTGATCCCACTGGACGGCTCGGGCAACAATGTACGCGGGATCCCGGCCGGGGCCGTACTTTCGCCGTTCGACATGTCCTGGATGGGCGTGGGGTCCTTCATCCGGCTGGACGTGCCTTACCTGGTGAGTTCCGGAACCCTGGTGACCAAGCCGGCGGTGCTGGGCCTGAAGGCCAACGACAGCTTCGTGCATGAAAAAATCTGGACTGCCTACGCCATGCTCGACATGGACACGATGTGGGGCCAGGTTCCGATCCGTGGCAACTTTGGCGTGCAGGCCGTGCACACCAAGCAGGCCGCCGAGGGTTGGGAGTACCGCGGCAACGACGACAACGTGGACTTCAACCTGTTGCTTCGCAAGACGGGCGAGACCACCTACACCGACTTCTTGCCGAGCCTGAACCTGGTCGCAGAAATCCGGCCGGACTTCATTGCCCGCCTGGGCATTGGCGTGGCCACGGCGCGTCCGCAGATCAATGACCTGCGCGCCGGCACGAGCACGCCAACGGTGCAAATCACCCCCGGTCCAGAGCAGGGCAGGTGGAGCACGGCCTATGCCGGCAATCCCTACCTCAAGCCCTGGAAGGCAGTGGCCTTCGATCTGTCGTTCGAGAAGTACTTCGGTACCCGCAGCTATATCTCGCTGGCCGGCTTCCGCAAGAACCTGATCAGCTACATCACCTACGGCATCAGCGCAGTCGACAACTCCGACCTTCCGCTGCCCGCGAACGCACCGTCGGGCTTCGTTGCCGATCAGTTCGGCCCGGTGTTCCAGCCGCTCAATGGCTCGGGTGGCAAGATCACGGGCATCGAGGCTGCGGCATCGCTGGAAGGCAGCCTGCTGTGGGACAAGCTGGACGGCTTCGGCCTCGTGGTCAGCGCATCCAAGCTCACCAGCACCATCCGCGACCAGAAGGTGGACCAGAACAGCAACCAGGTAGTGGCCGGTTCCTCGACCTCGATCAACGGCCTGTCGGGCATCTCCAACAGCGTCACGTTCTACTATGAGAAGCATGGCTTCTCGACCCGACTGAGCCAGCGCTACCGCTCGCCGTTCACCGCGACCACGCGCGACATCTTCTTCCGGCCGACAACCCGCCAGCAGGGCAAGGACAAGGTGGTGGACTTCCAGATGGAGTACGCGTTCGCCGATGGCAGTTCGCTCGAGGGCCTGAGCATGCTGCTGCAGGTGAACAACCTGACCAACAGCGTGTCGCAGAGCTACAAGACCCCGGGCAACCTGGACGTGCCCGATCCGACCCAGCTGGTACCGAACTACACCTACGAGTTTGGTCGCCAGGTCCTGTTTGGCGTGAACTACAAGTTCTGAGTGTTTCCCGGGGCCGTCCCGTCGCGAGGCGGGGCGGCCTTATTTTGTCTGGCGTTGCTGTGATAGGTTGAAAGCATGGCCCTGCAACTGGTGCGCAACATCGTCATCGTCGGCGGCGGCACGGCCGGCTGGATGAGCGCCGCAGCCTTGTCCAAGGTGCTTGAAGGCAAGTGCAACATCCGCGTGGTGGAATCCGACGACATCGGCACGATCGGCGTGGGCGAGGCGACCATCCCGCACATCGGCGAGTTCAACCGTGCGCTGGAAATCGACGAAGACGAGTTCCTGCGCGCGACCCAGGGCACCTTCAAGCTGGGCATCGAGTTCGTCAACTGGGGCGCCATCGGCGACCGCTACATCCACGGCTTCGGCTTTGTTGGCCAGGCCACCCAGGCCCTGCCCTTCCATCATTTCTGGCTGCGGCTGGCGCAGTTGGGCAAGGCTTCGCCGCTCGAGTCCTACTCGATCAACACCGTGGCCGCGCCGCAGGCCAAGTTCATGCGCGCGCGCAAGGACATGGCCGGCTCGCCGGTGGCCGATATTTCCCACGCCTACCATTTCGATGCCGGGCTGTACGCGCGTTTCCTGCGTGGCTATTCCGAAAAGCGCGGCGTCGTGCGCACCGAGGGCAAGATTTCGCAGGTCATCCAGCGCGACCCGGACGGGTTTATCGAGGCGGTGGTGCTGGAAAGCGGCGAGCGCATCGAGGGTGATTTTTTCATCGACTGTTCGGGCATGCGCGGGCTGCTGATCGAGCAAACCCTGAAGGCCGGCTTCGACGATTGGTCGCATTGGCTGCCGGTGGATCGCGCCCTGGCCGTGCCCTGCGAATCGGCCGGACTCTTGTTGCCGATGACCCGCTCCACCGCGCACCGCTCTGGCTGGCAGTGGCGCATCCCGCTGCAGCACCGCACCGGCAACGGCCACATCTATTGCAGCAGCTTCATGGAGCAGGACGAGGCCACCGACATCCTGCTGCGCAATATTGATGGCAAGGCGCTGGCCGATCCACGCCCACTGCGGTTCAGCACCGGACGGCGCAAGACCTTCTGGGACCGCAACTGCGTGGCGATCGGCCTGTCCAGCGGCTTCCTGGAGCCGCTCGAATCCACCAGCATCCACCTGATCAATACGGCGATCTCGCGCGTCATCAGCTTCTTCCCGCATGCCGGCTTCGATGCTGCCGACATTGCCGAATACAACGCCCAGACGCATTGGGAATACGAGCGGATCCGCGACTTCCTGGTGCTGCATTACAAGGCAACCGAGCGCGATGATTCCGAGTTCTGGAACTACTGCCGGACCATGCCGGTGCCCGACTCGCTGCAACACAAGATGGACCTGTTCCTGAGCAATGGCCGGATCCAGCGCGACGGCCAGGAACTGTTTGCCGACCCCAGCTGGCTGCAGGTGATGATCGGACAGCGCATGCGCCCCAAGGCCCACCATCCGTTTGCCGACTTGCGTTCGGAGGCGGAGGTGGCGACCTATGTGGGCCATATCGAACAGGTCATCGCCAAATGCGTGAAGGTCATGCCGACCCACGCCGAATACATTGCCAAGCACTGCAAGGCCACGCCGCCGTGATGCGCGGCGCGGGCGGCTGAGCCACAGATGCAGGCATGGCTGCTGCTGTTGGCGCTGGCAAGCCCTGGCCAGGTAGCGATGCCTCCCGAGAGCCGATTTGCCTGGCCGCACGGCGCCCGCGCCGCGGTCAGCCTGTCCTACGACGACGCCATTGATTCACAGCTCGACAACGCCATCCCGGCACTGGACAAGGTTGGCATCAAGGCGACGTTCTACATGAACCTGTCGAGCGATGCGCTGCGCCGACGCATGCCGGAGTGGCGCGCGGCAGCGGCGCATGGCCACGAACTCGGCAACCACACCTTGTTCCACCAATGCTCGCGCGCGGCACCAGGGCGCGAGTGGGTGACCGCCGACAACGACCTCGATCACACCACGGTCGGCCAACTGGTCGCGCAGATCCGCGTCGGCAACACCATGCTGCATGCAATCGACGGCCGCGACCGGCGCACGTTCACCGTGCCCTGCGGTGATTTCCTGGCGGCGGGGCAACCTTATCTGCCGGAGATCACCAGGGATTTCGTCGCGATCAAAGCCGGCGAGGGCGGCGTGATTGCCGACATGGCGACACTGGACGTGCATCACGTCGGCGTCACCGCGCCGAGCGATGTCACCGGCGCGCAACTGATCGCGCTGGTGCAGCAGGCCGAAGCGCGCGGCACCATGATCAACTTCACCTTCCATGGCATCGGCGGCGACTACCTCACCGTATCGAACAAGGCGCACGAGGAATTGCTGGCCTATCTGGCGGCGCATCGCGACCGGATCTGGACCGATACCTTCCTGGACCTGATGACCTACGTCAGCGCTGAGCAGGCGCGCCTTGCCGCATTGCCGCACGCAGCCACGCCGGACGCCGCAACGCGCTGAGGGAACGGTGCGCGCTCAGGCGCCGTGGCATTTCTTGAATTTCTTGCCGGAGCCGCAGGCGCACAGCGCGTTGCGATCCTGCTGCTCGCCGGAACGACGCACCGGCTCCTTCGGCGTGCCCGCGTCGATCATGTACTGGTGCAGGTCGGCGAGCATGCCGGGCAAGCTGGCGACGATCTCCATGCGTTCCTTGAAGGTGATGGGGGTCGGCGCGCCGCCTTCCTCCTCGGCTTCGGCTTCGCCGGTGGCGAGTTGCTCGAGCAGCGAAAAAATCTGGTCGATCCACTCCTCCGCTTCCAGCCAGGCCTGCCACGCCTCGGGACGCAGCTCGACTGCGGTGAAGAAGCCGTGCGCCCAGTCGCTGCCGACATCGAGTGCGTCGGGCTGCTCGGCCTCGGGATCTTCTGGCAGCCAGAGCAGCGGCGAGAGCGATTCGGGCAGGTCTTCGCCATCAAAGCGCGCCCGCGCGATGCAGGCATTGCGGTGGCCGAGTATCAGGCGCTGCGCTTCATCGCGTTCGGCATCGCTGGCGAACGCGGGCGGCTGCTCGCCCCAGATCAACGGCTGCCATTCGTCCTTGGGCGGCATATCGGGGCCAACCGCCAGCGCCGACAGGTAGCCATCGAGCGCTTCCATGTTGAAGCCACCCTGCGGGACACCGATGCGATCGAGCAATTCGCCGAGACGCTCGACCTGGTCGTCGTCGAGGTGGGAGGGGGCATTGGCCATGGAAGTCGTCCTTGCAACATCGGCGCGGATGCGCGCGTTGATGATACCCGCTGGGGTTATGCGAGCGCGCGCACCCGCATCGGCGGCGATACCATGGCCCGGCGCCGGCGACCCGCACGGCAGCGGAGGACAGCGTGGGACTGCCGACACCGATTGCGACCGGACTGGTGCTGCTGCTTGCGCTGCTGCGGCCCGGTGTCGCCGCTGCCCAGGACGCTGGCTCGCCGCTGGCCTCGGGCCTGGACGAGATCGAAAAACACTACGTGCTGCCGATTCCGCGGGCGGAGCTGGAACGACGTGCGCTGGCCGCATTGCTGCGCGAGCTCGATCCGTACTCGCGCTATCTGGACCCGGCCGACGCGAAGGAACTCGATGACGATTTCGGCGCGGTCGCCGGCCCCAGCGTGCAGCCCTTGTTGGCGTCAACGGCTGCCGCTGCCGTCGACGCCAACGCCAACGCTGCCGCTGCCGCTGCCGCTGCCGGCAATGACGCCGATGCCCGATGGTGGATCGATCGCGCGCGCCGCATCGGCTACATCCGCATTACCCAAATGGCGACCGACACCGCCACGCGCGTGGATGCCGCGCTGGCGGCGCTGAAACGCGGCCACGCGCGCGGCGTGGTGCTGGACTTGCGCGAATGCGGCGGCGGCCTGTTGCGGCCAGCGCTGGATGTCGCCGACCTGCTGGTCAACAAGGGCCTGCTGCTGACCCTGCGCGAGCGCGGGCGCGAGACGCGCTTCGAGGCCACGCGCGGGAAATACACTCGGCTGCCCGTGGCCGTGCTGATCAACGGACACACCGCATCGTCGGCGGAGATCCTGGCCGGCGCACTGAAGGATCGCGGCCGCGCATTGCTGGTGGGCGAACGCAGCTACGGCAAGGGCCGGATCCAGACGGTGTACACGCTGGGCGGCGGCCGCGGCGGCATGGTGTTGTCCACCGGCACCTTCGAGCGCCCGAACGGGCGCACGATCGACCGTCATGACGTGGCCGAGGATTCCACCGACGCGGGCATCACGCCGGACATCGTGGTGGCGATGGATCCGATCCGCCTCGCCGCCTGGCGCGATGCCTTCACGGCGCCGGTGAGGGTTGCGCCGACCGATGATCCTGCGTTGGCACGCGCGCAGGTGCTGCTCTCGCGCTGAATCGGTCCGCGTGCGTCCCGTGCGCACGGTTTCAGGGCGCGTGCGATTTGCGGCGCTCGGTTTCGGCCACGCGCACGCTGCGGTACGCTGGGCCATGCCGCACGACAACGCGCCCCAAACCAATCCGCCCGGCAGCAACGCGCCGCAAGCCAGCGCGCCCCAGGCCAGCGCCCGCTTGCCGACGCCCGCGCCGATCCGCGAAATTCGCGGTGCCGACCCGCGCGCGCTGCCGGCCGCGGTGCTCGACGGCTTCGAGCCGGTGGTCCTGCGTGGCCTGGTCGCCGATTGGCCGCTGGTGCAAGCCGGCCTGTCCGGCGCCGACGCGGCCAGCGCCTACCTGCTGCGCTTTTATCGCGGCGCGCCGGTGCGAGCGCTGGTGGGGCCGCCGGACATCCGTGGCCGCTTCTTCTACAACGAAGACCTGAGCGGCTTCAATTTCCGCCAGGGCCAGGACACCCTCGACCGCGTGCTGGCAGCGCTGGCCAATCACCGCAAGGATGCCGAGCCGCCGGCCTTGTACGTCGGCGCCACGGCGGTGGATGGCTGGTTGCCCGGCTTTCGCGCCGAGAACGATGTTGCGCTGGGTGATCGCAATGGCGTCGCCCTGGTGTGGATCGGCAATCGCACCCGCGTCGCGCCACACCAGGACGTGCCCGACAACCTGGCCTGCGTGGCGGTCGGCCGGCGACGCTTCACGGTGTTCCCGCCAGAGCAGTTGGCCAACCTGTACATCGGTCCGCTCGACATGACGCCAGCAGGCCAGGCGATCAGCCTGGTGGATCTGCACGCCCCCGACCTCGAGCGCTTCCCGCGCTTTGCCGAAGCCTGGCGCTTCGCCCAGGTGGCCGAACTCGATTCCGGCGACGCGATCTTCATCCCGAGCCAGTGGTGGCACCACATCGAGGCACTGGACGAATTCAACGTGCTGGTGAATTACTGGTGGCGGCGCGCACCGGCGCACCTGGACTCGCCGCTGGACGCGCTGATGCTGGCCTTCCTGAGCCTGCGCGACCTGCCCGAGCCGCAGCGTCGTGCCTGGCAGGAAACCTTCCGCCACTACATCTTCGAGCCCGGCGAGGCCACCGCCGACCATATTCCCGAGGCAGCCCGCAGTCTGCTGGCGACGATGGATGCGCGGGCCGCGAGCGGGCTGCGTGCGCAGTTGCTGGCTCGGCTCGGAAAGCGCTGACTACAAGGCGTCGAACGCGTCCTCGGACAGCACGATGAAACTCCACAGCGGCACGTCGCGCGTGGCCCATTCGGTGCTGGCAGCCTGCAGCACTTCCATCGCTGTCTTGAAGTCCTCGCGCGATTGCGCACGCACGCCATCGCTGTGTTCGAGCAACAGCACCTGCCCGGGCGTGCCCGGCCGGCGCAGTTCACCCAACGCGTCGGCCAACGCATCCCAGTTGCGCACCACGTGCGGCGGCATCTCGAGCACGCCGGCGATGCGCAGCAGCAGGTCGGCCTTGCCCTCGCAGCCGCGCAGGTTGATCCGCAGCAGGGGGAAGCAATTGACCGCGGCGGCCTCGAGCAGCTCGTCAACGTCCGGCGCGGGCAGGAAATACACGCCCGCGTCCTCGACATTGGCCAGCAGTCCGTCGAACCACAGCACACTCATTGCATTGCCCCTGGATCGATCCGGGTGAAGCTGTCGTAGTGGTCGCCGGTGTACCAGAACTCGGACGGCGGCTGCCCGCCGGCGATGATGCGCCGCGCGCCGCGGTTGCGCGCACCCGGCGTGGGCACCGTGTACTCAAGGTAATAGCCGCGCGACTGGCGCGGCAGGCGGCCTTCGAAATTGCCGAACACCGCGCCGTCGCGATCGTAGGGGAAGGGGCCGCCACGCTGGATCAGCGTGAGCGTTTCGCCGACTTCGCGCGGAAACCCGCCCTGCATCGGCTCGCGTTCGATGCGCGGATTGTCATCGCCGCGATCAGTTGCGCCGCGATCAGTTGCGCCGTGATCAACGGTACCGCGATCAACGCGACCAAGATCGGCGGTCGCGGGTGTCGCAGATGACGTGTCGGCGTGACGCTGCCAGGCCTGCCAGCCCAGGAAGAGCAGCGCGGCCAGCACGAACCAGCCGCCGCGCCGCATCGCTTACTTCTTTTCCGCCAGCAGCAGCGAAATCCGGTCCGGCGTGTCCTTGATCCGTTCCAGGTGCGGATAGCGCAAGCCACTGTGGTAGTCGATCTTGATTGTGGCCAGGTGGTCGAAGCTGTTGACCAACAGCTCGATCGGCTGCGTGCTGCCCTTGGCCGCGGCTGCGGTGACCGCATCCTTGAGCCGGTCCGGCGTGGCCATGTCGCCATTGACGCCGACAATTTCCATGCCCGGTGCCAGGCCCGCCTTGAACGCGACGCTGTCCCACAACACCGACGTGATCTTGTTGTCCTTGTCGGTGCCCAGGCCCAGGGAATAGGTCAGGCTGGCGCCACCGCCGCCATAGCGCAGCGCCGCCGCCTTGGCCGATTCGCTTTCCTTGTCGGTGTAGATCAGCTGCCAGCCACCGCGTTCCAGGCCGTCGAGCGGCGCCTTGGTGGCGATTGCGTACACGCGCTCCTGCAGGAAGCTCTTCCAGTCGTAGGGCAGCACGGTATTGAGCGCCGTCACCACGTCCTCGAAGGTATAGGGCAATACATTGACGCGGCCGTCCTCGACACCGAAGAACAGCGCTGCGAAATCATCCAGCGATTTCTTGCCGCCACTCTTCTCGCGGATCAGGGTGTCGGCGTCGAGCCAGATCAGCTCGCCTTCGCTGTAGTAGTCCTCGCCGCGCTGGTAGCTGCGCCAGGCCTGCGGCGCGCGATCGCTGATGATCGGCTGGTTGCCGGTATCCACCAGCGGGCGCCAGTTGCGGCCGGCCTGGTTGGAATAACTGGCGGCGAGCGATGCCAGTGCGTCGCGTCCCGCCTCCGCGGTACGAATGCCCGAGCGCACCGCCAGCACATTGCCCCAGAACTGGGTCTGGCCTTCGTACACCCACAGCAGGCTGTCCTGCATCGGGGTGTTGAAGTGCGCCGTCGCCAGGTCCGCGCCGCGGCGGAACTTGCCATCCCAGCTATGCGTGTACTCGTGCGCGAGGATGTCCTGGCCAGGCTTCTTGTCGTCGATCAGGAAACCGGGGCGCACGCCATCCTCGCTGCTCTGGTGGTGTTCCAGGCCGATGCCGGCGTAGCGCGAAGAGATGCTGAGCAGGAAGTGGTAGTGACGGTAATGCTGCGAGCGGTACAGCTTGTCCGCCTGGGCGATGAGTGCCTTGTTCTTGGCCAGGATGGTCGGCTTGATGTCGAGTTCCTTCGCCTCGTCGGCCACCACATCGAAATACACCGGGCGCGCCCCGTCCTTGAGCACGATGCGCTTGTAGTACTTGCCGGCCAGCAACGGCGAATCAATGAAGTCGTCGAAGTTGATCGCGTTGAACTGGACCAGGCCGCCTTTCTGCGGGCCGGACTTCGGGCCGATCGCGCTGGCATCGCCCTCGCCTTCGAGCGCGGTGCCGAAGCCCCAACCTGCGGGCAGGGTGACGCTCGGCCGGATCATGATCTTGTCGGCGGCGTGGCCGGCCGGATACAGGCTGACGGTGTTCCACTGCAGGCCGATGATTTCCGGCGTCATCACCACGCGGCCCTGGTCGGAATTGAACGGCGACAGGTACTGGAACTCTGCGCTGATTGCGGCGGCGCCCTCGGGCACATCCACCAGGAAACTGAAGACATCGAGCGGATCGCGCTTCCAGGCAATGGTCTTGCCGTTGGCGCTGAAGGTCAGGCCGCCGAGCAGGCCGACGGGTCCATAGGGACCGTGTCCACCGGGAATCCACTGCGGGTAATACAGGCGCAGCGGGCCGGGGCCCACGACCGGGATTTCCTCATGCACGCGAAACACGCGGTGGGCGATATCGGTGGCGTCAACGTGGATCTTCAGCTCGCCGCCGGGATAGGGCGTGTCGGCAATCGGTGGGCCGGCGAACTGCGCCTGTGCAGTCGTCGGCACGGCGAGCGCCACGGCGAAGGCGAGGACGGCGAAAGGAACAATGGCAGCGGGGGATTTGGTCGGGGTCATGGCGAGCGAATGGCGTCCGGATTCAAGGGCTGTGGCGAGCCTAGCATGTGCTCCGCCAACGCCTGTTTGCGCCACGGCGCAGTTTGCCTGCATGACTTCTGGACCTTGACGCAGGGTCGAATCCGGAAATTTTCGCCGCCACGCCCAGCCACGCCCAGCCACGCCCAGCCACGCCCAGCCACGCACGGGTACCACCGAAGACGCCGCGACGACGAAGTCGTTGCGCATGCGCAACGCTGCGTCCGGGCTGCGCGGCTTGGTTGCGGCGCTGGCGGCGTCCATCTTCGTTCCCGTCACCACCCATCCACGGGATCCACCATGACCACCTCCACCTCCACCTCCACCTCCACCGCCACTTCCACTGCCACCCCCACGTCCAGCGCCAAGCTGTTCCAGCCGCTGGCCAACGGACCGCTGTCCACCGGCAATCGCATCGCGATGGCGCCGATGACCCGCTCGCGTGCTCCCGGCGCGCTGCCCAACGACTTGATGCGCGAGTACTACCGCCAGCGCGCCAGCGCCGGGCTGATCATCAGCGAAGGCGTCGCCCCTGCGCCCGAGGCGCTGGGCTATTCGCGCATCCCCGGTCTGTTCAATGACGCGCAGCAGGCTGCCTGGGCGCCGATCATCGACGCCGTGCACGCCGAAGGCGCCACGTTTGTCATGCAGCTGATGCACGTCGGCCGCGTCGCCCATGCCGACAATCTGCCGGCCGGTGCAACGGCCGTGGCTCCGTCGGCCATCGCCGCTGCTGGCCAGATGTGGACCGACACCCACGGCATGCAGGACATGCCGGTGCCGAAGGCGATGGACGAGGCCGACCTGCTGCGCGTTCGCGCGGCCTTCGCCGATGCAGCAACGCGCGCGGTTGCCGCGGGCGCCGATGGCATCGAGTTGCACGCCGCCAATGGTTACCTGCTCGCGCAATTCCTGAATCCGAAATCCAACCAGCGCACCGATCAATACGGCGGCTCGGCGGAAAATCGCCGGCGCTATGTGCTCGAGGTTGTCGATGCCACCATCGCCGCGATCGGTAGCGAGCGCGTGGGCGTGCGGCTGTCGCCGTTCAATGCCTTCAACGACCTGGCCGCCAACTTCGACAACGAAGAGGCCGAGCTGTTGGTCCTGGTGCGCGAGCTGTCGGCGCGCCGGATCGGTTACCTGCATCTGATCGCCACGCCGGGCGTGGTGCCCGAGTCCACGGTGGATGCGGTGCGCGCCAACTTCGAAGGCGTGCTGGTGCTCACCGGCGACTTTGACCGTGATCGCGCCGATACCGCGTTGGCTGCGGGCCGGGCCGACCTGATCGCGTTCGGCCGGCCGTTCATCGCCAACCCGGACCTGGTGCGGCGCCTCAGTGAGCGGCTGCCGCTGGCGGGGTTCGATCCGGCGGTGCTGTTCAGCGGCCAGCCGCAGGGCTATGCCGACTACCCGACCTACGCCGCGGCGGCCTAGCTGTTTCGACGGCGCCCAAAGGCTGCGGCGGCCTCGCCGCCGCAGCCTAACCAAAAGCCCGGGCACGACCCAAACGCAGGACCGGAATGCCGGTGACGACGGCCGGCTTGGCCGTCGCTGCGCGTTAGACTTGCATCCCCGCCGAATCCCGACCACGAATGACCACCCGCGTCAGCCAGTTCCTGTGCCTGCTCGTCTTGCTGCTCACCGGTTGTGCCTCGCACCCTGACCTGCAACGCCTGTACGAAAACGTCGCCGACGATCCGCAGCAGCCGCCGGTGATCGTGCTGCACGGGCTGGCCGGTTCCACCCTGATCGATGCCAAGACCGGCAAACAGTTCTGGCCGGGCGGATTGAGCGCATTGGCCTTCAGCAACTACCGCGGCCTCGCCCAGATGAGCAGCGAGAATCGCGAGGGCGAGGGCCTGGTGCCAGGCGACCTGACCTATGGCGTGGGTGGCGTGGACTTCTACGCCGACCTGTTGCACGCGCTCGAGGGCGTGGGCCGGTTCGAACGCGGTATACCGGGCACGCCGGTCGGCAACCAGCGTCGACGCTATTACGTGTTTGTCTACGACTGGCGCAAGGACAACCTGATCGCCGTACGCAAGCTGCACGCCATGATCGAACAGATCCGCGTTGACTATGGCGACCCGGCACTGAAGGTGGACCTGATCGCGCACAGCAACGGCGGCCTGATCGCCGACTACTTCGTGCGCTATGGCCCCAACGACGTACTCAGCGGCAACGTGCCGTTCACGTCCTGGGACGAAGGCGACAAGCACGTCCGCCGGCTGGTGATGCTCGGCACGCCCGAGCTGGGCGCGGTCACCAGCCTGGAGCGGTTGATCTACGGCATGCGGGTCGGCTTTGGCACGGTGCCGGTGGAAGTGATGGCCACCTTCGTCACGCCCTACGAGGCGTTGCCGCATCCGCTCACCAAGCCGGTGCTGGATATCCGCGGCACGCCGGTGGACGTGGACATCTACGATCCGGCGGTCTGGCGGCGCGAACACTGGGGCGTGTATGCGCCCGAGGTGATGGCGCGGGTCCGCGCTGCGATGTCCGGGGGGACCGAAGGCGAGCAGGCGGTGACATCTCTGCAGGCGACCTTCGACGCCAACCTGCGCCGCGCCGAACGTTGGCAGTGGGCAATGACCGCGCCGCTGCCAGCCAATCATGTCGACACCGCCGCGTTTGGCGGCGACTGCGAGGCCACCCCCGGCCACGCAGTGATGCTGCGCGACGACGCTGGCCAGTCCCGCCTGGTGTTCCGCGCCAGCCAGGTAACCGCCGGCCACGACAATGCCAACCATGGCCGCGGCAGCAAGGCGCTGATCGACTATGGCCGGCTGATGTCCGAACCGGGCGACGGCCTGATCACGCGCTCGTCCCAGATGGCCAGGCGGCCCTTGGATCTGCCGCCCGGGGACGAGCGGTTCCATCCACTGCCGGTGGTGCAGTCCTTCTACCTGTGCGAGTCGCACGGCCGGCTGACCCACAACCTGTACTTCCAGAACAACCTGCTCTACTTCCTGCTGGCCCGTTGATTGCCCGGGCGAGTGCGACGGCGGTCGCACCGCGGCGCTCGCGCCTGTGCCTAGAATGGTGTCCCCCCGCGACTGTCATCCCCCCATGGACCCGCTGCGTACCCTGCTGATTGATTGCCGCATCGAATTGCGCAAGCTCGTGCGCGAATTCCATAAGACCGAACTGTGCGAACGGCTGGATGCGATGGTGCAGACCCTGCAGCGCACCCCGGTCGAAGTGCAGCCGAACTCGCCGCCCTCGGCCGCGGCCGCGCGCGAGATCAAGGAAACCTCCAACCAGGTCGCCCTGGCGTGGCAGGCTGCGGCACGCGACCTCAAGTTCAGCAACCTGCCGCTGTACGAGGCGATGGCGAAGAAGGTGATCGCGCGGATCGAGTCGAAGACGCTGGTGGACCAGACCGACGAACTGCGTGAACTCGAAAGCCGCATCGAAGCCCTGAAAACGCAGCTCGCCGACGCCGCCAAGGCAACCGCGGTGGTGGAAAACGAACGCGATACCGTGCTCGGCGTGCTGGCCACTGCGGCGCCGCAGCTTGGTGGCGGCGGTGACCGCATCGGCATTGCGCTCGCACGCATCGAATGGCTGCAAGGCCAGGTCAAGCGCGCGGCGCCGAACATGTCGGTGCGCGCCGAGGCCGAGGAAGAAACGCGCATCCCGAGTGCCGACCTGATTGCGATCGTTGCCAGCGGTGGGCGCCGATTCACCGACGCGCAACGCGAGTGGTGCGTGGGCGAGGCGATGGTGCTGTCGGATTTCCAGCACACGCCGATGGAATTGATCGAGCAGGGCGACGCAAAAATCGCCGGCATCATCCACGCCAACCGGCGCAGGAACTGAGCAAGCGGCGCAAGCCCCGGGTGGCCGCCGGCCGGGGTTCCACGCGTTGGTTCCACGGCGTTCAGGAACTGTGACGCGGGTTCAGGGCGCGTTGATCTGGACGGCGCATGCTCGGCCCATGCAAAGCGAAACCCGCCACAACGAGTACCGCACCTGGGCAGAGCTGGCAGAGGCCGCCAAGACCGATACCAAGGCTTGGTTGTTCCTGCTCAACGCCGCGCCCTGGGCCGCGAAGCTGCTCGAAGAGTCGGCCGCCACCTCGCACTGAGCGCTGCATTGCTCGCTGCCTGGGGGCTGTCGTCATTCCCCACCCCGCGGGACGGGTCGGACGGCTTGTCCTGCGTCACGAAAGGACGCCGCCATGCAACCACGACGCAACCCCCCCGTGTCCACGCGACCGGTCTCTCCCAGCGACACGTTCGGCGTGACCATGCCCGGCGCTGCCCGCCGCGCGCACCAGAACGCCCTGCTGGACGAAGCCATCGAGGAAACGTTTCCGGCCAGTGATCCGGTCTCCCCGTTCATTCCGGCACGCACCCACGCCGGACCGGGGACCGGCCCCGGGACTGGGCCAGGGTCTGGCGCTGCCGGCGATGTGGAAGGTGGCGGGAACCTGTCCGACGCGATCGATGAAGGCGCCGCCCGGGAAGGCAGCAGCGAGCCCGCCGAGATCGGCCCCGCGGACGCCGCGGTGCGAGGCGATACCGACTAGGGCGCTGCCCAGGTTTGCTCGACCCCGCCCGGAGGGCGCTTGTGCGGTGCGTCACGCTTTTGTCGCACGGTTGTCGTAGAGTCCGCCCCGGCCTGGAGGCCCAACGACAAGGCAGGGATGCCGCCTACTTTTTCCGGGGATCACTATGTCCACACGCACCTGGCCAGCACGGCCGGCACTGGGTCGCCTCGTGTTGGCGATCGCGCTTGCAGCCACGACGTTTTCGGTTGGCGCCGTCCGCCAAGGCGAGCCAGCCGACAAGGGCCTGCGCCTGCCCGACCATTTCGAATTCGATGCCACTCTCGACGTGGCCTTCCGGCCCGATGCCGCAGGCGCCCACGCCCTGCGTCTGGCCTTCGATTATCCCGCAGGCGGTGACGCGACGCTGGCGACCTGGCAGGTGGACCTGGTGTCCCCGCGTGGCAAGATCGTGCGTCGCTGGATCGGCGAAGCACCGCTGACCGGCGGGCGCGGCACGGCCCGCTTCAACTGGGACGGCAAGGATGCGCAGGGTGCCGTGTTGCCCTCGGGCTTCTATTCCGCGCGCCTGCGCAGCGTGCCTTCGGTGCGCCTGGCCGCCGAACAAAACCTGTCCGTGGCGCAGCGCGCCCTGCGCTCGTTTGCGCTTGCTCGCGACGAACTGGTGGACCAGCGCATGGACCTGCGCGTCGGCACGGTCGCTGCGCCGTCGATGCCGGCCTTTGCTGGCCTCGCGCATGCCGGCCAACCACATGCCGGTCCCAAGGGCAGCATCGGCGCTGCGTCGATCGCGGCTAGCACCCTGCCCTACACGATCTACTACGGCAACCTGCATAGCCAGACCAACCACAGCGATGGCGGCGCGGCGCTCGCGGCCTGCACCGGCGCAGAGTCGCCGCAAGCCGGTACCTACGGCCCCGCCGATGCCTACGCGATGATGCAGAACCAGGCCGGCGGCGATTTCCTGCTCGCCTCCGAACACAACCACATGTACGACGGCAGCACCGGCACCAACACCGCGGCCAGTCCGACCACCGCCAACAATCTGTTCAACTCCGGCATCACCGCCGCGGCCAACTACCGCAGCGCACACCCGACCTTCCTTGCGCTGTATGGCAACGAGTGGGGCGTGATCAGCAATGGCGGGCATTTGAACCTGATCAATCCCGACGGCCTGGCCGAGTGGGAATACAACACCAGCGGCCAATTGATCGGCAGCGTCGCAACGATCAAGTCCGACTACGCCAACCTGTACTCGGTGATGAAGGCGCGCGGCTGGATCGGTCAGTTCAACCATCCGGCCAGCAGCGGGCAGTTCATCATCGGCGGTACCGCGCTCGCGTATGACGCCAACGGCAACGATGTGATGGTGCTGGCCGAGGTTCTCAACAGCTCGGCCTTCTCCACCAATACCACCGAGACCGAGACCAGCCGCAGTACCTACACCACGGCCTGGAACATCCTGCTCGAGCGCGGCTACCACGTGGCCCCGACCACCGACCAGGACAACCACTGCGCCAACTGGGGCCTGAGCTTCCGCAACCGCACCGGCGTGTTGCTGCCGACCGGGGCGACGCTCAATGTCGCCAACTTCGTCGATGCACTCAAGGCGCGACGCGTGTTCGCCACCGAGGACAAGACCGCGCAGGTTGTCTTGACCGGCAATGGCCTGGTGATGGGCCAGACCATCAATAACAGCGGCGCACTGAATCTTGCAGCCAATTACGCCAGCGTCGGTGGCGGCAGTGCGGCGCGCGTGCAGTTCTTCGAGGGAGTTCCCGGCCGCAATGGCACGGTGACCCAGTTGTTCGAAGGCGCCGGAAGCTACTCGTTCACGCCGTCCCAGGGTGCGCATTTCTACTACGTGCAGGTGACCGAAGCCGACGGCGACCGGATCTGGTCGGCGCCGATCTGGGTCAACCAGGGCAGCGCGCCGCCCAGCGACAGCACGCCGCCGACGGTCTCGGCGTCCGAATCCGGCAGCAGCGGCACGATCACGCTGTCGGCCACTGCATCGGACAACATCGGCGTCAGTAATGTCGAGTTCTACATTGATGGCGTGCTGAAGGGCGCCGATGTATCGAGTCCGTATTCGCTCGCGCTCGATTCAACCACGCTCAGCAATGCCAGCCACACGCTGACGGCCAAGGCCCATGACGCCGCCGGCAACGTGGCCACCTCCGCCGGCATCGCGTTCACGGTAAGCAATGCCGCGTCCACGCAGTTCAACGAAGTCGAGTCCAACGGCACGGTGGCCAGTGCCAATGCCGTTTCGCATGCCTACGCGACGATCGTCGGCACCATGGGCAACACGACCGACAAGGACTATTTTGCGTTGCCGCTGGCGGCAGGCGAGACGGTGAAGCTGGACATGGTCGGGCCGAGTGGCAACGACTACGACCTGTACCTGGTGACTGCGGCCGATGCCACGCTCAAGAGCTCCACCAGCGGCACAAGCACCGAGACGCTCACCTACAGCAATGGCGCAACTGCGGCCACGGTGTATGCCAAGGTGATCGCCTATTCGGGATCCAGCACCACCTCGCCATACACCATCACGCCGACCTACACGGCCGGCAGCGGTGGTGGCGGTACGGCGACCGAGCTGGTGTCCAACGGCGGATTCGAGTCGGGCGCCACGGTCTGGACGGCGAGCAGCGGGGTGATCGACAACAGCACCACGCAGGCGGCGCACGCAGGCAGCTG
The DNA here is from genome assembly GCA_038236425.1 of Lysobacterales bacterium. Lineage (GTDB taxonomy): Bacteria > Pseudomonadota > Gammaproteobacteria > Xanthomonadales > Xanthomonadaceae > Arenimonas. The sequence goes on from JBBRZU010000021.1 coordinate 29,231, forward strand.
GAAGGCCTGGATGAATGGTTACGGCGCGGCGCACACCGACACCTTGTTGCAGACCGTGGTGATTCCGTCCACGGCTCCGTCGGCGACGCTGACGTTCTGGTTGAAGGTGGTGAGCAGCGAGACCACGACCACCACCGCCTACGACACGCTCAAGGTGCAGGTGCGCAACAGCAGCGGCACGGTGCTGGCGACGTTGGCGACCTACTCCAACCTCAACAAGGGATCGAGCTACCTGCTCAAGAGCTTTGACCTGTCGGCGTACAAGGGCCAGACGGTGCAGCTCTACTTCGTCGGCGTGGAAGGGGCCAGCGTCGCCACCTCGTTCCTGGTGGACGACGTGAGCCTGAAGTAAGCGCTGGGGGAATTCACTTTCCGCGATTGTCGCGGTAGATGGGGCGCTTCGGCGCCCCCTTTTTTGGCTACGACTTTCGGCGCCATGCATTTCGGCGCGGCGAATTTCGGCGCCGCGCAATCACGCTGCGCGCTCAAGAGCATCGCGTCCGCTGATTGCCAGATAGGTGACCAGGGCCAGGATCGTGCCAAGGAACAGCACGCTGGTGCCGGTTGTGCCCAGGCCCAGCCCGCCATCGGCGGGTGCCTGCGACAGCCAGTCACCGATCGACGCGCCCAGTGGCCGGGTCAGCACGTACGCAGTCCAGAAGGCGAGCACGCCGTTGAGCTTGAAGCGCAGATGCGCCACGGCGACCAGCGCGATCAACCCGGCGAAGATCAGCGCGGACAGCAGGTAGCCCAGCCCCATGCCCTCGGCGATCAGGTCGCCGGCCGCCGTGCCCAGGGCGAAAGTAAACAGGATCGCGGTCCAGTAGAACGCTTCCCGGCGCGTGCTGCGGATGGTGGTCACCGACAGGTCGTGTTCGCTCCAGTTCCACACGGCAAACGTTGCGGCGAGCAGGCCGGCAAAGACGGCAGTGGTGACCGGCAACGGCACGCCCAGCGCATCGGTCAGGTTGTCGGTGATCAGCGTGCCGACGATGCTCAACAACACGACGGCCAGCCAATAGATCCCCGGCCGGTAACGGTGTGCGCGGAACTGGAATGCAAGCGCAACCAGCAACAGCGCGCCCATCGCCAGGCTGGTATTGCCCAGGCCGAGTTTCATGGTTTCGTTGAGGAAGTCGGCAAAGGTTTCGCCGACCGTGGTGCACAGCACCTTGATGATCCAGAAAAACGCCGTGATCATCGGCACTTTGTTGAGCATCTGCCGAGCAGTCATGGTGGGCATGGGGATTTCGCGGATGGTTTCCATGCGCGCAGCATGCACGGACCGAGCTGAACCGTGCGCCCCTTGCGCGGCGGTTTCGCACCACCGGCAGCACGTTGAAAGGCTCGTGAAAGATTGACGGAAATGGGACAGCGCCTGCGGCGAATCGTTCCGCGTGGAGCGGCTGCACCTGTCCCCCGCGTTCAGACGCTGGCGCGCAGCATCAGCCCACGTGCCGACCGATGTTTGAACTGGACGGCACGGGTGAAGAAGCACCCACGACGCATTCCCTCCCGAGGATACAAGCATGCGACACATGACGATTGCAGGATTGCTGGCAGCCGCGCTGCTGCCGATGGCCGCCTTTGCCGCTGGCGGCGCGACAGCCAAGCCGGAAACCGCGAAGACCGAAATGGCCGAGCACGCGTCGGCGAACAGCGACGCGGCGATGCACAAGGAAGCCAAGTTTTCGATGAAGCAGGCGCGCGCGATCGCGGTCAAGGCTGCTCCGGGCAAAGTGCAGAGCGGCGAGCTCGAGCGCGAGCACGGCAAGCTGATTTATTCGTTCGACATCCGCACTGCCAAGCACATGATCACCGAAGTGAACGTCAACGCGATCGACGGAACGGTGGTCGACACCCAGGTCGAGAACGCGGCCAAGGAAGCGGCCGAGAAGGTGCAGGAAGCCGCCGAGAAGAAGTAATCGCAATCACCGCGGTGCGATAACTGCGGGGCGCTTCGGCGCCCCGTTTTCTGCGCGGGAGTTGGCGCGCCCGACAGGA
>JBBRZU010000022.1:0-30315 GCA_038236425.1 Lysobacterales bacterium
CTTCCATGCGGCCACTCGGGGCAAAGGTACAGCAGCGCCGTGGCGATCTTCGAACGGCTGTCGGTATGGATGGTGCCGTGGCGCAGGTTGAGGCTGCGGCAGATCGTGACCAGCGGCGGATAGTCGGCAAGATCGGGCAGGTCAATCTGCGCGCCCAATGCAGCGGAGAACGCCGGAGCTGTCATGGCCTCCACCACGTTGATGATCGATGGACCGCAATCCTCGGCGCGGTAGGGAAAAAAGCCTGCGCTCGGGTAGCGTGGAAAATCCGCTGCCAGCTGCGTCGCGGCATCGGCCGGCAGCTGTCCACGGGCAACGAGGAAATGGAAAGGCACCGCGTGCACGTCCGCAGACGCCAGCCGCGCTGGATCGATCAGGCGCAACCCCGGGCCTCCTGTCGTGGACACTGCGGCTGCCTGCGCGTCGCTCATATCACCGTCATCGCGCCGTCGACCGTCAACTGGTGGCCGGTGACGAAGCCGGACGCATCCGAGCACAGCCAGAGCACCGCGGCCACCACATCGGCCACTTCACCAAGCCGGCCGATCGGATGCATCTGCACCAGCGCCTGCTCCCAGGTCGGCTCGCGCTCCAGCGCACGTTCCAGCATCGCAGTGCGGATCACGCCCGGGCACACCGAGTTCACCCGGATGCCCTTCTTGCCGTATTCGATCGCCGCGCTTTTGGTCAGGCCCACCACCGCGTGCTTGGACGCCGCATAGATCGCATGCTTCGGTGCACCGAGCAGGCCTGCAACCGATGCGGTGTTGACGATCGTGCCGCCGCCCTGCACCAGCATCTGCCGGATCTGGTGTTTCATGCACAGCCATACGCCCTTGACGTTGATCGCCATCATGCGGTCATAGAGTGCTTCGTCGGAATCAGCGAGGCGGTGGTGTTCTTCCTCGACGCCGGCATTGTTGAACGCGCAATCGAGCCGACCGTAGCGCGATACCGCCAGCGCGACCGCCGCCGCGACATCGTCATTGCGCGCGACATCGGTGCACACGAACACGGCCTCGCCACCGGCCGCTGCAATCTCGGCGACGACTGCCTCGCCTGCTTCGACGGCAATATCCGCAAGCACGACCCGCGCACCACGCGCCGCAAAGGCGATTGCCGCGCCGCGGCCGATGCCGCCTGCCGCGCCGGTGACGAAGGCGACTTTCCCGGTGAAATCGAGGTCCTGCATGCGTCCAGCTCCATCCGGTTTGGTCGACGCCAGATGATACCGGATGGCCAGCAGCAAGCCCCTTCCCACGCCAGCCAACACGGTATCCGCGCCGGCGCGCGCCCTGATCGGCCGCACCGCACGCGGCGGCTGGGCAGCGCCGGCGGGCCGGGTCGGCCGCCAGCGCAGGCGGCTCGGCTATAGTTCCGCATCGCCTTGCCCGAGCGCCGTTCGATGAAGATCCGCTTCTGCAGCCCGGTCCGCTCGCATATGGGCTATGCCGAACTTGGCCGGATCATCATCAACCAGCTGGTGCAGGCCGGGCACGATGTTGGCGTTGTGGAAATCCCGGTCCAGACCAGCGACACCGACTTCGGCGCGCTCGGTGCGCAGGCCATTGCCCTGCTCGATCGCCACGCCAGCGCCGAGTTCAATATCGTCAACATGATCCCGCCGCTGTTCGAGCGCTACATGCTGCCCGGCGCTCGCAACATCGGTTACACGATGTTCGAATCCGACAGCCTGCCCGCCGAGTGGGTGGATCGCTGCAACCGCATGGATGCGATCTGGGTTCCCGCGATCTGGGTTCGCGAGATGTTCATCGCCTCGGGCGTGCGCGTTCCGGTGAGCGTGGTCGGCATCGAGGCCCTTGCGCCGATCGCCGCGCAGGTGCCGATTGACGGGCCGTTCCGCATGCTGTCGGTATTCCAGTGGTCGGCGCGAAAAAATCCGGTTGGGCTGCTGCGCGCATTCTGCTCGGCGTTTGATGGCGATGCCAGCGTGGTGCTGACGCTCAAGACCCACCGTACCGGCGACCCGGCCAATAACGCCGCGTTCGTTCGCAATGCCATCGGCTATACCCTGGCCCGGATGAAGCCACGCCGCTTCCTGCCCAAGGTGGAAGTGGCGACGGATTTCTTTTCCAGCCAGCAGATGCGCGAGCTGCACGCCTCATCCCATGTGCTGGCCAGCCTGGCGCATGCCGAGGGCTGGGGCTTGCCTGCCTGGGAAGCCAGCCTGGCAGGCATGCCGGTCGTGCACACCGACTGGTCGGCGCCAACCGAGTTCGTGCATCCGCAGGGCCTGGTGCGATGCAGCCTGTCACCGGTATTCGGGATGGAGGACTTCGTGCCGTACTACGACATCGGCATGCGCTGGGCCGAGCCGCACCTCGATCACGCGATCACGCTGATGCGCGCGTCGCGCGACGACTTCGCCGGTTGGCGCAGCCGGGCCCAGATCCATCGTGAGGACCTGCTGGAGCGTTACTCGCCGGCGGCGCGGCAGGCGGCGCTGGATGCTGCGCTGCAGGCCGCCGTTGCGCCGGGTCAGAACCCGGGGTCGTAAGGATCGTCAGGCGGCGATGGTTCGTCGATCACCTCGCCATCGTCGGGCGGATACGCGCCGTCGACGCCGCTATCGTAGGGATCGGCAGGCGCGTAGGGATCGTCCCGTGGATAGCGGTTGTCCTGCGGGTAGCGGTTGTCCTGCGGGTAGCGGTCGCCACGCGCGTAGGGATCATTGCCAACGATGCGCGGGTCGCGCGGATCGATTCCGTCGCGGTCCATCAGTTCGCGGTCCCGCGCCGCCTGCGCCTGGCGGAAGTCCAGCTCGGCGGAATCGCGTTCGGTCTGGTCGCGGCCATCGTCCGACCCGTCGCTACTGGCAAAGTCGGCCGCCGTGCCCGACGCCATCGCCGCGGCCACCTGGCGACTCGCCTCCTGATCAATGCAAGTCTCCAGCGCGCCGTCATGCATCCCCGCGCACGGGCCGTTGCCGGCGGTCGCCAGACTGCGTGCCGCCGCCTGCTTGCGTTTGGCCAGCGCGAGCGCGGTCGCAGCCGGCGTCGGCGCCGATCCGGCTGGCAGGGCGGAAACTGCCGCAGCTGCGGCGGCGGCGCTGCCCGGGTCCGGTGGCGTTGCGGAGGCTTGCGGTTGCGTGGCCGCCGGCGCGGGGGCGCCGCGACTGCAGGCCGACAGCAATATGGTGAGCACGATCGCGATGCAGGGACGAAAACGCATGGGAGCTCCGGGACGACGCCAACGGCCCTTATACGACGTTGCCAGCGGCAAGCGGCCGGACGCGGTCGCCGGCGTCAGCCACCGTTGCACAAGCTGAACGCGTCCTGTGGGCCTGGCATGACTTTCGAGCTATGCCGCGCCCCGGATCGGGGCCTATGCTCGTTGACTGACCCCGCCCCGGACCCGCCCATGCAGACCACCCGATCCCTGCCCCGATTCACCCTGTCCAGACTCAAGCTACCCCGACTCGCCCTGCCCTTGCTGGCTGCCGCCCTCGCCGCCGCCCTGCTGGCCGGCTGCAAGCGTGAAGCCGCAGCGCCTGCGGCGGCAGCAGCACCGGCCACGGCAGTGGTTGCGCCGGCCAAGGCGGAACTGGGCAGCTTCGGTTTCGATGAAACCGGCATGGACCGCAGCGTCCAGCCCGGCGACGACTTCTTCCAGTACGCCGACGGCAGTTGGGTAAAAAACACCGAAATCCCGCCCGACAAGTCCAACTACAGCGCGTTCAGCGTGCTTAACGAGATCGCGCAAGCGCGCACCCGTGCGGTGATTGAAGACGCAGCTGCAGGCAAGATCAGCGGCGACGACGCGCGCAAGATCGGCGACTACTACCACGCCTTCATGGATGAGCCCGGCATCGAAGCCAAGGGCATCGCACCGCTGCAGCCCGAGCTGGATGCGATCGCCGGCATTGCCGACAAGACCGCACTGTCCAGTGCGCTGGGTGGCACATTGCGCGCCGATGTCGACGTGCTCAACCTGGGCAACTACGTCACCAGGCGCCTGTTCGGCGTCTGGATCACCCAGCATTACGACCGCCCGACCGAAACCGTCCCGTACTTCCTGCAGGGCGGACTGGGCATGCCCGACCGTGACTTCTACCTGGAAGGCGGACGCATGGTGGAGATGCGCAAGGCTTACCAGGCGCACATCGCAAAAATGCTCACCCTCGCCGGCATCACCGATGCGGACGCAAAGGCCGCGCGCATCCTGGCCCTGGAAACCGAAATCGCGAAGGTCCACGCAACCCAAGTGCAGACCAACGACGTCAAGTCGGGCACCAATCCGTGGAAGCGCAGCGAGTTCCCGACCAAGGCACCGGGCATCGACTGGCCGGCCTTCTTCGAGGCAGCCAAACTTGGCACGCAGGATGAGTTCATTGCCTGGCAACCCAAGGCGATCGCCGGCATCTCCAGGCTGGTTGCCAGCCAGCCGCTGGAGACCTGGAAAGACTATCTGGCCTTCCACGCGATCGATCGTGCTGCAGATGTCCTGCCGAAGGCATTCCAGGACGAAAACTTTGCCTTCAACGGCACCACGCTCAGCGGCACCCCGCAGCAGCAGGATCGCTGGAAGAGCGGCGTCGATGCGGTGGACGACGTACTCGGCCAGGCGGTGGGCAAGGTGTACGCCGAGCGCCACTTCAGCGCCGACACCAAGGCGCGCGCCAATGCGCTGGTCAAGAACGTGCTCGCGGCATTCGCCCAGCGCATCGACAAGGCCGAGTGGATGTCGGACCAGACCAAGACCCGGGCCAAGGCCAAACTGGCCGGGCTGAAGGTCGGCATGGGCTACCCCGATGTGTGGGCCGACTATTCCGCGCTCGACGTGCATCCAGACGATGCATTGGGAAACAGCCAGCGCGCCAGCCTGTTCGAGTACCACCAGCAGCTGGCCAAGCTTGGCAAGCCCGCGGGCCACGACGAGTGGTACATGCTGCCGCAGGCAGTCAACGCACTGAACGTGCCGCTGGAGAATCGCCTGATCTTCCCGGCCGCCATCCTGGCCGCGCCGTTCTTCGACCCGAATGCGGATGACGCGGTCAACTACGGCGCGATCGGCACTGTGATCGGCCACGAGATCTCGCACAGCTTCGATTCCAGTGGCGCACTGTTCGACGAAACCGGTCGCATGGCCAACTGGTGGACGCCCGAGGACTTCAAGCGCTTCAAGGCCGCCGGCGATGCGCTGGTGGCGCAATACGACGCCTACAAACCGTTTCCCGATGCGAACGTCAACGGACGGCTGACCCTGGGCGAAAACATCGCCGACGTGGCCGGTGTCGCGACCGCCTTCGATGCCTGGAAAGCCTCGCAGGAAGGCAAGCCGGCGGTGACCATCGATGGCTTCACGCCGGAGCAGCGCTTCTACCTCGGCTTCGCCCAGGTGTGGCGTTCGAAGGCGCGTGAAGCCGCGCTTCGCAACAGCCTGCTGGGCGGTGTGCACTCCCCTGGCATGTATCGCGCGGCCACGGTGCGCAACCAGGACCCGTGGTATGCGGCATTCAACGTGCAGCCCGGCCAGGCGCTCTACCTGGCACCGGACAAGCGCGTCAAAATCTGGTGACTGCAAGCCAGGGTTGATCGGAGGACGGCGCCCATTGGCGCCGTTTTTCGTTGCACAACCCATGTTATCGCCGGTTGTTGTGCGGGCGTTGCCCGTTCAGAAAACGTACACCCGGTCCAGTGCAACCTGTGTCCGCCTGATCGTAAGTCAATGACTGACGGCATTAAAGAAAACGGAATTCACCCAAAGGAGAGAGTGTATGAACCTGATTATCTGGTTGATTGTCGGTGGTGTCGTTGGTTGGCTGGCGAGCATCATCATGAAGCGCGATGCCCAGCAGGGCATCCTGATGAACATCGTGGTTGGCATCGTTGGCGCGTTGCTTGCCGGCTGGCTGATCTCGCCGCTGCTGGGCGTGGGCACGATCAATGGCGGCCTGTCCGTCGGTTCGTTCCTGGTCTCGCTGCTCGGCGCGGTGGTGCTGCTGGCCATCGTGAACATGTTCACCCGGGGCCGCGCGCGCAACTGATCGCGCAAGCCACCCGTTGAACAGTGCAAGAGCCCCGCTTCGGCGGGGCTTTTGCTTTGTGGGCATAGCGACACCTTGCACGCACATCCGCGGATTGCGACACTCGCTGCGCCCCGTCCCGAGTCCGCGCGATGCCAGGTCCACGCCGCACCTGCGCCACCATGCCGCAGCATTTCCACCTCGCGGCGACCGACCCGGCCTACGCGGCCAGGCGGCTGCGTATCGAAGGCATGACCCTGGTCGCACGGCGTGCGCCCCGCGACCGCGCCCTGCAGGTTCCGGTCGTCGTGCACGTGGTGTCCGTGGACGATGCCAGTGACATCGACGACGCCCAGGTGCGCAGCCAGCTCGACGTGCTCAACGAGGACTTCCGTTTCCACAATGGCGACCGCGAACGGATCCCGGCGCCATTCCACGACGAAGCAGGCGATGCGCTGGTCGAGTTCACGATGGCGACGTTCGACCCGTCGGGACGACCGACCTCCGGCATCACCCGCGTGCGAAGCAGTGCGCGCCTGGCCTGGGATGCGGCCGACCCGTCAGCGACCAGCAAGCTCGACGCCCTGCTGAAGTTCGCGCCCACCGGCGCGCCGGCCTGGCCGCGCGATGACTATCTCAACCTGTGGGTCGCACCATTGGAAGGCGGGCTGCTTGGCTATGCGCAGTTCCCGGGCGGTCCCGCGGAAACCGACGGCGTGGTGATCCGGAGCGATGCCTTTGGCCGCGTCGGCAGCGTCAAGCCGCCCTTCCATCGCGGGCGCACCTGCACGCACGAAGTTGGCCACTGGCTCAACCTGCTGCACATCTGGGGCGATGACAGCAATGGCTGCCAGAATTCCGACAACGTCGGCGACACCCCCAACCAGGCAGGCGCCAACTACGGCACACCGGAGTTTCCCCATGTGTCCTGCGGCAACGGTCCGGACGGGGACATGTTCATGAACTACATGGACTACGTCGACGACGAGGCGATGCAGATGTTCAGCCGCGGCCAGATTGAACGCATTGATGCGGCGCTGGCAGGCCCGCGTGCCGCATTGGCGAACTCGGCGGGACTGGGGCCGCAGAACCCGCAGCAATCCACTTCCGCCGCGCGCGATGCGGGAATTTTCACGCTGGCACCGCTGCAGCGCCGGTTCAACGGCATCGACTGGCGCTAGCGCCCGCGCCGGCGCGCCAGCGCACCAGCGCAGTGCACAGGATTTTCCAGCGCGACCAGACCGCGCGCCGCTCAGCGGCCGGCGATTTCCACACGCTTGCTGCGCGATGAGGCGCCACTGCGGATGCTCACGGTGGATTTCGGGCAACCGAAATGTGCCGCGACCAATGTGATGAGTTCCTCGTTGGCCTTGCCGTCCGCAGGCGGTGATCGAAGGGTCGCGGTCCAGGTGCCGTCGTCCATCGGCGTGAGCTTGCTGGCGCGGGCGTTGGGCTTGACCTTCACCGACAGGATCATTCCGGCGCCGCCGGCTTTGCCCGCGGCAGGCGCGGTCGCTTCGGCCCGGGCGCATGGCCAGTACCGGTGTGCGCATCCAGCGCATCGATCCAGCCGGCGGCCGAGGCCGGAAACGCATCGGCGTAGGGGACGTAGGGCTTGATGTCCAGCACCGGTGTGCCATCGAGCAGGTCCAGTCCGCGCACCACCAATGCTCCGGGCTCGACGGCGATCAGTTGGACGGCTGATAACCCCAATGGATTGGGCCGGTGCGGCGAACGCGTGGACAGCACGCCTCGCCGCCCGCCCCCGCGCGGCGGCCGGACCTTCGCTGTCCAGCCCTGGCTACGGTCGAATACGAACAGCAGCCAGATCCGCGCGAATCCATCCAGGTCGGCCAGGGCGTCGGCGGGAAAACCAGCGACGAACTCGATCCGCGCATCGGCCGCGGCACCGGTCTGGGTGCCGGCGACGACGGTTGCCTGGTGCGGCGCATCGATCCGCGCCTGATACGGTGATCTCAAGTACGCGATTGGTTGCATCGTGTAGATCGGGTGCGTTGCATCGTCCATCAGCCGATGATACCCGCGACGCGCCCTTCGGCCTGGAAGGCCCCACGTTTTGCCAGGTTTTTCGCGCCACCGATGACCTTCGGCATGATCTCGCAGTGCCCCATGCCCAAAGGTAGGCAACACTTTCGGCACTCCATGGCCGGGTGCTCCGCGTGGTCCGATACGCCCCATCGGATCGGGGACATCGACGAATGAAAAAGCGCAATCTCATCATCATCGTCATCGCTGCGGCGGTGATCATCGGCGGCGGCGGCTTCATGGCCTTGCGTGGAAAGGGCGACAAGGCGGCGGAAGTCGAAGTCTTGCCGGTCAAACGCGCCACGATCGTGCAGAAGGTCAACGGCACCGGCAAGATCCAGCCCAACACCGAGATCAACATCAGCGCCGATGTCAGTGCCAAGATCACCCGAGTCGGCGTGAAAGAAGGCGACCACGTCGAGAAGGGCCAGTTCCTGGTCGAACTGGACCGGCAGAAGTACCTGGCCCAGGTGCAGAGCCAGGAAGCCAACGTCCGTTCCGCGCAAGCCAATGCCCGCCTCGCCCGCGACAATCGCGACCAGGCCGAGCGCGTGCTCAAGCGCGCCAAGGAACTGGTCGCGCGCAAGCTGCAGTCGCAGTCCGACCTCGATGCCGCGCAGACCACCTTCCAGACTGACTCGTCGCGTTACCAGTCGGCCACGGACCAGGTCCAGCAAGCCATCGGTGGCCTGAAGCAGGCCCAGGACGACCTGTCCAAGACCAGCATCTACGCGCCGATCTCCGGCACCGTGGCCGACCTGCGCAAGGAAGCGGGCGAAATCGCCATCGGCTCCCAGTTCCAGGAAGACGTGATCATGATCATCGCCCAGCTCGGTGCGATGGAAGCGGTGATCAATGTCGACGAGAACGACATCAACGCGATCAAGATCGGCCAGGCGGCGGAAATCACCGTGGATGCCGCGCTCGGCGAGAAGATCACCGGCAAGGTCAGCGAGATCGCCAGCAGCGCCAACGTGCCGGCGCAGGGCTCGGCCGTGCAGAAGACCGAGTTCGAGGTGAAAGTCGCCATCGACAGCGACACCTCCAGGCTGCGCCCGGGCATGACCGCGAGTGCCGACATCGTCACCGCCACGCACACCAATACGCTCAGCGTGCCGATCCAGTCGGTGACCGTGCGTACGCCTGACCAGCTCAAGGGCAAGGACGGTGACACGGGCAAGTTCACCGTCGGCAAGGACGGCTTCGTGGAAATCGTGTTCGTGGTGAAGGACGGCAAGGTCGTGGCCAAGCCGGTCACCACCGGCATCCAGAGCGACGATGCCATCGAAATCAAGACCGGCGTCGTCGAGGGTGAGCAGGCGGTGTCTGGCAGCTATCGCGCCATCTCCCGCGACCTGAACATTGGCGACAGCGTGCAGATCAAGAAGCCCGGCGAGAAGTCGGCCGGAAACACCGACACCGCCGCCGGCGGTGGCTGAGGTGGCAGCCGTGCTCAAATCCCCGGAACACGGTATGGCCCCGGTCATGCTGGCGCTCGACAACGTGGTCAAGACCTACGTCATGGGCGACCAGGAAGTTCGCGCCCTGGCCGGCGTCTCGCTCGACATCCGCCGCGGCGAATACGTGGCGATCATGGGCCCGTCCGGCTCGGGCAAGTCGACGCTGATGAACATCATCGGCTGCCTCGATGTGCCCACCGCGGGCACCTACAAGCTCGACGGCCAGGCCGTGAACGCGATGAGCGAGGACGCGCTGGCGGAAATCCGCAACCTCAAGATCGGCTTCGTGTTCCAGACCTTCAACCTGGTGCCGCGGGTGAATGTGTTCAAGAACGTGGAATTGCCACTGATCTACGCGGGCAAGCCGCGCGCCGAACGCAAGCGCAAGGCCGAAGAAGCGATCCGCTCGGTCGGCCTGCAGGACCGCATGGACCACAAGCCCAACGAATTGTCCGGCGGCCAGCGCCAGCGCGTGGCCATCGCCCGCGCCCTGGTCTGCAATCCCTCGATCATCCTGGCCGACGAGCCGACCGGCAACCTGGACTCGGCCACCGGCGCCGAGATCATGGGCGTGCTGGGCGAGCTGCACGCCAACGGCAACACCATCATCCTGGTCACGCACGAAGACGAGATCGCGGCCCATGCGCACCGGGTGGTGCGCCTTCGCGACGGCCTGGTCGAAAGCGACATCCGCCGGTCATGAAGCTCGGCCTGGACCTGTCGGAATCGCTGAAGATCGCCCTGGGCGCGATCGCGGCCAACAAGAGCCGCGGTGCCCTGACCGCGCTCGGCATCATCATCGGCATCGTCGCGGTGATCACCACCTTGACCGCCGCCAATGGCCTGCAGGCGACGTTCCGCCAGACCTTTGCCTCGGTCGGTTCGGACGTCATCTATGTCTCGAAGCGTCCATGGATCCAGACTGGCCCGGACTTTTCACTCAACAACCGGCCCGAGATCACCCTGGCGGTGAGCGATGCGTTGACCCACAAGCTGCAGGGTCGCGCCGTCGTCAGCCCGAGTATCAGCACGCAGTCGAACGTGAAGTTCGAGGCCAGCGAGCTCGATTCGATCAACATCATCGGCAGCACCGACAAGCAGCTGCAGGTGTCGAGCATGGTACCGGCGACGGGCCGCTTCCTGATGCCCTTCGACGTGCAGTACAAGCGCCGCGTGGCGGTGGTCGGGTGGGAAGTGGCCGATGGACTGTTCGGCAAGTCCAACCCGCTGGGCAAGTCCTTCAAGATCGGCCGCTTTGACTTCACCGTGATCGGGGTGATGGAAAAACAGGGCGGCGGCAGTTTCTTCGGCGGGCCGAACTTCGATCGCCAGGTCAATATTCCGATCTCCACCTTCGGCAAGACCCTGGGCACCTCGGGTGGTCGGGTCAACGTCAACGTGGCGATCAAGACGCCGGCCGGCGTGCGTCCGGAGGATTTCGAATTCGAGGCGATCGGGGTGATGCGCGCGATCCGCGGCCTGAAGCCGATCGAGAAGGACGACTTCTCGATCAACAAGCTCGATACCCTGCTTGACGCCTACAACAGCACCATGGGCGTGGTGGTGCTGGTCGGCCTGGCGATCACCAGCATCTCGCTGTTTGTCGGCGGCGTGGGCGTGATGAACATCATGCTGGTATCGGTGACCGAGCGCACCCGCGAGATCGGCATCCGCAAGGCAATCGGCGCCAAGCGCCGCAGCATCCTGCTGCAGTTCCTGTTCGAGTCCTCGATCATCTGCCTGTTCGGCGGGCTGGTCGGGGTGACCATTTCCGCCGGCCTCACCGCGATCATCAACGCCGTGCTGATGCCGGCCAGCCTGTCGCCCTTCATCATCATGGTCGCGATCGTGGTCTCGCTGATGGTCGGGGTGATCTCCGGGATGATCCCGGCTTGGCGCGGCGCGCGCCTGGATCCGATCGAGGCGCTCCGCTATGAGTGATGCGCGCAGCCATCCGGAGGCCATGCCATGAAGCGTGGAATGCAAGTCGCCGATGTCTTCCTGATGTCGCTCGGTGCCATCGGCGGCAACAAACTGCGCAGCTTCCTGACCCTGGTCGGCATCGTGCTGGGCGTGGCGTCGATCATTGGCGTGATGACCGCCATCTCGGTGATGCAGACCACGATGGAAAAGGAGATGACGGTGCTCGGCACCCAGACCTTCCAGGTGCAGAAGTGGCCAAACGGATTCAACGGACCGGAACAGCAGCGCGCAGCACAGAAATGGCCTCCGGTCACGCTCGAGGAAGCGCAGGCAGTCCGGGACCAGGTGCCAAGCGTGGACTTCGTGGGCACCGAACTGTGGGACGGCGGCAAGGTCGCCTCGTACAAGGGCATCAGCTCCGACCCGATCGTGTCCCTGTGCGGCGGCTCGCCGGAGTACCCGGAGAACAACACCCAGTACGTCGAGGAAGGCCGCAACATTTCGCGCATGGACATGGTCTCCGCGCGCCGGGTAGCAGTGATCGGCCACGCCCTGGCCGAACAGCTGTTCCCGTTCACCGACCCGATCGGCAAGACGATCATGCTCGACGGCCGCAAGTTCGAAGTGATCGGCGTCTTCATCAAGAAGGTGTCGGCGTTCGGCGGCCCGTACGAGACGATGGCACTGATCCCAAGCGGCGCCTACACGCAGATTTACGGGCTGGTGGATCCCCGCGGCTTCCCGCGCTCGGTCAACATGACCGTCCACGCGCGCACGCCGGAACTGCTCAATGACTCGGTCGAACAGGTGCGCCAGGTGATTCGCAACACGCGCCACCTCAAGCACGACGAGCCGGACAACTTCTACTGGTTCACGTCGTTGAGCCAGATCGACAACTTCAACAAGACCACCGCAGGCGTGAAAATTGGCGCGTTCCTGATGGGCGGGGTTGCGCTGCTGGTGGCGGGCATCGGCATCATGAACATCATGCTGGTGTCGGTGACCGAGCGGACCAAGGAAATCGGCATCCGCAAGTCACTCGGCGCCAAGCGGCGCGACATACTGCTGCAGTTCCTGCTGGAGGCGGTGGTGCTGTGCAATGTCGGCGGCGTGATCGGCATCGCCCTGGGCTTCGCGTTGGGCAACGTGTTCACCTTCTTTACCGCCTTCGAGGCGCGGGTACCGCTGGGCTGGGCGCTGTTCGGCGTGGTTTTCTGCAGCCTGATCGGCGTCGTATTCGGCATGATCCCGGCGCTGAAAGCCTCACGCCTCAACCCCATCGAAGCCCTCCACTACGAATAAACGGGGCCGAATAAACGGGGCCGGTTCTCTCACATCCCTGAACGGGGCCGGTTCCTTCACGCGCTTGCCTTGGAAGGCGCGATGACACGGGCGCCGCCGCTGCGCAAGGCGGCGCGCAGTTCGTCAAGTTCCTGCATGGGAATATCGGCATCGACGATGGCGCGATAGGCTGCCTGCCGCCGCTGCTGACACATGTCGAGCGCTTCATAGACCGGATGCGCCCGGATGATTGGATTGCCCGCGCCAAATGCATTCCGACGGTAGCTGCTCCATGGATAGTCGGCCGCGGAGCTGACCAGCCCCGCACGGACGGGATTGCGCTCGATGTAACGATAGCAGCGCAGCAAGTACGCGTCAGAATCCACCACGCAGGCGCGGAAGCGGCCCTCCCAAAGTGTGCCAGTCCGCCCATGGCGCAGATTGAAATACCGTACGTAGCGCGAACCCACGTGATGGAATAGCGCGGATGCCGACCGGACCCCGTCTGGCGTCAGCAACAGGTGGACATGATTTCCCATCAGCGCGTATGCGTGGATAGCGCATCCGGCTGTTGCGCAAGTCTGTTCGAGCAGGCGCAGGTAGGTGAGGAAATCCCCCGCGACCAGGAAGGTCGGCGTTCGATTGTTGCCACGCTGCACGGCGTGCAATGGCTGGCCGGCGATGACGCGACGAGGCGGTCTTGGCATGGCTTCCGATCCAAAGGATAGAGACAGGAAGGATTGCTCGCCGCGGGATATCCGTCAGTCGGATTTTCCCGACTCGGCCATCAGGCTAGATCGGAAGAATGTGAAGGAACCGGCCCCGTTCAAGGACGTGAAGGAACCGGCCCCGTTCAGGGTTTGCGGTGGAGTTCGGCGAATGTCTTCATCAGCAATCGTGGATCTACTGGCTTGACCAGGTGCAGATCGAACCCGGCGTCGTGGGAACGACGGCGGTCCTCTTCTTGCCCCCAACCCGTCACCGCGATCATCACGACGCCCTTGCCCCACGACTGCTCGCGGATACGGCGGCACGCTTCATACCCGTTCAACTTCGGCAATCCGATGTCAAGCAGGACCACATCAGGCCGGAACTCTGCGGCCATGTTCACGCCCTCTTGCCCGTCGTAAGCCGTGCGTGTCTCGTTTCCCATGATCTTCAACATCTCCGACAAGCTGTCGGCACCATCCCGGTTGTCGTCCACGACAAGGATGCGCTGCGACATCTTGGCAGGCTGTTGCGTTTCATCGCCCGACTCGTCAAGTTTCGACGCCTCGATCACCATCGGCAAACGCACGGCGAACTCACTGCCCTTTCCCGGCCCCTCGCTGCTGGCCTCGACACTGCCGCCGTGCATCTCCACCAGTCGCTTCACCAGCGTCAGCCCGATCCCCAACCCACCGTGCGACTTCTCCAGGGACCCGTCGACCTGCGTGAACATGTCGAAGATGCGGGGCATCTGGTCAGCGGCGATACCGATGCCGGAATCCTTCACCGTCACCACAGCGTCGCCGTCCTGACGTTCGACGCCCAGCCGGATGTGACCGCCGCGGCCGCCGTACTTGGCAGCGTTGTTCAACAGGTTCAGGAACACCTGCGCCAGCCGGGTCATGTCGGCATCCACCAGGATTGGTCGCTTCGGCATCGTGATGGTGAGTTCCTGGCCCATCTGCTCGATGAGCGGAAGGCTGGTTTCGACGGCACTGTTGAGGACCGTCACCAGGGAAACCGGCTGCTTGCGCAGTTCGAGCGTTCCCCGGCTGATACGGCTCACATCCATCAAATCATCGACCAGACGCACCATCTGCGTGACTTGCCGTTCCACCATGGAGCGGGCCTGCTCGATCGTCGCCTCCTGCCCAGCCGCCAGCTTCATCAGCTGCAGGCCGGTGCGGATCGGGGCGAGCGGGTTGCGCAGCTCGTGCGCCAACGTCGCCAGGAATTCGTCCTTGCGCAGGTTGGCCTCGGACAACTCGGCGGCGAGTTGCCGCAACTTTTCCTCGTCGCGCTTTCGCTCCGTGATGTCGGTGTGGACACCGACCCATTCGCGGATCGTATTGTCGGCATTAAAGATCGGAACCGAGCGAATCGAACACAGCCGCCATTCGCCATCCCAGCGGCGGACCCTGTGCTCGAAGACGAACCTGCGTTTCTCAGCCACTGCCAGGGTCCACGCCTCGACCGTCGACTGTGAATCTTCGGGGTGCACCGCCTTGGACCAGCCATAGCCTGAATATTGCTCGCGGGACTGACCGGTGAACTCCGCCCATCCGCGCTGTTCGCCTTCCATCAACCCCTCGGCGTTGTTCGTCCAGATCAGCTCACTTACCGCCGCAGTCGCCGCGCGCAAGCGCTCTTCGCTGTCATGCAGCGCCTGCTCGACCTGTCTGCGCGCGGTGATGTCGCGCGACACGGCGAGCAGCCGCACGATCCGCCCGCCTTCGGAGTCACGGACGGGGCTGACCGTAACATCCCACCATTTCGGTGCGCCTTTGGCAGTCGGGCAATAGGCCTGGAACGACGACACCTCGCCGTTCGTCCCCCGCGCCAGGGATCGCTCGATATCGACCCGCGCCTCCGCGGGCCATACCTCCCCCCACTTCAACCCGCAAAGAAGGCCGAAGTCGTCGATCTCCATCGCGCACAGGCCGGCGGTATTCATGTGCAGCAGTCGCCCGGCCAGGTCGAGCACCTTGACACAATCGGCTGTACCGTCCATCAGACTGCGGTTGAATTGCTCGCTTTGCCGGAGTTGGTCCGCGTCTTCCTTTTTGGCGGTGATGTCCATCACCGTGCCGTCGAGACTGACCAGCCGCCGGCCGGCGCCGGTCGTCTCGAAGCTTGCCCGACCCTTCCCGCGCAGCCACCGCGTCGACCCGTTCGGGTGGAGCACCCGGTACTCCTCGCAGTACGGGGTGGGCTCGTCGGGTTGCATCGATGCTGACACCGCGGCCCGTACCCGGCCGCGGTCATCGGGATGAATCAGGGCGAACGCTTGCTCAAAAGTGATCGGCCCGACTTGCCCGCCGAAGACCAGTTCAAACCGCTCGTCGCAGGACAGGGTGTCCGACTGGGCTTCGATGTTCCAGGCCCCCATTTCCGCCGCATCGAGGGCAAGGCGTCGCCGCTCCTCGCTCTTGCGCAGCTGGTCCTCGGCCTTCTGGCGATCTGTTACATCGACGCCGACGATGACGAGGCCAGTGACCATCCGGCCCGAGTCGTGCAGGGCCTGGTACACGAAATCGACGTAGCGTTCTTCCGGTGGCTGTCCAGGCAGCCGGGCGAGAAGCACCGGCACGGTGGTGCCCGAGACTGATTCGCCAGTCTGGTACACCTGATCGAGCAGCTCGAAAAACCCCTGTCCCTCGACTTCCGGCAGGGCCTCGCGGACCGATTTTCCGATGATGTTGCGGTGGCCGACGAGTTGGAAATATCGGTCGTTGGCCATCTCGAAGACGTGGGCCGGCCCGCGCAGCACGCACATGAAGGCGGGGGCCTGGCGGAATACATCGGCCAGCCGCTCCCGCTCTTTCTCCGCCTGCGGGAGCGGCCGACTGAGCCCCGTGGAAAGAGCGCCTGCGTTGCCCACGCCATCTTCGTTTTTTCTGGTCACTCCGGAGTATATCCATGCTGACTTCCCCAGACCTGCCCGCACCTGAATCTCAAGTCAGGGCCGGCGCACGACATCGCCCTGCTTGATCAACGAGTTCGGACGTTCGACAGGAACCGGCCGCATTCAGGCAGGTGAAGGAACCGGCCCCGATTTTCGCGGCGCCTAGAAGCGCAGGGACAAGCAGGTCAGCGCACCGTCCATCTTCTCGAACTCGCCCATGTCCAGGGCGATCGGCGAATAACCCAGCGCGCGCAAGCGCGCTTCCAGGCGCGCAAAGCCCGCGGCGATCAGCACGCGATCATTCACGCGCACCGCGTTGGCCGCGTACAGTTCGCCCGGATCCACCGCAACACACTCGAAGTCCGCAAATTCCGGATGCCCCGCCAGCGCGTCGATCACCAGCAGGCGTCCATCACCGAGCCAACTCAGTCCGCTTTTCAGGTGCAGGATCGTGTCGATGCCGTGGATGGAAACCAAACGCGGTTCATAGCCCATCCCACGTAGCCACTGTGCAAGTTGTGCCGCGCCTTCGGCATTGGTGCGCCGAGACAGGCCGATGAATACGACCCGCCCCGCCTCACAGATGTCCCCGCCGTCCACCGTGCCCGGTGCGGTGATGCAGGCCAGTGCAGGGAAGACGCCAGCAAGCGCCGCGCGGACAGCATCAACTTCGCCAAGCCGGCTTTCCGCGCCAGGCCTGGTGAGCATCGCGCCTTCGGGCAGCAGCACGGCCGTGTCCTCGACGAAACAGCTGTCGGGATACCGCGCATCCGGCGCAAGCAAGAGCAGTTCAAGCCCACAGGCCGTCAACGCGCGGCAATACGCCGCGTGCTGCTCGAGCGCCAGCGCATGCGACGGCCTGCCGAGTTCGGCACGGGTCAGGCCGTCGGCGAAATTCTCCGCCGGCGGCCGCACGATCGCGCGGGTGAAGCGTATGCCGTCAGGGCCCACGCACCACCGCTCCCTGCTTCATGACGAAGCTCGGCCGTTCGGTGGCGCGGATGTCGCGCAACACGTCGCCCGGCACCGCCACGACATCGGCGAACTTGCCGACTTCGAGCGTGCCGGTTTCCTTGTCCACGCCGAGCAATCGCGCCGAGCCGATGCTGCTGGTCATCAATGCCTGGGCGGGCGTCATGCCAATGTCCACCATGTCGCCAAACTCGCGCGCGTTCAGGCCGTGCGGAAACACGCCCGCATCGGTGCCCATGGCGATCGGCACGCCGATGCGGATGGCCGCGCGCATCGCCTTCTCATGGCCGGTGCCGGCGGCGCGCGCCTTGTCGCCGATTTTCTGCGGATAACTGGCGACTTTCTCCACCACCCACAGCAATGCCGTGCGCGTTGGTACCAGGTAGGAACCCTTCTGCTTCATCAGCTGCAGCGTGGTTTCGGTGAGGAAGCTGCCGTGCTCGATCGAATCCACGCCCGCCTCTACCGCCTGGCGCGCCGCCAGGTCGCCGTGGCTGTGCGCCGCCACCTTGCGGCCCCAGGCATGCGCCTCACTCATGATCGCCGCCAATTCGGCGGGCGTGAGCTGCGGTACATCCACCGGGTCCGATTCCGAGAGCACGCCCCCGGAGGCACAGATCTTGATCACGTCCGCGCCAAACTTCATCTGCTCGCGCACCGCATGCCGGCATTCTTCGGGGCCATTGCAGACGCCTTCCTGGATGCCCGCTGCCTTCACGCTGCCGGGTGGAAACGGAGAACTGTCGCAGTGACCGCCGGTGGAACCAATCGCATGGCCGGCGGCGATGATCCGCGGTCCCTGCACCAGACCCTGTGCGATGGCGTTGCGCAAGGCGATGTCCATGAAGTCCGACGAGCCGACGTCACGTACCGTGGTCACGCCGGCATCCAGGGTCACCTTGGCATTGCGAGCCGCATGGAAACTGTTCTCGACAGGGAGCCGCAGCATGCCTTCGTAGAATCCCTTGGCCCAATCATCTACATGGTCACTGGTCAGGTGGGTGTGCGCATCGATGTAGCCCGGCACCAGTGTCGCATCGCCAAGGTCGATCACCCGCGCATCTGCTGGAACCTGCGCCGACGTGCCGACGCCGACAATCTGGCTGCCGCGCACGACCACCACGCCGGGTGAATCGAGCTTGCCGCTGCGGCCGTCGAACAGATGCGCGGCCTTGAGCACGATCGTCGCCGTTGGCGGCGCGGCTCGATCCTGGGCGACAGCCGGCGTGCCATGCAGCGCTGCGAAAACGATAGCCAGTGACATCAATGGTGTGCGCATCGGAAACTCCTCGAAAATGGATGGAAGCTAGTACTGTTGCCGGCGCCCTTACTTCGCCTTGGCGCCGCCCAACTGACGCGACAGGAAATCGAGCACGCGCACGTAATACTCACGCACATGCTCCGGGGAATAGAAGCCGTGGCCCTCGGTCGGGTAGTACAGCGTTTCGACTTTCCCACCCGAGGCGAGGATCGCCTTCTCCAGCTTCTTGCTGTGTTCGATTGGCGCCCTGTCATCCTTGCCGCCTGCCGCGAGCAGGACAGGCGCCTTGATCTGGCTGGCGAGATTGACCGGGGAAACGCCGGCCAACTCGGACGGCGCGCCGACCCAGCCCTGGTTCCACTCTCCCACCCAGGCCGCAACCTTGCGGCTGCCCTTGACCATCATCGGCAGGTCGTAGACTCCGACATAACCGACGCCGCAGCGGTACAGCTCCGGCTCATGCGCCAGTCCCATCATCGCCGCATAAGCGCCGTAGCTTGCGCCGTACAGGAAGATCTTCGCCGGGTCGGCGATTTTCTCTGCAATTGCCCATCGGGTGGCATCGGTGAGGTCGTCCTGCATCGCCCGCCCCCACTGCCGCTCACCGGCATGCAGGAACTTGCGTCCATAGTTTCCCGAGCCGTGGTAGTTCACCCGCAGCACCGCGTAGCCAGCGTCCGCCAGGATCTGTGCTTCCTCGTTGTAATCAGAGCTGTCATAGATGGTGATCGGACCGCCATGCGGCAGCACCAACAGCGGCAGCGGCCCGGTGGTCTTGCCCGGCGGCGTGGTGAGGAACCCGTGCAACTGCAGTCCATCGCGCGCAGTGAAGGCAATCGGCCGGGTCGGCGCGGCAGTCGCAGGATCGATCCACAGGCGGCGGCTGAAGATTGCATTGGCCTGGACGTTGCGGCGGTCATACAGGTAGAAATCGCCAGCATTGCGTGGGCCATAGACCGCCAACACCGCAAAGTTGCCGTCTCGCGTCTGCGAGGTCACCGCAACGTGCTCATCGGGAAACGACGCCGCAACTGACGCCAGCATCAGTGCGTCCTTCGAGTCAGGATCGAAGAATTCCGTGTGTGGCTCCGGCCCATCGAAGCGGACGCCAAGCGCCACTGTCTGGTCGAATCCCCTCACCACGGACGAGGGATCCACCAACGCGTCCCGGAGCACGGTCTTGCGTGCACCGGAAACGGGATCGAAGGTCACCACGGCATCGGGACCCTCGGGCTGCTCCACCTGCAGGTAGGCGGTCTTCCCGTCGGCCGAATAGCCAAGCGGAATTTCCACCCGCTTGCTCTGGTTCTCGTCATTCACCAGGCGCCAGCTCTTGGCGCCGGTGTCGCGGTAATAGAGCTTGCTTGCGTTGTCGTCGCCCGCACCCAACGCGAACCGGACTTCGCCGGTCGGATCGAGGACGAAACTGGCCCGGCGTACCGGCGCCGCTGCCACGGGCGACCGATGGGTCGAATACAGGTCCAGTTTTTCCAGGCGCGTGAGCGGCGTGGTGTCTTCGGCGGAAAAGACCGACACCATCACGTGCCTGGGATCGCCGGGCACAAGACCCACCAGCTGCGCGGCACGCCAATCCGGAGTCAGCAGGTCGACCGCGCCGGTGGCGGTCCCGGACGGCCTGTCGGTATTGGAAACCACCACCTTGCCCTGGCTGCCATCGGCATTGACTGCATGCAATTCGCCGGTCAGCCACGGTGCGTCACGCGAGCCGGCGATGCGCTCGGCCATGGCAACCACGACACGCTCGTCATTCGCCCACCAGAAGCCGCCGATCTCCGAGTGCGGGCCGCTCACCACCTTGGCCGTCACCTGCTTGTCCGCGCGACGCATGATCACCAGGGCTACCCGGTCAGGCAGGCGCACAGTCACTGCGTAGAATTCCCCGGTCGGCGAGATCTTGAGCTCACCGAACTGCTCGGGCTTGAGGTGGCGGTCGAGGTCAACCTGTGCGACCGCAGCACCGGCAAACAGAGCCAGCACCAAGCCCAGCGCGCGGACCATGCGGCCGCGCGTCCATGTTTCCTGCATTCTCCCGCTCCCCAGCCGTGTCGCGGGACGATAACTCCAAGCCCGCCCAACCCCGCCAGCGTACGTCCGCAAGGGCCCTTGCAGCAAGCGCCTGCGAAGTGCCAACGTGGGCTCGACGCCACCCGGCGCCGATGACGAGGAGTACGCGATGGCCTTCGCAATCCGTTCCGCCGGTCCGATGTCCGACATGAACGTCACGCCCCTGGTCGATGTGATGCTGGTGATGCTGATCATCTTCATGATCACCATGCCGGCGCTGACCCAGACCCTTTCCGTCGATCTGCCGCAGGCCGCGCCGCCAGTGGTCGGGCCGACGCCTCCCGATCCGATCCGCTTGCACATTGATGCCGGTGGCACGGTCAACTGGAACGGCAGCCCGATCGCCTTGGCCGAACTGCGTTCGCGTCTGGCCGGCGAAGGTGCGCGCGGCATGCTCGCCGATGGGCGCGTGGATGCGACCCTGCAGCCGATGATCGAGATCGATGCAGATCGCGAAGCCGACTATCAACTCGTGTCCCAGGTAATGGCCGGTGCGGGCAATGCCGACCTGGCCAAGATCGCGTTCGTCCAGCCAGGCGGCTGAGTCCCGGAGCCCGCGGCTTCGCCTGCCGCGGCGCTCGCGCCTGCAATCCCAATACGGAAACCGGCCCCACGACAGCAAAGGCAGACACAACGATGCGATTCCTGGTGATGGTCAAGGCCACGGCTGGTTCCGAGGCGGGCGAGATGCCGACCCGACAACTGATGGAGGACATGGGCAAGTTCAATGAAGCCCTGATGCAGGCCGGCATCCTGCTTGCCGGTGAAGGACTCAAGCCCAGCCGCAATGGCGTGCGCGTGCATTTTTCCGGCAGCAAGCGCACGGTCGCCGACGGCCCGTTCAGTGAAACCACGGAACTGGTCGCAGGTTACTGGCTGTGGCAATGCAGGGACATGGACGAATGCATCGCGTGGGTGAAGCGCTGCCCGAACCCGATGCTGTCAGATTCCGACATCGAGATCCGGCCGCTGTTCGAGGCGGAGGATTTCGGCGAGGAATTCACGCCTGCCATGCGCGAGATGGAAGCAAAGATGCGCGCGAACCTGGAAGGCAAGCAGTAACCGCCGCGCGGCAGTGGCAAGGTGCGGTCGCGGTGGCAAACCCGCCGGTACCGATCTAGAACAACAGCGCAGCCGCTTCGGCCAACGCGGCACCAATGGCAGCGGCCGCCAGCACATCGCTGGGATAGTGCATGCCCAGCACGACACGGGACGCGGCAACAACCAGGGTGAACGGCACCAGCAGCCAGCCCAGCCACGGATACCACATGCAGGCGGCAAGGCTGAATCCGACCGCATGCAAGGTGTGGCCGGATGGAAAACTGAATTCATCGAGCGGCGCGATCCAGGCGCGGATCCTGCCGTTGGCAGCGAATGGCCGCGGGCGCCGCGTCCAGCCCTTCAACCGGTGGTACAACAAGGTGGACACCCCACCGACCAGCGCCATATGCGCTGCCGCCATCAGGCCATGGTTGCCGTCGGACACGGCCAGCACCGCCATCAGCGCATACCAGAACGCGCCATCGCCGAGCCGGCTTGCCACGCAGAAAAAAGCGCGCACTACCCGATGCGCGCCCCAGCTGTTGACCTGCAGGCACCATGCCTCCTCGCGCGCCGACAGCCGGGCCGCAGAGCGGTTCACGCGGCCACCTCGAGCAAGCACGAGCCTGCCGCGCGCTCAATCTGCATGGCTGCGCTCCGGACTCTGGCGCAAACCTGGAAAGCACGAAGGCAAAGCGGACCGGCTTGCATGGCAGCGAATCCCCGGATTGCGGTGGATGGCTGCCATGCTCGGTGTTCGCTGTTGCACTGCCGCGTCAGTCAGGTGTCCGGAGTGTGTCGGTACCCACGCTGACGCTCCGCGGGCGCCGTGGTGCGGCTGCCGCAGGCCTTACCAGGGCAACGCGCTTCCATCGGAATGCCAGAAGCTTCCGCTCTGGTCCAATTCGAGTACGTCCAGTTTCGACACCAGCCGCTCCGCCGACTGTTCCGGAGTGATATCGCCACTGCCGCCGACCATGTCAGTCGCCACGTACCCCGGATGCATCAGGAATACGGAAATGTCGCGCGGCCGCAAGTCGATGGCCAGCGACTTGCCGATTGCATTCACCGCCGCCTTCGAGGCGCGATAGCCGTAATACCCGCCCGACGTGTTGTCAGCGACCGAACCCATGCGGCTGGTCATGATCGCGACCTTGGCGTGCCTGGCCAGGTGGCCGAGCAGGGCCTGCACGACACGCAATGGGCCGAGCGCATTGACTTCGAACTGGTTGCGCAGCGCGTCAAAGCCCTGGTCATCGATGTCGCCGAGCGACTCGCGCGAGAGGATGCCGGCATTGAGCCAGGCCACGTCGATCCGGGTGTCCCCCAGGCGCTTGGCCAGCGCGGAGAGCGCGGCATCGTCGGTGACATCAACGCCGGATTCGACCTGCGCACCCGATGCATCAAGCTCGGCACTGCCCTGCCTGCAGACCGCGATGACGCGATCGCCGCGGCCCAGGTATTGCTTGGCCAGGGCCAGGCCGATGCCGCGATTGGCGCCGGTGATGAGTACGGTCTGCATGGAGTTCCTCCTTAGTTTTCAGCGCCGCGCATCCAACGATGGAGCAGGGCCACTTTCCGGGGATGTTACCCTTTCAACGCCTGCCTACGCCTCGCCAGCGCCCACCCGGAACCGTCCGATGTTCGAAGCCGCAGTCGCCTGCCTGGTGATTACCGCGCTATTGGAATACCTGAACCATCGCCTTGTGGGCCTGCCCACGACGATCGGCATGCTGGTTGGTGCCATGCTCCTGTCGCTGACCCTGGTGGCCCTGGACTGGGCCGGCCTGGGCGCACTGCACGCCTACGAGACAGAAGTGCTGCAGTCGCTCGACTTCTCGAAGCTGCTACTGGACGGCATGCTCTCGATGCTGTTGTTCGCCGGCGCCCTGCATATCGACCTGAGTCTGTTGCGCGCCTACCGCTGGCAAGTGGCCGCACTCGCGCTGGTCGGCACCCTGGTGTCCACTGCCATCGTCGGCTTCGGACTGTTCTGGTTGTTGCCGCCGCTGGGCCTGTTCCTGCCCCTGACCTGGTGCCTGGTATTCGGCGCCCTGATTTCCCCCACCGACCCGATCGCGGTAATCGGCATCCTGAAGAACGCTGGCGTCTCGCAGGATCTGTCGGTCGTGGTATCGGGCGAATCCTTGTTCAACGACGGTGTCGGCGTGGTCCTGTTCGCATTGCTGGTCGGCGTGGCCTCGAGCGAGCACACCCCGACTGCAGCCGAAGCCACCATGCTGCTGCTGCGCGAGGCCGGCGGTGGCGTTCTGCTCGGTGGCCTGCTTGGCTGGATGCTGTTCGTCCTGCTGCGAAGCATCGACAACTACAAGGTGGAAGTACTGTTGACCCTGGCCGGCGTGCTCGGCGGCTACGAGCTGGCGCACCGGTTGCATGTATCGGGCCCGCTGGCGATGGTCGTGACCGGCGTGATCATCGGCAACCACGGCCGCGCGCTGGCGATGTCGGACACCACCCGCCATCACGTGGACCTGTTCTGGTCACTGATCGACGACATCCTCAACGCGCTGCTGTTCGTGTTGCTCGGGCTGGAGATCATCGTCGTCGAGTTGAATGCCGACGTCGTCGTCGCGGTGATCGTGGTGCCATTCCTGGCATTGCTGGCCCGGGTGATGGCGGTGGGATTGCCGGTGGCGACGCTTCGCGGCTGGTTCAAGCTGCCACCCCATGCCTGGCGCATCCTCACCTGGGGCGGCCTGCGCGGTGGTATTTCTGTCGCGCTCGCGTTGAGCCTTCCATTGGGCGGGCCTCGCGACCTGCTGCTGGCGCTGACCTATTCGGTCGTGGTGTTCTCCATCCTCGTGCAGGGCCTGAGCATGCGCACCCTGGTTCGCCGGTCGATGGCACAAGCCAGGCGGTCACTCGACCCGAGATAGTCCACGCATGCGCCACCACAGCCCGACGCCGTTGAGCAGGTAATACGCGACCAGCGTCGCCGCAATACCGAGCGTGAGCGGACTGGCATTCTGGCTCGCCTGGGCCAGCCCATTGCCAAACACGCCGCTGCCCATGCGGTAGGCGAGCCGGGCCACGAGCAGCAGCGATAGCGCGCCGCCGATCCAGGGATTTGGCGTATACCAGTACTTGCCTTCGCTCAGCTCGGCGTGGGTGTGCTGCAAGCCGATCGTACCCAGCAGCGCGCCGATCGCCAGGCCACCGACCACCATGAGCGCGGAGCCAGGCACGAACACGGCCGCCATCGCCAAGGCAACCAACGCAATGCTGAGGATCACCATGCGGATGGCAACCCGCATCGGTCGCCATGGCTGGCGGCCGAAACTGCTGCGGATGCGACGGTAATACACCCAGCCCAGCAGGCCGGTGAACACCACGGGTTGGACGACGGCGAGGTTGGCCATGATGGAATCCGGGGAAATCGAAGCGGTGACTGTAACGCGGGGGAATAGCGGTGCTGCGCTTTGCTCAGGCCGCCAGGCTCGATCCCTCGTCAGGCAACGCACCGACGACGACGTCGCCGACCAGACCCTTCCACATCATGTAGAAACCGCCGAACATCAGCGGATACAGCACCAGCATCAGTGGCACTTCCAGCAACAGGATGCCGATCGTCATGGCGCGTGGCCCGATCAGGGACACCGCCGTGAACAGCACGACGAACACCAGGCCGATCACCGCACCCACCACGACCAGCACGATTCCGACGCAGAACGCGACCAGGAACAGCTTGAGGAAGTTCCGGGCAACCGCTGCGATCGCCAAGCCCAGCGCCTCGAACACGCCGGTGGGACGCAGGGCAATTTCAACGAACGCAACCATCTGGATCCATTGGACCGCGAGCATGACGCCAAGGAAGACAAAGTAGCCCAGCACCAGCCAGCCCATTCCAGCCGGCAACTGCGGCGTCCCGCCGGCGCTTTTCACCGCAGACATCTGGGCGAAACCCATGATCGGCGCCCACAGTGCCGCTGCGAAGATACCCAGCATCAGCACAATGATCAGCATCGTCACCAGGATCAGCCCGATCGCACGCAGCCACGCCTGCGGATCGCGATAGGGCGAAAAGATTTCGAACGCGGATGCCCCGGCGCCACGATCGACTTGCTGGCAGAGCCGTGACCAGCCCAACATCAGCGGCGGGTAGAGCACCAGGTACATCAAAATCATGAGCCCATACGCGGTCAGCAACTTGCCCAGCATGGCGGCAGCCTGCGCGCCCTCGAGTGCGGCGGGATCAAACCCCGCCAGGCCGACCATGAACAGGATCGGGGAGGAGAACACGAAGCTCACCACGACGCTCAGCAAGCCAGCACCCGCGAAGGTGGGCAGGGCCCGGCCGACCAGGCTGAAGGCCTGGGGAATCCAGCCGAAAATCGCAGACACACTGACGCTGCGGGTTGCCATGCTCACTCTCCAGTTGGTCGCGCCTCCCCGGCGCCCGGGAAGGCTAGCACGCGGGCCGACCAGCCCGGGCCCACAAGAATGCGCTCGCCTGACCACTGCCATTGGTCACGGATGGCAGGCGGCCACGACCCGGCTATGCTAGGCAGTTGCGGCCCTGCCGCCTCCTACCGCCCTTGGCCAATGCCCATGAACCTGATCCTTCGCACCAGCGCGTTCGCGCTCATCGCACTTTCCTCGAGCGGTGCGCAGGCACAGGCGCCAGCCGCCGCGCCGCAGGCAGCACCGTCGGCCGCGCCGCAGGCGCGCGCCGCCAATCCGTACCTGAGCCAGGAGGACGCCGCGGCACGCACCGCGCGCATCTCCAGCCTGGCCTACGCCATCGACATCACCCTGACCGGCGAACCGACGTTCTCGTCCAGCACCCAACTGAGCTTCGACCTGTCGGACGCCAGCACGCCGCTGACCATCGACCTGGACAAGGCGACCATCCGCAAGCTCGTGGTCAATGGCAAGTCGCTACCGCCGGATTACAACAACTGGTTCATCAGCCTGCCGGCATCAAGCCTGCGCAAGGGCCACAACAGCGTCACCGTCGACTACAGCCGCGAGCACAGCACCAGTGGCGAAGGCCTGCACCGCTACGTGGACAAGGCCGATGGCCGGGTCTACCTGTACACGCACTTCGAGCCGGCGGCGGCGCACCAGATGTTCCCATCCTTCGACCAGCCCGATCCGAAGGCCACCTACACGCTCACTGCCATCGCGCCCAAGGACTGGTTCGTCATTTCTTCCACGCCCGAGACCCGGGTGGAAGACCAGGGTGCGAACCGCCGCTGGACCTTCCCGACCACGCCCAGGCTCAGCGCCTACAATTTCTCGATGCACGCCGGTCCCTACAAGATGTGGCAAGACACCAGCGGCCCGATCCCGATGCGCCTGTTCGTGCGCCAGTCGGTGTCCGACCAGGTCGTGCCGGCAGAGTGGTTCCGCATTACCAAGGCGGGCCTGGCCTATTACGACGACTATTTCGGCATCCCCTACCCGTTCAAGAAATATGACCAGATCCTGGTGCCGCAGTTCATCTACGGCGCGATGGAAAACGCCGCGGCGATCACCTTCACCGAGACACGGTTCCTGTCCGACCAGCCCATGACCACCGAGCGCAGCCGCAACCTGTCCTCGGTGATCCTGCATGAGATGGCGCACCAGTGGTTCGGCGACCTGGTGACCATGCGCTGGTGGAATGGCCTGTGGCTCAATGAGAGCTTCGCGTCCTACATGCAGACCCTGGCCAGTTCGAAGGCCGACGGGGCCGATGCAACCTGGCCGGCGTTCTTCCAATCCAAGCAGGGCGCCTACGCAACCGATTCGAGCATCACCACGCATCCCGTCGAGGTCCCGGTCGCCTCGACCGCCAACGCCTTCGACAACATCGATT
Source organism: Lysobacterales bacterium (assembly GCA_038236425.1). GTDB lineage: Bacteria > Pseudomonadota > Gammaproteobacteria > Xanthomonadales > Xanthomonadaceae > Arenimonas. Next base: position 27,490 of record JBBRZU010000022.1, read on the forward strand.
CAATCACCTACAACAAGGGCGCCTCGGTCCTGCACCAGTTGCGCAAGCTGATTGGCGACGAGGTGTTCCAGCGCGGCGTGCACGAGTACCTGGTCGCACATGCGTATGGCAATGCCACGCTGGACGATTTCATCGGCGCCATGTCCAGCGCGTCCGGGCGCGACCTCCGGCCCTGGGCGCAGGAGTGGCTGTACCTGCCCGGCGTCGACAAGCTGAGCGCCGACTTCGCATGCGCGGACGGAAAAATCAGCCGGTTCCAGCTGCTGCAGTCCCCCGCGAATGCCGCCAATCCCACCTTGCGCAAACAGCGCGTGCAGGTGGCGCTGTTCAACGCGGCCGGCGGAAAACTTGCGCTGTCTACAAAGCAGGTGGTGGACTATGCCGGCGCGAGCACCGCCGTGCCGGCGTTCCTGGGCGCGGCCTGCCCGGACCTGGTGTATCCGAACTACGAGGACTGGGGTTTCGTCAAGGTCGTGCTCGACCCGGCATCGTTCGCGACGGCGCGAACGCACCTGGCGCAAGTCGACGACACCATGCTGCGCTCGATGCTCTGGCGGAGCCTGATCGACGGACGCAACGAGGGCACGCTGGCATTGCAGGACTTCATCGGTGCCGTCCTCGACAACCTCGCCAGGGAGCCCGACTCGGCGCTGCTGTCCCAGGCGCTGGAAGCACTCAATTCAGCGCGCAGCTACCTGCGCATTTTCGGCGGCGCGCAAGCCGCCGTGCTGTCGACCCGTATTGAAGACACGCTCTGGACCGGCCTGCTGGCCGACGCCGATGACCGCGATCGCGGCACCGACTGGTTCGACACCTACGTTGATGCAGCCGGCAGCAAGGTGTCCCTGGACAAGCTGCGCGGAATCCTGGATGGACGCGTCGCCATCGGCGGCATGGAGATCAGCCAGGAACAGCGCTGGATGATCGTGCGCCAGCTCAATCGCTTCGATGCACCCGGCAGCGCCGCTCTCATCGCGGCCGAACTCAAGCGCGACAGCAGTGAGCGCGGCCAGCTCGCTGCGCTGGCTGCAACCGTCATCCGTCCGGATCCGGCGGTCAAGCAGGAGTGGCTCGGCAAGCTTCAGGCGATGGACGGATCCGAACCGTTCTCGCGCCTGCGCGTGGTGATGTCCAGCCTCTACCCCGAGGGCCAGGGCGCACTCGCCGAGGCCAGCGCCGAGCAGCGTCTTGCCAGCCTGGCGCAGATCGACGCCAAGGCGGACCCGGTGTTCCTGCGCAACTACGCCTCGCAAATGGTGCCCACGGCGTGTACCCCCGCGAGCGTGGCGAGGTTGCAGCAGGCCATCGATGCCTCGGGCGCACTCAGCCCTGCCGTCCGGCGGGCCCTGCAGTCCAAGCACGAGGCTGACCAACGCTGCGTGAACATCCGGGCGAAATACGAGGCAGCCGCAGGCTCCCGCTAAGCTTGTCGCAGCGGCCGTGGGTCATACTCGGATCCTCCACGGAGGATCCGACCTTGGCCAGCAACCCCCTCGACGCCGACGTCCGCGCGCCCTCACGGATCGCCTTCCTGCCGCCGCGTGAACTGGGCGGCTTTGCCCTGGCGATCATTGCGGTATTGGTCCTGGCTGTCCTGTCGTACACCTCGCTGGCCGAACGCACGCGCTCGGCCGCCAAGGTATCCCGCGCGCTGGAGACAGTGGCCGAAGTACTGGGCGTGCTTTCCCTGGCCAAGGACCTGCAGTTGGGCTACCGGGGCTACCTGCTGACCGGTAACGAAACCTACTTGCAACCTTATGCGCAGGCAACTGGACAACTGCCAGGGCATGTCCGGCAACTCAAGCTGCTGGCGCAGGACCAGCCGGATCTGACCATGAAGGTGGACGCGCTCGATCATGCGATCGGTGATGTGATGCGCCACTACGCGAAGTCGCTGGCGCGCCGCCACGGCGCTGCTGGCGGCGCTGCCGTCGGCGCCGCAGAGACCCTGCAGGACGTGAGCCTTGGCAAGCAGAAGATGGACGCGGTACGCGAACTCGCAGCCGGGATCACGGACGAGGCCCGGGCTTCGCTGGCCCGCGACCAGGCCGTCTGGAATGGCGCCGCGCGCAGCTCGTTCCTGGTCCAGGTGGGTGGCTCGGGCGTGCTGCTGTTGCTGATCATCGCCGCGATGGTCATCGCCTCGCGCGAACACCGCCACCGCGGCACCCAGGATTGGCTGCGTGCCGGACAGGTTGCACTGTCGGCACGATTGCAGGGCGACCTGCGCCTGGAGTCCCTGGGCGAGACCGTGCTTGATTTCCTGGCCCACTTCCTCGATGCGCAGCGCGGCGCGATCTACGTTGTGGATGGCGAACAGCTGGAGCGGATGGCTTCCTATGCAGCCGCCGGCGCGCCCGCTTCGCTCAACGTGGGCGACGGCCTGCTTGGCCAGGCCGTACGCGCAGGGCGTGCGCAGCATGTCACCAATGTGCCCACCGACTATTTCGGGATCAGCTCCGGCCTCGGGTCCGCATCCGCGCGCGAGTTGCTGGTCGCGCCGGCCAAGGTCGGCAACCGCACCTATGCGGTGATGGAGCTCGGATTCTTCCGCACCCTGCATCCCTACGACATCGAATTCCTGGACCGCGTTTCCGAATCGCTGGGCGTGTCGGTACGCGCGGCGCAGGATCGCTCGCGACTGGAATCCCTGCTCGAGGAAACCCAGCGCCAGTCCGAGGAACTGCAGACCCAGCAGGAAGAACTGCGGGTCAACAACGAGGAACTCGAGGAACAGGGCCGCCTGCTGCGCCAGTCGCAGGCGATGCTCGAAGCGCAGCAATCCGATCTCGAGGAAAGCAACGTCCAACTCGAAGAACAGACCCA
>JBBRZU010000023.1:0-30271 GCA_038236425.1 Lysobacterales bacterium
CAGCGCGTGGTTGCCCAGCGCCAGCGTCTGCAGCAGTTCGTCGATGATGCGCACGTAGTCGATGATCAACTGCCGTTCCATGCGTCGCTCGGCGCTGTGGCCGAACGGATCGGACATGCCGCCGCGCAGGAACTTGAAGCGCTTGAGCAGGCCGAACGCGGTGAACACCCAGGGGCCGTATTCGGACTTGATGAGATGACCGTCGGCATCCTTCTTCGCAAACAGCGGCGGCGCCAGGTTGAAGCGCACTTTCACATCGCCTTCGAAGGTCTCGCGGATGCGCTTGCGGAAATCGCCGGTGGTGTACAGGCGGGCGACTTCGTATTCGTCCTTGTAGGCCATCAGCTTGAAGGCGTAGCGCGCGACTGCTTCCGACAGACCGGTGAGGTCGGGTGTGCGCTCGGCTTCGATTCTGCGCACGCGGGCGACCAGGTCGGTGTAGCGGATTGCGTAGGCGGCGTCCTGGTATTCGGTGAGGAAGCGGGAGCGCAGGACGATGGATTCGTCGAGTGTTGTTGCGAGCTTGCCGTTGCCGGAGAACGCTGCGCTGGTTGCGGAGGGCATCGCGGCTGAAGCCGCTCCCACAGTGGCAGTCGCGGCTGAAGCCGAGGGCATGGATGCCCGAGTGCCGGCGCGAGCAGGAGCGACGCCGGCCGCTCCCACAGGGGCAGTCGCGGCTGAAGCCGCTCCCACAGTGGTCGGATCGTGGGCGGCCAGGCGGCCCCAGGCGAAGGCGGTCTTGTTCATTTCGATGGCGGCGCCATTGAGTTCGACGGCGCGCATCAGCGACTCGTACGACAGCGGCACCAGGCCCTGCTGCCAGGCGTAGCCGAGCATGAACAGGTTGGTGGCGATGGCATCGCCCATCAGCGCCAGCGCCAACGCGGAGGCATCGACGATGCCGGGTTCGGCGCCGCCAAGCGCCGTGCGAACGGCATCAATGATCCCGCGCGCCGGGAACTGCAGATCGGTATTGCGGGTAAAGGTGCCGGGCATCGCCTCGTGGCTGTTGAGCACGACGTGGCTGCGGCCGGCGCGGATCTTCGACAGCGCCCAGTAGTCGTTCACCACCACCATGTCGCAGCCCAGCACCAGATCGGCCTCGCCCGCCGCGATCCGCACTGCATTGATATCGGCGGGATCCCTGGCGATGCGCACATGCGTCGTCACCGCGCCGCCTTTCTGCGCCAGCCCGGTCTGGTCGAGCACGCTGCCACCCTTGTGCTCCAGGTGCGCCGCCATGCCGATCAGCGCGCCGATGGTGACCACGCCGGTGCCGCCGATGCCAGTGACCAGGATGTTCCAGGGTTCGGCGAGGTCGGACTTGAATACCGGCAATGGAAGCACAGTGAAATCCACGCCCTTGTCGGCGCCCTTGCGCTTGCGCAGGCCGCCGCCATACACGGTGACGAAGCTCGGGCAGAAGCCCTTGACGCAGGAGAAATCCTTGTTGCAATTGCTCTGGTCGATCGCGCGCTTGCGGCCGAATTCGGTTTCCAGCGGCAGCACCGACACGCAGTTGGAGGCAACGCCGCAATCGCCGCAGCCTTCGCACACGGCGGGGTTGATCATGGTGCGCTTGGCCGGGTCGGGAATCTTTCCGCGCTTGCGACGGCGGCGCTTCTCGGCTGCGCAGGTCTGGTCGAAGATGATCACCGTGGTGCCTGGAACGTCACGCAGGCGTTTGCTCACGGCATCGAGTTCATCGCGGTCCAGGAATTCCACGCCGCCCGGGAAAATCTCCGGACGATTCCACTTGTCGATGTCATCGCTGAGCACGACGATGGTCTGCACGCCTTCGCTGCGCACCTGGTGCGCGATGTCGGGAACGCTGAGCGTTCCGTCCACCGGCTGGCCGCCGGTCATTGCCACCGCATCGTTGTAGAGGATCTTGTAGGTGATGTTGACCTTGGCCGCCACCGCCTGGCGGATCGCCAGCGAGCCAGAATGGAAATAGGTGCCGTCGCCCAGGTTCTGGAAGACGTGCTTTTCCTCGGTGAACGGTGCCTGCCCGCACCAGGTCACGCCTTCGCCGCCCATCTGGGTGAAGGTGTCGGTGCTGCGGTCCATCCAGGTGACCATGTAGTGGCAACCGATACCGCCCAGCGCGCGCGAGCCCTCCGGCACGGTGGTGGAGGTGTTGTGCGGGCAGCCCGAGCAGTAGTGCGCGGCGCGCGGGAAGTTGGCGCGCGGCAGCGCGAGTTCCTTTTCCTTCGCGGACAGGAAATCCAGCCGCTCGGTGATCAACTCCGAGGTGAAGAAGCGCGACAACCGCTTGGCGATCACCCGGGCGATGCGCGCAGGCGTGAGTTCATTGGTCGAGGGCAGGATCCATTCACCGGCCTCGTCATACTTGCCGACCACCGAGGGTCGGCGGCCGTTGGAAGATTCGCTCCAGTTGTACATCTGCTCCTTCACCTGCGACTCGATGAAGCTGCGCTTCTCCTCGACGATCAGGATGTCTTCCAGGCCGCGCGCGAACTCGCGGATGCCCTGCGGCTCCAGCGGCCAGCTCATGCCGACCTTGTACACGCGGATGCCGATCTGCTCGGCTGCCTTGTGGTCGATGCCCAGGTATTCCAGCGCCTGCAACACGTCCAGGAAGCTCTTGCCGGTGGTGATGATGCCCAGCCGCGCGCGTGGCGAATCGAAGATGGTCTTGTCGATGTGGTTGGCGCGGGCAAAGGCAATCGCGGCCTGCACCGCGAACTGATGCAGGCGCATCTCCTGGTCCAGCGGCGGATCCGGCCAGCGGATGTTCAAGCCACCCGGCGGCAAGGCGAAATCCTGCGGAATGATGATATCGAGCTGGTGCGGATTGACGTTGACGCTCGCCGACGATTCCACCGTCTCGGCAATGGTCTTGAAGCCGACCCAGCGCCCGGTGAAGCGCGACATCGCCCAGCCGAGCAGGCCCATGTCCAGGATGTCCTGCACGCCGGCCGGGTTGAGCACCGGCATCATCGCGCTGACGAATTCCAGCTCGCTGCCGTGCGGCAGTGTCGAGGATCGGCAAGCGTGGTCGTCGGCTGCCAACGCCAACACGCCACCATGCGCAGACGTGCCGGCGGCGTTGCCATGCTTGAACACGTCGCCGCAGCGATCCACGCCCGGCCCCTTGCCGTACCACATGGAAAACACGCCGTCGTACTTGGCACCCGGGAACAGTTGGGTTTGCTGTGTGCCCCAGACCATCGTCGCGCCGAGGTCTTCGTTGAGGCCCGGGGTGAACTCGATGCCCGATGCGGCCAGGTGTTTCTTGGCCTTCCACAATTCCAGGTCGAAGCCGCCCAGCGGCGAGCCGCGATAGCCGGAGATGAAGCCCGCGGTGTCCAGGCCGGCGGCGCGGTCGCGCATCTGCTGCATCAGCGGCAAGCGGACCAGGGCCTGTACGCCGCTCAGGTAGATGCGGCCTTCGGCGCGCGTGTACTTGTGCTCGAGGCTGTAGTCGGGGTCGGCGATCGGAGTGGTCGGCAGGACCGGGGAAGGTGTGGACATGGCGGAGCCTGGGGCGCGGGGAACCGCCCATTGTACCGGCCGGCCCTTGCACGGTCAGGCGGGGCAAGGCCCGGGGGCCTGGGCGTACGGACAGTTCCGGGGACCGCGGAACCCTTTGCGCCCGCCGTGGGTCGATTGCCCAGTCCGGGCGCATTACCAATTGGTCATCCGCCGTCTAGTCGGGCGACAGGCGCGAGGGCACAGCCTGCTGGTAGCCAAGGGAACACTGTCCATGCGCGTGCTGCTGGTCGAGGATGAACCGCTGATCGCCGAGTTCGTCGCCAAGGGCCTGCGCGAGGCAGGGCACGGTGTGGACCACGCCGCGACTGGTCTCGACGGCCTGCACCTGGCGATGACCGAGCGCTACGATGCGCTGGTGCTCGACCGCATGTTGCCCGGGCTCGATGGCATGGAGTTGCTGCGCCAGGTCCGCGCCAGCGGACGGCGCACGCCAGCGCTGGTGCTCAGTTCGCTGGGTGATGTCGAGCAACGCGTGCAGGGCCTGCGCGCCGGCGCGGATGACTACCTGGCAAAACCATTCTCCTTCGCCGAACTGGCCGCGCGCCTGGACGGCCTGTTGCGTCGTTTCGACAGCGGGCCGGAAGTGAGCACGCGCCTGCGCGTGGCCGACCTGGAGATGGACCTGCTCAAGCGCAACGTCAAGCGCGCCGGCCAGGTGATCGAGCTGCAACCGCGCGAGTTCCGCCTGCTCGAATACCTGATGCGCCACGCCGACCAGGTGGTGACGCGCACGATGCTGCTCGAGGCGGTGTGGGACTACCACTTCGATCCGCAGACCAACGTGATCGATGTGCATGTGTCGCGGTTGCGGCAGAAGATCGACCGCGAGCGCGGCCCGCCGCTGCTGCACACCGTGCGCGGGGCCGGCTACCTGCTCGGCCAGCGCGACTGACCAGGCGCATGTTCGGACGTCGCGATTCCACCCTGCACCGGCTGGTGCTGACTTATGCGGTCGGCCTGTTGCTGGCATTCGGGTTGGTGGGAACCGTGAGCCTGCTTGCATTCGACCGGTTGCTCGAGCGCGACAGCGAGTTGACCGTGCGCGTCGAGCACGAAGGCTTGATGGAGGTCTATCGCAGCGAAGGTCGCGACGGACTGCGCCGCACCATCGCCGAACGGGTGCGCGAGCCGGTGAATCGCGAAGCGGTGTACCTGCTGGTCGCGCGCGATGGCAGCATCAGCGCCGGGCATCGCAATGAACTTCCTGCGCGGCTGCCCGAGCGCGCAGGCTGGCTGCGTTTTCCCTGGCGCGCTGCGCCCGAGTCCGACACCGTGCTGGCCTATGTGCAGGCCCTGCCCGATGGCGGCTGGCTGGTGACCGGGCACACCACCGGCGAACAGCAACACCTGCGCGAACTGACCTTGCGCCTGGGCGGGGTCATCCTTGCCTTGCTTGCCGTGCTGACCCTGCTGCTTGGCTGGCTGCTGCGGCGCGCAGTGGATCGCGCGCTGGAGGCGCCGCTCGATACCGTGGATCGCGTTGCCGCGGGCCGGCTCGAGGAGCGCGTGCCCGAGCGCGACGGCGACGATCCCTTCGCGCGCCTGGGCCGCACGCTCAACCGCATGCTCGACCGCATCCGCGACCTGGTTGGCGGCATCCAGGGTGCCAGCGACGCCATCGCCCACGACCTGCGCACGCCGATGATGCGGCTGCGCACGCGGCTGGAACAGGCGCGGCTCGAGAGCACCGACGAAGCAGTGCGTGCGCGGATTGATGCTGCAGTCGCCGAAGCCGACCAGTTGCTGTCCACCTTCAACAGCCTGCTGCGACTGGCGCGCATTGAAGGCGGCGCCGATGCCGACGATGCACCGGTTGCACTGGATGCGGTGGTGGACGATGCGGTGGAGCTATGGCAGGCCGTCGCCGAGGCGCACGGGCAATCGATCAGCACCGCAATCGCGCCGGCCACGGTCCGTGGCAATCGCGACCTGCTGTTCCAGTTGCTCGCCAACCTGCTCGACAACGCGATCAAGTATGGCGGCGGCAATGGCGCGATCGAGGTGCTGGTTGCACGCGATGGTGCCCACGTCCTGCTGGAAATCGGCGACAGCGGCCCGGGCATTCCGGATGAATTGCACGAACGCGTGTTCGACCGCTTCGTGCGTGGCGACAGCCATCGTGGCTCCCCGGGCTCCGGGCTGGGCCTGAGCGTGGTGCGCGCAATCGCGATCCGCCACGGCGCCGAGTTGCGCCTGCAGCCGGGCCAACCCGGCTTGCGCGTATTGCTGCGTTTCCCGGCTGCCTGAGCCAGCCGAGCTGCAGGTTTTTTGTCGCCTGCGCGAACATGGACAAACCGTCATCCGCCGGCAAGCCTGGCCGCAAGGGCCCGGGCGCAAGGTGGATCTACCGGTAAGACACCGGTGCATTTCCCGCCCACCATCCCGGAGACAACCATGAACATCCGCATTCCGCTTGCCCTCACTCTGGCGCTGGCCAGCAGCCTTGCCATGGCCGCGACCCACCAGGCAACCCCCGCAGCGCCGGCCAAGCCAGCCGCCCACGAAACGATTGCCGCCACACCGGCAGCCGCCGCCAAGCCCGCCGCCAAGCCCGCCGCCAAGAAACTCGCGCACAAGACTGCCGACTGCAAGAAGGGCGAGTCCAAGGTGGGCGGCAAGTGCGCCAAGGCCGCCGGCAACAGCTGATCTGCTTCCCCGGCACCGGGATCGGCGCGACGCGGCCCTCCAGAGGCAGCGCCGCGACGGTCCCGGTGCTTTTCGTGTTGCCGCCGCTTACGAACTGCAACTGAGCATCGAGCAGCCGGCGCGGTCGCGCGCCCAGTCCGGGCGCCGCATGGCGAACGCCTCGCGACCGGGTTGTTGGTCGTAGGGGCGACGCATCACTTCAAGCAGGTCGGTCACGCCGCTGGCATCGCCGGCTTCGGCGCGGTCAATCGCTTCCTGAGCCAGGTAGTTGCGCATCACGAAGCGCGGATTGACAGCATCCATCGCGGCACGGCGTACGGCGCGTGGCCGTCGATCACGCGCCGCGCGCGCCGCGTAGCGGGCGAGCCAATCGCGCAGTGCGCCGTCGTGCTGCTCGCGCTTGCCGTGATCGTAGAACGCGTCTTCCAGCGCAACCAGCGACGGTTGCGCGAGGTCGAGTGCGGACAGGCCGCGGAACCACAGGGTCATGTCCACTTCGGCGGCCTGCAGCAAGGCCAGCAGGTCGCGCCACAGCGCATCATCTCCCACGGCGTCCGTCGTATCGGCAGGCCCGTGTACTTCCAGACCGAGCTTGGCGGCTGCGTTGCCGCGCTCGAGCACCGGCCAGGCCGCGGCGTAGTGATCGAGCCCGGCCTGCAGCAGCTCGGTGTTGCCGAACAATGGCGCCAGTGCGCCGGCCAGCCGCGACAGGTTCCAGAACGCCACCATCGGCTGGGTGCCGAAGCGGTAGCGACGACGTTCGCGGTCGGTGGTGTTTGGCGTCCAGTCGGGATCGTAGTCATCGATCCAGCCATAGGGGCCGTAATCGATGGTCAGACCGAGGATGGACATGTTGTCGGTGTTCATCACGCCATGCACGAAGCCGACCCGCATCCAGTGCGCCATCAGCGTGGCAGTGCGTGCGCATACCTGGGCGAACCAGTCGGCGATGTGAATTTCGCTCAGCGGGGTCGCGTCGCCGCCAAAATCGCGGCGGATGGTGAACTCCACCAATTGCCGCAACAGATCGATCTCGCCGCGCGCCGAGGGCAGCTCGAAATTGCCGAAGCGGATGAAGCTCGGCGCCACCCGGCACACCACCGCGCCAGGTTCGTGCTTGGCGCGGCCGTCGTAGAACATGTCGCGTAGCACCGGCTCGCCGGTCGCCACCAGCGACAGCGCGCGCGTGGTCGGCACGCCGAGATGGTGCATCGCTTCCGAACACAGGAATTCGCGCACCGATGAACGCAGCACCGCGCGGCCATCGGCGCTGCGCGAGTATGGCGTCGGGCCGGCGCCCTTGAGCTGCAACTCCCAGCGCTCGCCTTGCGCGTTGATCAGTTCACCCAGGCTGATCGCGCGGCCATCACCCAGTTGCCCGGCCCAGTGGCCGAACTGGTGGCCGCCATAGTTGGCGGCGATCGGCGCCATGCCCGGCAGCAAGGCGTTGCCGGCAAAGACTTCGGCAAAGTGCGGCGAGTGCACGAAGGCATCGTCGAACCCCAGGGTCGCGGCCATCTCGCGCGAATGCGCCAGCAGGCGCGGCGCGGCGACCGGCGTCGGCTCGACGTGCGAGAACAGCGCGCCCTGCACCTGGCGCAGCCGCGGCCCGTGTTCCGGGTCGGCCGGCAGTTGGCGGGCGAAGGCATTATCGAAGCGCAAGTCCATGGCGCCAGCTTACGGCAGTGGCGCCATGTCCTGATTCCGGGGTCGAGGCAGCCTGAATCCCCATCCCGGCATCGGCGATAATGGCAGGATGAACGAACTTCCTGAACCGGCCGCTGCGGGCACTTCAAGCGGCGAACTGCTGCTTGACCGCCTGCGTGCCGCCGCTGAACTGCTCGAGGCGGTGGTCGCTGACCGCCGCTTGCTCGAAGCCCTGCCCGAGGACGAGCGGGAACGACTCACGCGCGCCATCGGCCAGGCTTACCATCCAGACCGCGCGGTGCGTCGCCGGCATCGCAAGGACGCGGAGAAGGAACGCCGCGATGCCAAGGTGCAAGCCGAGGACGCGCTGCTGCACGCCACCGGTATCCGCGCCCTGCGCCGGCGCAAGATTTTCACCACGCCCAATGCGTTTCCGCCCGAGGTGCTTGCGCACGATTCCGCAGATGCGGGGACGGCGACAGCGACTGCGACCGCGACCGCGTCGGCGGCCGATGCCGCGATCCCAGACGGCCTCGGCCACGCGCCCGCGCCGCGCCACTGCTACGTCTGCAAGCGCAAGTACACCGCTGTCCACCACTTCTACGACCAGCTCTGCCAGGACTGCGGCGAGCTGAATTTCCGCAAGCGCACCGAGACAGCCGACCTGCGCGGCCGCGTCGCGTTGTTGACCGGCGGTCGCGTGAAGATCGGCTACCAGGCCGGGTTAAAACTGTTGCGCGCGGGCGCGTCGTTGATCGTGACCACGCGCTTTCCGCGCGACTCGGCGGCGCGCTACGCGCAGGAGCCGGATTTCCCGGACTGGTTCGACCGCCTGCAGGTGTATGGGCTGGACCTGCGCCATACACCCAGCGTCGAGGCGTTCTGCAAGCACTTGCTGGCCACCCAGCCGCGCCTGGACTACATCATCAACAACGCCTGCCAGACTGTGCGTCGGCCGCCGGCCTTTTACGCGCACATGATGGAGTCCGAGACCGCCGCCGAGCACGATGCACCGCAAGCAGTGCGCGCACTGCTCGCTGGCTACGAGGACTTGCGTGCTGCGATGGCACCGACGGGCGAGCAGCTCGCCGCGCCGCCCGCGTCCGCAAGCGCGGCACCCGACACTGCCGCGCTCGCTGCCTTCGCGCTGCCGGCCGCCACGGCGCAGGCCGCCGGCATGACCCATGCGGCCGCGTTGTCGCAGCTGGCCTTGCACGACGACGACCACGTGGTTGCATCGCATCTGTTCCCGGATGGTGAACTCGACAAGGACCTGCAGCAGGTGGACCTGCGCGGGCGCAATTCCTGGCGCCTGGAACTGGCCGAAGTCGCCACCGTCGAATTGCTCGAAGTGCAACTGGTGAACGCCGTCGCACCCTTCGTGCTGAACGCGCGCCTGAAGGAACTGATGCTGCGCATGCCCGGGCATGACAAGCACATCGTCAACGTGTCGGCAGTGGAAGGGCAGTTCTACCGCAACTTCAAGACCACCCGGCACCCGCATACCAACATGGCGAAGGCCGCGCTGAACATGATGACGCGCACCTCGGCCACCGATTACCAGCAGGACGGCATCCACATGAACAGCGTGGACACCGGCTGGGTGACCGACGAGGATCCGGCCGAGCTGGCCGAGCGCAAGGTGCGCGAGGAGCGCTTCCATCCTCCGCTGGATATCGTTGATGGCGCGGCGCGCATCGTTGATCCGATCATTGACGGCAGCAACACTGGCGCGCACGTGTGGGGTCAGTTCCTGAAGGACTACGTGCCAACCGATTGGTAGCGCATGTGGTCAGTGCATTGCGTACCACGCGATGACGGCGAGCACTGTGACGATGCCGAGGCCGAGCAGGGCGGGGCGGGCCAGGCGCAAGTCGGTCGCCGAGGGCAAGCAGGCCGACAGCAACGCGCCGGCGATCCAGGCCGTTGCCGCCAGCCATGGCCAGGAAAAGCGCGGCATGATCGCGACCGTCCACCACCATGCCAGCGGAAACAGCAGCAACGGTGCCAGTGCGATCGGTGCGGCGCGCATCGGACCCGCGCGAAAAGCTACCGAGCCCATGCGCCAGCCGCCGACCATGCGCTGTGGGATCAATGACGGAAACCGCGGCTGCGCGCGCAGCAGCAAAGCGACGATGAAATGCGCCAGTTCGTGCATCAGCGTGCCGGGCAGCGCGACCAACGCGTAAAGCCACATGCCCAACCGCGGCGCCATTCGCATCAGTGCCAAGGCCGCCAGCGCGAGCAAGGCATCGCGCATCGCCGGCATTGGCAGGGACGCAGCAATCCAGTCGATTGCGGGGCTGGCAAGCATCAGGTCGTGGCGATCGAATCAGTCGGCGGGCACGGTGCGCGAGGTGGCCCAGGCGCGCAGCGAGGCCACCTGCTCGGCCATCAGCACCGACAGCGGCCGGGTGCCGCGGATCTCGCCGAGCAGGCGCGGCTCGTCGACCGGTGTCTTGTCGGCATGCGCGGAATACAGCGCGCTGACGATGGCCTGCTCGATCTCGGCGCCGGAAAATCCATTGGTCGCGTCGGCGAGTGCGTTGAGCGAGAACGCGCCCCAATCCACGCGCCGCTTCTCCAGGTGCAGGCGGAAGATTTCAGCGCGTGCCGGCGCGGTGGGCAGGTCCACGAAGAAAATTTCGTCGAAGCGACCCTTGCGCAGCAGTTCCGGCGGCAGCTCCTGCACCGCATTGGCGGTGGCCACCAGGAACACCCGCGACTTGCGTTCGGCCATCCAGGTGAGGAAGTAGCCGAGCACGCGGCGCGAGACACCACCGTCGTCGCCGCCGGTGGACGACGACAGGCCTTTCTCCAGCTCGTCGATCCACAGCACGCAGGGCGCGATCTGCTCCGCAGAGCCGAGCGCGTCGCGCAGGTTCTTCTCGGTTTCGCCGTGGTACTTGTTGTACAGCGTGCCGAAATCCAGGCGCACCAGCGGCACCCCGAAACCGCCTGCCACCGCCTTGGCCGCCAGCGACTTGCCGCAGCCCTGCACGCCCAGCAGCAGGACGCCCTTGGGCGGATCCAGGCCGACCGGCAACTCGCCCTCGGAAAACACTTCGCGGCGCTGGCCGATCCAGTGTTTCAGCCGGGTCAGGCCGGCCACGTCGGTGAAACGCGCGGTGTCGTATTCGAAATGCAGGTGGCCGCTCTTGTTGAGCAGTTCGAACTTGAGCTTGGCCAGCTCAGGCAAGTCGGACTCGCCGACCGCGCCATCGCGGAAGATCAGGTGCCGCGCGATCCGCCGCGCCTCCACCAGTGTCAGCCCGCGCAGGTTGCGCACGATGATTCCGAGCACCGCCTTGTCGACCACAGCGCGGCGACCGCTGTTCTCGCGCTGGTACAGGGCCACTTCGTCATTGACCATCTTCAGCAGTGCATTCTCGTCCGGCAGGCGCATCTCGAAGCGCACGGCCAGCGATTCCAGTTCCGGCGGCAACTCGATCTTGCTGCCGACCATCACGATGGTGTGCTCGAGGCTGCCGCGGCGGTCGAGGATCTCGCGCAGCATGCGCTGGGTGCTGGCGTAGCCCAGGTAGGGCGCGACGTCGAGCAGCAGGTAGATGCCGCGCTGGTCGTGCGCCTTGATCGCCTGCAGGGTGGTGGTGATGTCGGGCGCGGTTTCCGGCGGGTCCTCGCGGTCAAGGTCCACGCGGCGCATGCCCTCGGTGATCGACCAGCGGTACAGCGCGCGCCAGACATTGGTCAGCACATGCCGGAACAGGTCGACGACGCGCGCTTCGTCGGGCGTTTCGATCACGATCAGCGGGGTATTCGAGCGCACCAGCGAGCTGAGGTCTTGCAGTTCGGACATGCGTGGTTCCGGTGGGTCGTATGGCCGATCGAGGCGGCCACGATACCATCGCCGCGGCTCAGGCCTCGCGCAGGTCAGGTTTCACGCAGCATGGCCGCGATGGCGTCGCCAGCCTCGCGGCCGTCGCGCACCGCGGTCACCACCAGGTCGGCGCCACGGACATTGTCACCGCCGGCGAATACTTTGGCGTGTGCGGTCTGCTGCGGACGTGTGCCCTCCAGGCGGATGCGTCCGAGTGCGCCGGAGGCGCCCGTGCCGTCGGCCAGGCCGATGCCGTTGGCCGCCAGCCATGCCGGCGGACTTGCCCGGAACCCGAACGCGATGATCACGACATCCGCGTCGTACCGGGTCTGCGCGCCGGTTTCGGTATCGGCCACATGGACGGCTTCGACCTGCGAGCCGCCATCAATCGCCAGCGGCTGCGCCCCGAACACAAAGCGCACGCCTTCCTCGCGCGCGCTGGCGACTTCGCGCCGCGACCCGGGCATGTCCGCCTCGCCGCGGCGATACAGGCAGTGCACCGATGCCGCGTCGAGACGCACGGCGGTGCGCACGCAGTCCATCGCGGTGTCGCCGCCGCCGAGTACCAGCACGCGCTTGCCGGCAACCGAGAACTCCGAGGGTTCGCCGGTATCGCCGCCGCGCATCACCCGGCGCGCATTGGCGACCAGGAAATCGAGCGCCGCATGCACACCTGGCAGGCCCTGCCCCGGCAGCGCGCCATCCACCGGCGTGTAGGCGCCGGTACCGACAAACACCGCGTCAAAATCGCGCAGCAATTCACCAAATAGCGGCGTGTCCACTTCAGTGCCAAGCGCAAAACGCACGCCCATCGTCTCGAGTACCGCGCGCCGGGTGGCGATGACGTCCTTGTCCAACTTGAACGGCGGAATGCCGAAGCTCAGCAGTCCGCCGATTTCTTCGTAGCGATCGAACACATGCGCCTCGACGCCGGCGCGCACCAGGCGATCAGCGCAGGACAGGCCGGCGGGGCCGGCGCCAATCACTGCCACGCGGCGGCCGGTCGCCTTCACCGCGGATAGATCAGGCCGCCAGCCGGCGCGGAACGCCGAGTCCACCACGTACTTTTCCACCGAGCCGATGGTCACCGATTCGAATCCGGTCTCCAGCGTGCAGGCGCCCTCGCACAGACGATCCTGTGGGCAGACGCGGCCGCAGATTTCCGGCAACGGATTGGTCGCATGAGCGAGCGCGGCAGCTTCGAACAGCCGGCCTTCGCGGACCAGGCCCAGCCAGTCGGGAATGTGGTTGTGCACCGGGCATTGCCACTGGCAATACGGGTTGCCGCAATCCAGGCAGCGGCCCGATTGCTCGGCGGCTTCTTCGGCCACATAGCTGCCGTAGGTTTCCTTCCAGCCGAGCAGGCGCACCGCCACCGGCAGCGCGCGCGGAAGCTTGCGCGGTGCATCGAGGAAATGGAACGGGGTCGGCTTCATGCGGCGCGCCGCAGGGATTCGGCAAGCGAATCCAGGCTCGCGGCTTTCGGCTTGACCAGCCAGAAGCGGCCGGCGACATCACGGAAGCTGTCGAGCAGGGAGGTGCCCAGTGCGCTGCCGGTGTGTTCGACATGCGCGCCGATCAGCAGCCGCAGGTGCTGGCGGTGATGCTCCATGCCCTCGGGCGTGATCCGCAGCAACTCGACCAGATCGTGGTTGTAGCGATCAACGAAATCGCGCTCCATGTCCAGGACATACGCCAGTCCGCCGGTGAAGCCGGCGCCGAAATTCAATCCGGTGCGACCCAGCACCACCACCACGCCGCCGGTCATGTACTCGCAACCATGGTCGCCAACGCCCTCCAGCACCGCCGTCGCACCGGAATTGCGTACCGCGAAACGCTCGCCCGCGCAGCCAGCCGCGAACAACTCGCCGCCGGTGGCGCCGTACAGGCAGGTGTTGCCAAGGATCGGCGTGTCCTGCGCGATCAATCGCGAACCTGCATACGGGCGCAGCACGATGCGGCCGCCGGCCATGCCCTTGCCGACGTAGTCGTTGGCCTCGCCGTCGAGCGACAGGCGCAGGCCGGCGATATTCCAGGCGCCGAAACTCTGTCCAGCGATGCCAGTGAAGCGCAGGTCGAGTTCATTGCCTTCGCCCAGGCCGGCATCGCCGTAGCGGCGCGCGATCACGCCCGACAGGCGCGCACCGATGCTGCGATCGCTGTTGCGGATCGGATAGGACAGCTGCAAGCCGCCGCCATGCTCGATCGCTGCAGCGGTGTCGCTGGCGATGCGTGTTGCCAGCTCGCCGGTATCCCGCGGGGCGTTGCGTGCCTGCATGCAGATGCGCGGCGCATCAGCGGGCGCAGCACCATCCGACAACAATGCCGACAGGTCGAGGCCACGCTGGCGCGCAGTCTGGCCTTCGATGCACTCGAGCAAGTCGAGGCGACCGACGAGGTCTTCCAAACGCGCCACACCCAGCCGCGCCAGCCAACCGCGCACATCTTCGGCGACGAACTGGAAAAACTGCATCGCCATTTCCGGCAGGCCGCGGAACTGCTCGGCGCGCAGGCGCGGGTCCTGGGTAGCAACGCCGGTGGCGCAGTTGTTGAGGTGGCAGATGCGCAGGTACTTGCAGCCCAGCGCCACCATCGGCGCGGTGCCGAAACCGAAACTCTCGGCGCCCAGGATCGCCGCCTTGATCACATCAAGCCCGGTCTTGAGCCCGCCATCGGCCTGCAGTCGCACCAGCCCGCGTAGTCCATGCCGGCGCAGCGTCTGCTGCACTTCGGTGATGCCCAGTTCCCAGGGCGCACCGGCGTGCCGAATCGAGGAAATCGGCGAGGCGCCGGTGCCGCCGTCGTAACCCGACACGGTGATCAGGTCGGCGTAGGCCTTCACCACGCCGGCGGCGATGGTGCCCACGCCGGCATGCGAGACCAGCTTCACCGACACCAGCGCGGTCGGGTTGACCTCCTTGAGGTCGTACACCAACTGCGCGAGGTCTTCGATCGAATAGATGTCGTGGTGCGGCGGCGGCGAGATCAATCCGATGCCTGGCCTCGCGTGCCTGAGCCTGGCGATGGTGGCATCCACCTTGTGGCCGGGAAGTTGCCCGCCTTCACCTGGCTTGGCGCCTTGGGCGATCTTGATCTGCAACACCTCGGCTTCGACCAGGTAGCCGGGCGTCACACCGAAGCGGCCCGAGGCGACCTGCTTGATCTTGGAGCGCTTTTCGGTGCCGTGGCGCGCAGGATCTTCGCCGCCTTCACCGGAGTTCGAGCGCGCACCGAGCCGGTTCATGGCAATGGCGAGCGCTTCGTGCGCTTCCGGCGACAATGCGCCCAGCGACATGCCGGCCGAGTCGAACCGGCGCACGATCGCATCCAGCGGTTCGACAGCGTCAATGGCAATTGGCGTGCAGGTTTCGCTGCGCAGGCGCAACAGATCGCGCAGGGTGGAGGCGGGGCGGCCGTCCACGTAATCGGCGTAGTGCTGGTAGTCCAGGACATCGCCAGTGCGCACGGCGCGCTGCAGCGATGCGATCACCAACGGGTCGTACAGATGGCGCTCGCCACCGGGCAGCGCCGACAGCAGGCCGCCGGCCTCGAGGTCGGCGCCGTCGTCGTCGGCGCGCGCGGCAAGCGCACGCGCATCGGTTTCGAGGTCGGCAAAGCTGGCGCCGCCAACGCGCGAGGGCAGGCCAGGGAAGCACAGTGCGACCACGGCGTCGGCCAAGCCGACGATCTCGAAGGCACCCGCGCCGCGATAGCTGCCGACCGTGCTGATGCCCATCTTGGACAGGATCTTCAGCAGGCCCTTCTTGATGCCACGACGATACGAGCGTCCGAACTCGGCGGCTTCGGCACCGGTTTTTCCGGAAAGGATGCCGCTGCCAGCCAGGCCGGCCAGGGTCTGGTAGGCGAGAAAGGGATACACCGCAGTCGCGCCGACGCCGACCAGGCAGGCGATCTGGTGCGCGTCGCGGGCGCTGCCGGTTTCCACCAGCAGGTTGCAGTCGCAACGCAACCCGGCATCAACCAGGTGGTGATGGATCGCGCCGGTGGCAAGCAATGCCGACACCGGCACGCCGCCAGGTGGCGGATAGCGATCGGTGAGCAGTACCAGGATCGCACCACCGCGGACCGCGGCCTCGGCTTCGTCGCGCAGCCGATATAGCGCGTGCTCGAAGGTCTCGCCTTCGTGCAGGTACAGGCCTATGTGCGCCTGCGCGCCGACAAACTCCGGCAGCTCGAGCATCTGGCGCAACTTGCGCTGCGACAACACCGGCGAGTTGAGCATCAGCTGGCGCGCGTTGTCGGGATCGAACGCGAACACATTGCCCTCGCGACCGATCTGGGTGGCGAGCGACATCACGATCTGCTCGCGCAACGGATCGATCGGCGGATTGGTGACTTGCGCAAACGCCTGGCGGAAGTAGTCGTACACCGGCCGGAACTTGTGCGAGAGCACGGCCAATGGCGTGTCATCGCCCATCGAGCCGGTGGCTTCCTGCTCGGTTTCGGCGAGCACGCGCAGCACCGACTCGCGTTCCTCGCGGCTGAGCTGGAACAGTTTCTGGAACCGGCGCAGCGTGGCCGGATCAAACGGTTCGGCGGCCAATGCCGGGTCGATCAGTTCGGTCGACAGATAGGTGACACCCTGGCGCAACCACTGCTTGAACGGTGCGCGGCTGGCATTGATCGCATCGATGTCATGGCTGTGCAGCAGGCGCCTGGCGCGCAGGTCCACCGCCAGCATTTCGCCCGGGCCGAGCTTGCCGCGCGCTTGCACGTTTTCAGCCGGCACATCGTAGACGCCGGCTTCCGAGGCGACCACGAAGACGCCGTCATCGGTGAGCAGCCAGCGCGCCGGCCGCAGGCCATTGCGATCCAGGGTGCAGGCGGCGTAGTAGCTGTCGTTGATCACGATGCCGGCCGGGCCATCCCAGGGATCCAGGCTGAGCGCGAAGTACTCGTAGAACGCGGCCAGGTCCGGGTCGCGATATTCCAGTGCGGCGGTTGCCGGCGGGATCAGCACGCGCATTGCGCACAGCAGGTCCATGCCGCCGCGCAGCAGCAGCTCGAGCATGTTGTCCAGGCTCTGCGAATCCGAACCCTGCATGGATACCAGCGGATGCAACTGCGCCAGGTCCAGACGCGGCGTATGCCAACGCGCGGCGCGTGCCTGGGCCCAGTGCCGGTTGCCTTCGATGGTGTTGATTTCGCCGTTGTGGGCGAGCAGGCGGAACGGTTGCGCCAGCGCCCAGGCCGGCGCGGTATTGGTGGAAAAGCGCTGATGGAACGTTGCCACCGATGTGGCCAGGTCGGGGCGCGCGAGGTCGGGGAAGAAGGCGGCCAGGTCGTTGGGCAGCACCATCGCCTTGTAGCCCAGGCTGTGCCGGGACAGCGTCACCACATGGAACAGGTCCACCCCCACCAGCGCCAGCTCGGCCTGGCGCCGGGCCAGGAACAGGGCGCGTTCGGTGTCTTCATGCGCCGCGTGCAGGTCGGCGCCTTCGGCGCTGGCCGGCGGATCAATGAACACCTGCTCGATGCGCGGCAGGCCCGCCGCGGCGATCGGGCCGCAGTCTGCCATCGAGATCGGCACCACGCGCCAGCCGGCCACGCGCAGGCCCTGCGCCACCAGCGCGGCGTCGAGGGTGCGCCGGGCATGGTCTGCCGCGGCGGCATCGCGCGGCAGGAAGATCATCCCGGCGACCACGTTCGAACCCACGCCCAGCCCGGCTTCGGCGGCGGCAGCGTGCAGGAAGGTCTCGGGGCGGCGCAGCAGCAAGCCGCAGCCATCGCCGCTGCGGCCGTCGCTGCCGACCGCGCCACGATGCGACAGGCGGCCAAGCGCGGTCAGCGCCGCGTCAATGATCGCGCGCGCCGGGCGGTCATCGAGGCGGGCGATCAAGCCGAAGCCGCAACTGTCGTGCTCGAAGGCCGGCGCGTACAGGCCCGGGTGCGATGGTCTTGCCAAGGGGCGCCTCCACAACCCGCGACGCGCAACATGGCGCGTCAACTCAACCGTCCCATGACAGTCTAGAGTTTCTGCTCGGTCCCAACCCCTCGGGGTCGCTGCCCGATTCCGTCCGCCTGCAGCGGCGGACGGCAACCGGCCTTTCCTTCCGCCTTGCCCGCCTTGTAGAGTGGGGCTTGGTCTCTCGCGGAGCTCCCCATGCGCACGGTGCTGGTCGCAAGTTCGAAGGGAGGGGCGGGCAAATCCACGATCGCGACCAACCTGGCTGCCTGGTTCGCCCTGGACGGCAAGCGCACTGCGCTGCTCGACGCCGACCGGCAGCAGTCCTCGACCCGTTGGGCCGAAAAACGCTCCGCGATGGAGAGCGCCGTCCTGCCGATCGACGGCACCCGCCGCCGCTGGCAGGAGCGCCTGCCCAACGACATCGAGCGCCTGGTCGTGGATGCCGCGGCCGGCGCGATGGGCGACGACCTCGAGGACATCCTGGACAAAGCCGATGCCGTGCTGGTGCCGGTCAATCCCTCGATGATCGACCTCGAGGCAACCGTGCCGTTCCTGAATTCGCTCGCCAGCCACCCCCGGGTGAAGAAGGGCAAGCTGCCCGTTGGCCTGGTCGGCAACCGGCTCAAGCCCTGGACCAATGCCTCGCAGCAGGCGGTCGACCAGCTGAAATCCTGGCCGTATCCGGTCGTGGCTGAACTGCGTGACACCCAGGCCTATATCCTGATGGTCGCGCTGGGGAAAAGCGTGTTCGACTACCACAGCGAACAAATCCGCAGCCACCAGGATGACTGGGCACCGCTGCTCAAATGGCTAAGGAAGGTGCTCTGATGCGCGAACTCATCCTGTTGCGACATGCCCATGCCGAAGCCGCCGCGCCGGGCCAGGATGATGCTGACCGACCCCTTTCGGCTGAAGGTCGCGCCGAAGCCGAAGCCGCGGGCAAGTGGCTCAAGGAACACGGCCATCTCCCCGATCGTGTTCTGGTGTCGCCGTCGCGGCGCACCCGCGAGACGCTCGAACAGGTGCTGGCGATCCTGGGTTACGTCGAACAACGCGAGGACCGGCGCATCTACGAGGCCACCTCCGGCACCCTGATGCAGGTCATCGACGAGCACCGCGACATCGGCCGCGTGCTGCTGGTCGGGCACAACCCTGGCCTGGAACAGACCGCCGCCCTGCTGGCCTCGGGTCAGTCCGGCGACTTCCGTGGCATGCCGGCCGGCGCGGTCGCCGTGCTGCGCCTGCCTGGCGATGCCGCGCTGGAGCCGGGCGTCGCGCAACTGGCTGCGTTCTGGTGGCCATGAGCGGATGCGTCGCAGCTACCTAGGCGCCGCCTGGTTCCTGTCCGCGCTGCTGGGCCCCGGGCAGGCGTTGTCGGCAACCCAGGCGCCCGACCCTGCGCCGCCAGCCGCCGCCACAACGCCCGCGCCAACCCCGGCGCAACCACCAGCGGCCGCTACCCCGGCCGCGGGCGGCGTGGCTTTCGACGGCCGGCATTCCGGTGCCGTGTTCGGGGTGAGGTTGCGCATGCGCGGTCCGGCCCAGGGGCATATCCCCGGCGTCACCGGTCAACTGGCGGGCAACCGCGAGGCCGGGTGGCGGGTACAGGCACGGCTGGATGCCCAGGGACTGCACTTCGACGGACCGCACTGGATGGAACGGACGACGCGTTCGCCCAGTTTCCTGGCCGTGGACCGCTATCCCTCCATCCGTTTCGAGTCCGAGCGCTTCGACGATGCGCTGCTGCACAGCGGCGGCCCGCTGCACGGTGAGCTCACCCTGCGCGGGCTTAGACGTCCAGTCAGTTTTGTCCTGCTACCTTCCACGTGCGCGCGGCCTGGAATGGACTGCGATATCCGCGTAGAGGGGAGCCTGAGCCGCCGTGAGTTTGGAATGACCGCCTATCGCATGCTGGTGGATGACACCGTCGAGCTTGGCCTGCGCGTGCGACTGCGCACCAGCGGCACTGCGCCGTGATGGCAGGCGGTGCCGGGCCCGGCATCCATGCCGGCGGCAACGTGTCCCGCTGGTCGCGCCTGCTGGCGCCCGTGCTGCTGCTGTGCCTGTCGGCCTGCGCGCACCTGTCTGAACCCCAGCGCCGCGCGGCGCTGGAATATGCCCATGCCGCCCAGGAAACCGTCGAGGGTTGCACCACCACATGCGCGGTCGACTCGCCCCTGCTTGCGCTGGGTGACGCAACCGCAGCCGCATCGCGTCCGGATGCGCCACGACACGAGGTATTCCTGCTAGACCAAGGCCAGGATGCACTGCTTGCCCGCGTCCACCTGATCCGCGCCGCGCGCATCAGCATCGACCTGCAGACCTTCCACTTCGCCCGCGACGATGCCGGCCGCGTGGTGCTGGATGCCTTGCGCGACGCCGCCCGTCGCGGCGTCCGCGTGCGGCTGATGCTCGATCCGCTCAGCGGCCTGTCCGACCCGGAGTTGCAGGCCCAGTTGGCCGCATTCCACCGCAACTTCGAGGTGCGGCTGTACAACCCGGTGTTCCGCAAGTCGCACGTCAATCCGCTGGAGTTCCTCGGCGGCATCGTGTTCCATTTCCGCGACCTGAATTCGCGCATGCACAACAAGTTGATGGTGGTCGACGGCAAGATGGCGATCATCGGCGGGCGCAATGTCGAGGACGACTACTTCGACTGGAACGCCAGCTACAACTATCGCGACCGCGAGTTGCTGGTGGCCGGGCCCGTGGTCGCGCCGATGGTTGCCAACTTCGAGGGCTTCTGGACCAACCGGCGCAGTATTCCGACCGCCGAGCTGGCCGATGTCGCGGCGGAATTGCTCGACAACAAGGGCCCGCCGCCAGAGGTTCCCGAGCCACGCAGCGAGCGCGTGGAGGCCATGGATCGCCTGGCCGCGGACGGTGCGGGCGTATTCGATATGCTGGCGCCGCATCGCTTCCAGGTTGGCAAGGTGGCGTTTTATGGCGACCTGCCGATCAAGCATGCCGATGGCCCCCAGGCGCGCACCGAAGCATCCGATGCCCTGCTGCGGGTGCTGGCGGGCAGCAAGAGCGAACTGCTGGTGCAGACGCCCTATCTGGTGATGTCACGCCCGGCGCGGCGGATGTTCCGCGACTTGTACCAGCGCACCAAGCGGCACGTGCTGGTTTCCACCAACTCGCTGGCGGCCACCGACGCGTTTCCCGTCTATGCCATGTCGCACAAGTACAAACGCATGTACCTGCGCGAACTGGGTTTCCAGATCTACGAGTACAAGCCGTTTCCGGCCGACATGCCGATCGACCTGCGCGCGGTGCCCGGCGCAGTCGAAAAAATCGGTGCAGTGGAAAAGCAGGGCACCGGTGAAAAATCGGGCGCGGTCGAGAAGTTGAGTGCAAACCTCCTGCTCTCGCCGTCCGGGTCCCGGCACGGTCCGGTACCGCTCATGACTGCGGGCGTGCGCATCGGCCTGCACTCCAAGTCGATGGTGGTGGATGAGCAGGTCGGCATCGTTGGCTCGCACAATTTCGACCCGCGCTCGACCGACTACAACACCGAAAGCCTGGTGATGGTGTACGACGAGACCTTCGCGCGCGCGCTGGCGTCCAGCATCCGGCGCGACATGGGGCCCGGCAATTCCTGGGTGATCGCGCCGCGGGCCAAGCTGCCGCTGCTGTGGGGGCTCAACTACAACCTGGGCAAGCTGTCCGAGAAGCTGCCGATCTTCGATATCTGGCCGCTGCCCTACGCCACCAGCTACCAGCTCAAGGCAGGCTGCAGCCCGCTGCCGCCGGACGACCCCGGTTTCCAGGACTGTTATGACGACGTGGGCGATTTCCCCGAGGTCAACATGAGCCTGAAGATGATCTACACCCGGGTGCTGACGGTGTTCGGCGCCGGACTCATCCCGATCCTCTAGGTCGCGCCGTCGGCGCAACCCCAGCCGCGCCGTTGGCACGGCCGATTGACGGGGATGGGCCCGGAGCCTAGGCTTTCGGTTCTATCTCCACCCTCTTCCGGACCATCCCCATGCCCCTGGCCATCAGCTTTGAACTGTCCGACCGCGAACTGGAAGAATTCCAGAAAGCGATCAAGGCAGCCACCCCCGCCGCCGGAAGCATGACTGCCGAGCAGATCATCGCGGCCGCAAGCAAGCTGTTGGAGGACGCTGGCAGCCTCCAGCTGCCCGACTTCATCAACAGCCGCCTCAACATGCTCGACGCCTTGATCGCGATGCTGCGCGACGAGGGCTGGGCGCTTGGGGAAGAAGATCGCCAGCGCGTGCTGTCGGCCCTGGCTTATTTTGCCGACCCGAACGACATCATTCCCGATCACGTGCCGGTGCTGGGCTACCTTGATGACGCAATCGCGATCGAGTTGTGCATTCGCGAGCTGCGCCACGAGCTCGATGCCTATGGCGAGTTCTGCGACTTCCGCCAGACCGAAGCCGAGCGCCGCGGCCTGAATCCGGCCAGCGTCGGCCGCGCCGAGTGGCTGGCCATCCGCCGCGACGAGTTGCAGGACCGCATGCACCGCCAGCGCACTCGCGAGGCAGGCACCGGCTACGGCTCCAGCTCCGGCTACGCCCGCGAGGGTTACACGAGCTCCTGGCGCCCGGGCCTGATGCGCGTCCGCTAAGCCGGACCCCGGGCAATGGCAGGTCCGTTCCGTCAGCAGATTGACCTGGCGGAAATCAACCGCCTGTCGGCGGACTCCGCGATCGGCAACCTGGGCATCGTGTTCAGCGAGGCGGGCGAGGACTATCTGCGCGCCACCATGCCGGTGGACGCGCGCACCCTGCAGCCATTCGGCATCCTGCACGGCGGCGCCTCGCTGCTGCTCGCCGAGAGCCTCGGCAGCTTCGCCGCCACGCTGTGCCTGGAGGATCGCTCCAGGCAGATGGCGGTTGGCCTGGAGATCAACGCCAACCACCTGCGGACGGCGAAGGACGGCGTGGTCACGGGAACTGCCCGGCCGATCCACGTTGGTCGCAGCACCCAGGTCTGGGATATCCGCATCGAGGATGAACAGGGCCGCGCGGTTTGCGTGTCGCGGCTGACCCTGGCGGTGGTGTCGCGCCCCTAGTTGGGGCATCGGTGGCAAGCCGATCTGAACGCGTCGCCGGAAACCGAGCACAGGCTCGGGACGTTCCCGGCCTAAAATGCCTGCATGACTTCGCCCAGACCTCCAGGGGACTGGCGGCGGCCGCTGCGCTTCGCGCTGCGCCTGCCGCTGCTGCTCCTGCACGCCACCCTCGGCCTGGCGTTTGTCATGGTGATGATCAACCCGCTCACCGAGCGCCTGCGCGTGCGCGGCGAAACCCTGGACCAGTCGGCGATCCGCTGGTGGTCGCAGCTGATGGTGCGGATCTTCGGCATGCGCGTGCGCCGGATCGGCACGCCGCTGCCGGGCGCGGCGTTGTTCGTGGCCAACCACGTCAGCTGGATTGACATCACCCTGCTGCATTCGCAACGCCCGCTCGGCTTCGTGGCCAAGGCCGAGATCGCGCGCTGGCCATTCATCGGCTGGCTGGCCAGCCGCGGCGGCACCATCTACCACCACCGCGGCGACAACGACAGCCTGCACGGCGTGATGCACCAGATGGTGCAGCGGCTTGAACATGGCAAGGCGGTAGGTGTGTTCGCCGAAGGCCGCACCAACGACGGCCGTGCGATCGGCGTGTTCCATGCGCGCATCTTCCAGCCGGCGGTGCTGGCCGGCGTGCCGGCGCAGCCGGTGGCGCTGAAGTACGGCGCTGGCGGCGATGCGCAGGCCATCGTCGCGTTCAAGGCACGCGAGAATTTCATCCAGAACATGGTGCGCCTGCTTGGCGAGCCGTCACGAGTGGTCGAAGTGCACTTCCTCGAGCCGGCGCGTGACGAGGGCGGTGGTCGACGACGGCTGGCGGAGATCTGCCGCGAGCGCATCATCGCGGCGATGCGGCCGTGAGTCCCGGCACGCGCTATCGCGCGCCCCGCTGGCTGCGCAACCCGCACGTGCAGTCCGCGCTGAGCTCGATGCCGATGCGTTCGGCCGGCGGCCAGCGCGCGCTTGAGCGCAGCGGCGCACTGACCACCGAGCATATCGTCGACGCCGGCGAGGGTATCCGCCTGTTTGGCCTGCACAGTGCCGTGCCCGGACGCCGGCCCAAGGCGCTGGTGCTGTTGCTGCACGGCTGGGAAGGCAGTGCCGATTCCGGCTACATGCGATACACCGCCGCGCACCTCCTGCAGCATGGATTCGATGTGTTCCGGTTGAACTTCCGTGATCACGGCGAAACCCATCACCTCAACGAAGGCCTGTTCCATTCCTGCCGGCTGGATGAAGTGGTGCAGGCCGCGAAGTGGGTCGGCGAGAATTTCGACGCGCCCGCCTACATGGCGGCGGGCTACTCGCTCGGCGGCAACTTCGTGTTGCGGCTGGCACTCGCTGCGCCGGCCGCGGGCATTCCGCTGGTGCATGCGGCGGCCGTCTGCCCGGCAGTTGATCCATCGGCAGTGATGCGCGCGCTGGAAACCGGCTCGCCGTTGTACCACTGGTACTTCATGCGCAAGTGGCGCGGATCATTGCGCAAAAAGCGTGCGCTGTTCCCGCAGCACCACGATTTTGACGACGCCACCCTGGCACGCGATATGCGCGGGCTCACGCAGTGGCTGGTGGACAAGCACACGGACCTGGGCGACGTGGAGAATTATTTCGAAGGCTATGCAGTGGCTGGTGGCCGGCTGTCGCAGCTGACCATCCCGGTCAGCGTGCTGGCGGCGGCGGATGATCCGATCATCCCGGTCGATACGTTGCACGCGCTGCAATTGCCCGCGCACTCGACGATCGAGATCGCCGAGCATGGCGGCCATTGCGGCTTCATCGAAGGCACCGACCTGCGTGGTTTTGCCGAGCGCTGGGTCGCCGCGCAGCTCGAGGCCGCGTTGAAGTAAACCCGGGTCAGAGTCGCCTTATGCGTTGGGCGCGATGGCGCCAAAACGCATAAGTCGACTCTGACCCGGGTTTACTGTCCGCGAGGACTTGCTTCGGGATGTCCTCGGCCTGGCTGATCAGGTGGCTGCAGTCGAGCAGTAGCCTCTGCTCGTCGTACAGGGCCGACAGGATCGCCTGCTCCAGCCGATCGATCGCCGCAGGCGACAGCTTGGTGATTTCTTCCGGATCAGGGGCGCGCTGCATCAGCCATTCCTCCAGTTCGGCATCGCTCGCGGTCTGAAAGGTCAGGCCCGGCCTGAGCGCCGGCAGCGCCTCGTTCCTTGCCCGCAAGGACAGGTTGACGACCATGGCGGCGCGCCCTGGGACGGCGGTGGACTCGAGGTTGTTGCTGTTGAGGAAGCCCGCATCCCAGTTGGCCAGCTCGAAGATATCCTGCTCGGCGTTGCTCAGGTAAGCCGCCGCACCGTTCTGGCGCACCGTTTTCCAGGCAGCAACCTGGACGACCTGCCAACCACGGCCGGTGATGATGCGATAGGTCGGCAGCAAGGCGTGTTTGCGGGCGCGGTCCAGGACCTGCAGCGCCGCCTCCAGATGCTTCTGGTGCATGCGCAGGGCGCAGTCATTGTCCTTGGCGCTCTCGCCGGTGGCCCTGACCTCCTCGAGCAATTTCAGTCGCGCCTGTTGCGCCAGTTGCCGATGGTGGAAGAACTCCACGGTCTGCTCCACTGCGACTGCGAGCAGCAGGCCGAGGACAATCGTGGCGACATGCAAGACAAAGGACTTCCAGCCTCGGATGGGTTGGTCTGGCGCGTGGACGTCGAGCATCGGTGCGGGTCCGGGTTCTGACGTGGAACTGGCGGATGTCGCGCTGCCGGCAACGCCGCTGCCGGGCTCGACCGGAGCTGAGGCGGCGACGGTTTCAAAGTCCGCGGCTCCTGGCCCTGTGGATCACTGCGTTCCCGGGACAGTGTTTGTCGCAAACGGTCCCTCGAGCCACTGGAGCCAGGCGCCAGCGCGGTGTCAAACACCGCATTCAGAAGATTTCATAACTTTTCCGAACCCAGGAAGGACTGCGCCGGGCAAGCACGCTAGACATGGGAAGCCACTCCACTTCTGGAACCCGGGGAGAACGAAATGCGGTCACTGCACAGATTTGCCTTGCTTCAGCTTGCCGCCTGCACCATGGCCCTGCTCGCACCGGGCCTTGCACGCGCCGACCTGCAGAAAGCCCAGGATGACCGCGCCGTGCTGGTGGTGACCAGCAGCGTCAAGTCAGTGTTGTTGGACGTACTGGCCAACGATGGTGCGCTTGGCCCCGGCCTGCGCATCCTGAAGGCGTTCAAGCCCGCGCATGGCTCGGTCGCCCTGGAGAGCGGCCGCATCCGCTACACGCCGACGCCCGGCTTCCAAGGCTCGGACAGTTTCCGTTACATGGCCCAGGCCGACAAATCGCAACCCGGACAGGCCACGGTCAATGTCGAAGTCGGCGAGGGCGGTGTGGTCTTGCGCCTGGTCGGCCGGGTGGTCGATTCACCGGTGGCGGGCGCCACGGTGACGGCCTCGATCGGTGGCTTCGACTTCACCGCGGTCGCCGACGGCAACGGCAATTACGTGCTCGATATTGCCGCGCTCAATGGCGATGCCTTCGTGACCCTCACAGCGACCGGTACCTCGGCCAGTGGGGCGACCGTCCGCTTCTATTCAGTAGTCGGCGAAATGGCACGGCTGGCGGTGGCGGCCGGCAGCGACGGCATTCTGGTTCGCGACGAGCTCAACCAGGTCAACATCACGAACCTGTCAACGGCGCAATACATCCTACTGGCCAACGCCAATGGCGGCACGCCAGTGGTCAACGACCAGCAGCTGCTGCCACTGGTGCAGAACATCAGCCTCGACCAGCTGGTGGAGCTGGCCGCGATCATCAAGCTGGTGGTCGACCAGGGCGTCGCCTTGCCGGCTGGCACCAGCGATGCGCTGGCACTGATCTCCAGCCCGTCGGCGCTGCAAGCATTCAAGGACACGCTGGCGGACGGTCAGCTGGCGGCTGCGGTTGTTGCGGTCACCCAGGATCCGAACGTGACGCCAGGTTTCCGCGCCGGAGCGCTGCCCAGCGGCTATGCCCTCATCGCACCGTCGGCGCCCGGCACCATCCACCAAGGCGACAACGCGGGCGCGCTGCTGACGCTGGTCGGCAGTGCCTCTGCCAGCTCGGGCCAGGCCCTGTTCTACCATTCCGATCCCGACAGCGGGGCTGCACAGACCTGGGCCCTGGTCGGCGGCGACATCGTGCTGACCCAGGACAACCCGGTCGCCACACCGTTCTTTTCCAACCTCGTCTTGAATCCTTCCTGCGGCTTGCTGGCTTTGGTGCGCCTGCAGGAAACGCCGCTCTCGATGCGCGTGCATCGGGTGCAGGACGGCGCCGGCGTCGACTATCTGGAGCTGATCGGCACTTTCTACCGCCACTACGACGTCGACCAGAACCCGAACGATACCTGCGTGCCGCCCCCGGACGGCATCCAGACGGACCCGCCGTACCGGATACTCGGCTTCGAAGACGGTAGCGGGGAAATGCCGTTCACCGCGGGCGAGTCGCTGGGTCGGCTGGTGCTTACCCATGACCAGCTGCTGGCCGGGTACTTTGGCAATGCGGCAGTGTTCGACTTCGCCACCCACACCGTCAACATCGCCGGCACCTTGCCAAACTTCAGCTCGACCATCAACAACGGCCGCCTGCGATTGCAGCTGACCAGCAGTGTCGATGGCCAGGTGACCGACTATGAATTCCGTCGCTATCAGCTTGATGGCCGCAAGGGTGCCGGCCTGATGTCTTTTGTCACGTCGCCAAACGGCAAGAAGGTAGCGCGCTTCATGTTGGCGGCGCGAATCGACGATAGCCTGGTGTTCGACTACGGCAGTCTTCCGGCTATCTGGCGCAGCTCGGGAATAATCAGCCGCTTGGACAACACCGCCTGGGGCCAGTATGTGGTGCTCAAGAACGACGCTGGATTGACCGGCCTGCTACGCTTCATCAACCTCGACGGCTCGGCGAGCGAGAGTTTCCCATTCACCTGGGGCATCGAGTCCGACCAGATGGTGGCGCGCAGCTACCGGCAGAGCGGTGCCAACGTCCCCTCTTGCGCTGCGCCCGGCAGCACCTACGCCTGCTGGATAACGCGCGTCCGTACCTGGCTACCCATTGCCCGCGACGGCAACCGCATCTACGTGCTGGAAGAAATCACCAGCCCCTTCGGCGTGCCGGGCGCCCCGCTGCAGGTCCTGGCGTCGCGCGTCGGCTATTTCGAACCCAACTGACACTGCCCAACCGATACGTCGTACCGGTCGTTCCGGTGCGGCGTCATCGACAGCCGCCGGATTCAAAGTCCGCGGCTTTTCACCCGCGGATCCAGCAGCGACTGCACGGCATCCACTACGACATTGGCGGCGACGATCAGGGCCGAGGAAAGAATTGTCACGCCGATGATCACCGGCAGATCCTGCTTGAGGATTGCCTGCACCACTTCGCGCCCGAGGCCTGGAAGGCCGAACACCACTTCGGTGACGATGGCGCCGCCCATCAACGTGCCCAGGTCAATGCCGAACTGGGTCACCACCGGCGTCAGCGAACTGCGCAGCGCGTGCCGGAAGATCACCCGCTGCTCGCTGATGCCCTTGGCGCGCGCAGTGCGGATATAGTCTTCGCCCAACGCATCGAGCATCGCGGCGCGCGTAAGCCGCGCGTACACCGCACCGGTGACGAGGGCGATGGAGAACCACGGCAGGATCAAAAAACGCGCCCACTGCAGAGGGCTGTCGCTGAACGCCACGTATGAGCCGGGTGGAAACAGTTCGATGCCAGCCAGGTAGAGCTGGAAGAACAGGAAGAACAACAGCAGTTGTCCGATTAGGAACGAGGGCATCGAGTAGAAAAACAGCGATAGCGCGGTAATGGTCCGGTCCGTGCGCGACCGAGGCCGGGTCGCGGCGAGTACGCCTGCTCCCACGCCGATCAGCAACCACAGGCTGCCACCACCGAGCGCGAGCGATGCGCTCACTGGCAGGTCGCGCCACACGATATCGGCGACCTTTTCCTGGGTGACGAAAGATTCGCCCAGATCACCGTGCGCAAGCCGTCCGAGGAAGCGTCCATATTGCACGAGGATCGGCTGGTCGAGTCCCAGGCGCGCGCGCACCACGGTCAGTGTTTCCTCGCTGGCCTGGCGCCCGGCAATCAGCCGCGCGACATCGCGCGGCACCGCGAAATACACCACGAACACCAGGGTCGCGACCAGCCACACGACCAGCGCGCCCCAGGCGATGCGACGCAGCAGGAAGCCGATCACGGGCCGTCTCCGCCGCTGCCGATGGTCTGGTCATGACGCGGATCCAGCGCATCGCGCATGCTGTCGCCAAACACGTTGAACGCGTAGGTCACGCTGAGCAGGGCAGCGCCCGGGAACAGCAGCAGCCACCACGCGACTTTGTAGTAGGCCATCGCGTCGGCCAGCATATTGCCCCAGGTCGGCGTCGGCGGCGGCACGCCCAGGCCGAGGAAAGACAGCGTCGCCTCGAACGCGATCGAGGCAGGGATCAACAGCGTCGCGTACACCAGGATGGTCGAACCCACCATCGGCAACAATTCGACCACCATGATGCGCAGGTCGCCGGCGCCGAGTGCGCGCGCTGCCTGCACATACTCGCGATCGCGGACGGCGCGCGCCTCGGCACGCACCACGCGACCGACCGCCGCCCAACTGAAGAAGGCAATCAGGAAGATGCTCACGCCCAGACTGGGCCCGACCAGCGCGGCCAGCGCCAGCGCCAGCACCAGGAACGGCAACGACAGCACCGCATCCATGAAGCGCGAGAGGAAATTGTCCACCCAACCGCCGAACCAACCGGCCGTGATGCCCACCGCAGCACCAATCAGCACCGCCAGCGCGCTGGCGACGACTCCCACCAGAAGCGAGATCCGCGCGCCGTAGGCAATGCGCACCAGCACGTCGCGGCCCAGGCCATCGGTGCCAAGCCAGAACGCGTGCCCCGGCCCGACCGGAATGCCCGTGGGTGACAGGCCGGTGGCGCTGAATTGTTCCGTCGGCGAATGGCCGGTGAGCTGTGCGATCAGCGGCGCGACGATCGCAACTACGACGGCAAACAGGATCGTCGATGCGCAGAAGATCGCCGCGCGATCGCGACGCAGGCGCTCGTACGCCAGTTGCCAGGGGCCGCGGCCGCGGATTGGCGTCGCCGCGCTCATAGCGTGTCTCCTTCGGCGAGCGGGAAGTGACAAGCCACCTGGTGCTCGGGTGCATCGCCGGGCAGCGTCCGCAACGCAGGTACCTCGTTGCTGCAGCGGACTTGTGCGCGCGGGCAACGCGGATGGAACCGGCAGCCGCTGGGTGGTTCCAGCGGCGAGGGCGGGTCGCCGCTGAGAATGACCTCGGCCTGGCCGCGCCGCGCCTCGGGATCGGTCGCCGGAATCGCCGACAGCAGGGCGCGCGTGTATGGATGCCGCGCGTGCTCGTAGAGCGATTCCGAAGGCGCGACCTCGACGATCCGGCCCAGGTGCATCACCGCGACGTGATCGCTGACATGGCGTACCACCGACAGGTCATGCGAGATGAACAGATAACTCAGGCCGAATTCCGATTGCAGGTCGTCGAGCAGGTTCAGCACCTGCGCCTGGATCGACACATCCAGCGCCGACACCGGCTCGTCGCAAACAATCAGCTCGGGCCGCAGCGCGATCGCACGGGCAATGCCGATGCGCTGGCGCTGGCCGCCGGAA
>JBBRZU010000024.1:0-30043 GCA_038236425.1 Lysobacterales bacterium
AGCACCAGGCGCGGATGTGCCTCCAGCGAGGCCAGCACCTCGGGGAGCAGCGGGCTGATCGGGAAGGACGGCGGCATCGGCGGATTCTACGTGAGCGTCTAGACTATGCCGATGCACTACACGCCCGCCGCCGCGCGCCCGCCGCTGATCGACATCGGCGCCAACCTCGGCCATGAAAGCTTCCGCCACGATCTGGATGCGGTGCTGCATCGCGCCCGCGAGGCCGGCATCGTGCGCATGCTGGTCACCGGCGCCAGTCGAGAAAGTTCGCGCGACGCGCTCGCGCTGGCGCGCGCGCATCCCGGCTTCCTGTCGTGCACCGCCGGCGTGCATCCGCACCACGCCACCGAACTCACCGCCGAAGGCGAAGCCGAACTGCGCGAACTGCACAAGGCGCCCGAAGTGGTGGCGGTCGGCGAATGCGGCCTGGACTACAACCGCGATTTTTCACCGCGCCCCGCGCAGCGCACGGCGTTCGAACGCCAGCTCGCGATCGCGGTGGACAATGGCAAGCCGCTGTTCCTGCACCAGCGCGATGCGCACGATGATTTCATGGCCATCCTCAAGCCGTTCGACGGACGCATTGGGCCGGTGGTGGTGCATTGCTTCACCGGCACGCGCGAGGAATTGCATGGCTGCCTGGATGCGGGTTATTCGATCGGCATCACCGGCTGGCTGTGCGACGAGCGCCGCGGCCTGCACCTGCGCGAGATCGTGCGCGACATCCCGGCTGATCGCCTGCTGGTGGAAACCGACGCGCCCTATCTGTTGCCGCGCACGGTGAAGCCGGCGCCCAGCCATCGTCGCAATGAACCGATGTACCTGCCGCATATTGTCAATGAACTGGCGCGCGACCGCGGCGAAACACCCGAGGCGACGGCCGCGCTGAGCACCGCCAACGCCCGCCGCATCTTCAACCTGCAATAACCTGTGGGAGCGGCGTGAGCCGCGATTGACAGATATCGCGGCTGAAGCCGCTCCCACAGAAGCCGCTCCCACAGAAGCCGCTCCCACAGAAGCCGCTCCCACAGGGAGTGCTGTTACATCAGCTGACGGTACCGGACGGTGGCTTGTCCTTGCCGCCAAACATCTTTTTCAGGAACGCGCCGATCGCCACCACGCCCAGGATGACGAACTTCTTCATCGCCAGCAGCAGGATGCCGAGCTTGGCGAACAGTCCAGCCTTGGCCGCGATGCCACCGCCAACGAGTGCCGCAAGTCCGTAGGCGGCCAACTTGTCACTTCCGGGTTGGAAGTCTGCATAGCGGTGGCCGGAATCGAACTCGGCCATCGGCAGCACGCGGGTCATGCCGTCCTGCACCATCGCCAGGTCGTTGATGCCGGCGATGGCGTTCATGCTCAGGTAGCCCTCGCGGCCGAGCACGCGGATGTCGTAGTTGAGCGTGTGTTGCGTCGCGCCCTTGAACTCCAGTTCGCGCGCCCAGTAGATGCGCTTGCCGGCGGCGTCATAGCGCGGCGGCTGCGCCCAGCCGATGACATTGACTTCCTCGAAGCCGCCCTTGCGGCGCTCCTCGTTCTCGTCGGCGCTGGCGGCCTTCATGTCGGCCATCACCTGGGTGTAGTCAACCTTGGCTGCGTCATCGTCGGAGATATGGCCGTCGCTGCTGTAGGTCACCAGCACCGCCCAGCCGTGGTCGGAATCCAGCGGCGCGTTGTCGGGTACCAGCAGGCCGATCACGTCGTCATCGGGCGGATTGCTCCACAGTTTTTCCAGCACGGTGCGGGTGTCGTCATGTGCGAGGTAGCGGAAGCCCGGCTGGACGTGCAGGTGCGCGCCGGCATCGCCGAGCGCGATGTCGCCGGTCTGGAAATGCAGGCCCTTGATCAAGGCATCGATGCGTGCCTGGTCAGCATCGGGTGCCGACTCCTGCCGGGCCATGGCGGTGGGCGCGAACAGGCAGGCCGCGAGCGAGGCCGCGGCAACGAAAGCTTTCATCCAATTCCCCCCGGAATCCGCGCGGCATGCGCGGCGAACGCGCAGGCTGCCCGAATCCCCGGTTACCGCGCAAGACCCCCGCCCATTCTGTGGGAGCGGCTTCAGCCGCGATCAGCAGGCATCGCGGCTGAAGCCGCTCCCACAGGCATCGCGGCTGAAGCCGCTCCCACAGGTATTGCGCGGTATTGCGCGGCACGGCGCGGGCCGACAGACTGGCGTGATGCTTGAGATCACGCCCACCCTGCAGATCCCGGACGATGAGTTGGTCGAGCGCTTCGTGCGTTCCAGCGGACCCGGTGGTCAAAACGTCAACAAGGTGTCGACTGCCGTCGAACTGCGATTCGACGTGGCGCGTTCACCGTCGCTGCCCGAGCCGGTGCGCGAACGGCTGCTGGCGCGACGCGACCGGCGCATCACCGACGAAGGCGTGGTGGTGATCTCGGCCCAGCGCTTCCGCACCCAGGACCGCAACCGCCAGGATGCGCGCGAGCGGCTGGCGGTGATCGTGCTGGCCGCGACCGTGGTCGCCG
The DNA here is from genome assembly GCA_038236425.1 of Lysobacterales bacterium. GTDB lineage: Bacteria > Pseudomonadota > Gammaproteobacteria > Xanthomonadales > Xanthomonadaceae > Arenimonas. The sequence goes on from JBBRZU010000024.1 coordinate 2,488, forward strand.
CCAAACGCGTCGCCACCCGACCGACCCGCGCCTCGAAGGAGCGCCGGCTTGGCGCCAAGCGCGAGCGCGCCGAGGTCAAGACCGGGCGCGGCAGCCGTTGGGACGGCGAGTGAGTCTCAAGCAAGGCACGTCCAACGGCGACTCCGACGACCTGCAGCCCCTGCTCGCAGGCTTGCCGCCGCAGGCGCCGCGCAGCCATGAGGGTCGTCTGCTGCGTGGCTTCGCCCGAGCGGTGCTGAAGCTGGGTGGCTGGAAGATGGTTGGCCAATGGCCCGACCTGGCCAAGGTCGTGGTGATCGTTGCGCCGCATTCCTCGGCCTGGGACGCGATCTGGGGCCTGGCCGCCAAGGTGGCGATCGGCCTGGGCATCGTGTTCATCGGCAAGAAAGAGGCGTTCTGGGGGCCGCTCGGCTGGATCCTGCGCCTGGTCGGTGGCTTGCCCGTGGACCGCAGCGCCCCTGGCGGCATCGTCGACCAGGTCGCAGGCGAGATGCTCCGCGCCGAGCGGATGTGGTTTGTCCTGGCCCCGGAAGGCACCCGACGGGCGGTCGAGCACTGGAAGCCGGGCTTCTGGAAGATCGCCCGTCGCGCCGGGGTGCCGGTGTTCACGGTCGGCTTCGACTATCCCACCAGGCGGATCAGGCTGGGTCGGCTGGTCGAACTGAGCGACGACATGGATGCCGACATGCGGCGGATCCGGCCCCTGTTTGCAGGCTATCGCGGCAAGCACCGGGATGCGTGACACCGGACGACATTGGAAGTCCGTCACAGTCTGCAACAAATAGTTCATACGAACTACGAAAGGTCCATGAAAGGCACGTTGCAGCCGCTTGGACTTATGTTAAGTTTTCGTTTCATCAACCGATGATCGGCCAGATCAGGCCGGAAACGTAACGATTTTTCTGGGGAAAATCATGGCAACCAGTACTTCCCGGCTGCAGCGCAGCCGGCTTAGCCTCGCGCTGATCGCGGCATTGTCGCTTCCGTGCGGCGCGGCATGGGCGCAGGACACGGCGACCGCGACGCCGAGCAGCACCGACGCCGAGGCCGCCAAGGCCAAGAAGGCCAAGGCACTCGGAACCGTCGTGGTGACCGGTTCGCGCATCCAGCGCGCGTCCATCGAAGGCCCGGCACCGATCACCGTGATCACCCGCGAAGACATCGACCGCGAGGGCTACCAGACTGTCGGCGACATGCTGCAGGCGATCAACCAGAACACCACGGTGAACTTCACTGGTGACCTGGCGACCAGCGGTTTCACGCCCAACGCGCTGGTGGTGAACCTGCGCAACCTTGGCCCCGGCTACACGCTGACCCTGGTCAACGGCCGTCGTCCCGCGCAATACCCGCAGCCGTACAACCGCGATAACAACGTGGTCAACGTGCGCGCGATCCCGTCCTCGATCGTCGAGCGGGTGGAAGTGCTCACCGGCGGCGCCTCGGCCATCTACGGCTCCGACGCGGTCGCAGGCGTGGTCAACATCGTCACCCGCAAGAACTTCGACGGCAACTACATCAAGGGCACCATCGGCACTACCGCCGACGGCGGCGGCAACAGCAAGAAGTTCGAGTACACCGGCGGCGCCAGCGGCGACCGTTGGAGTGCCTTGTGGTCCCTGCAGTATGGCGAGGACGATCCGGTGTTCGCTTCGCAGCGCGATTTCCTGGCCAGCTCGCTGGCCGGCCCGCGCGGTTACATCCCGGGCGTCACCAATCCGGCGCTGTCGCTGATCGCCATCCGTGCGAGCGGTGCGAACCTCAACCAGAACGCCTACTACCCGGGAGCGGTGGCCTGCGATGCGTTTGGCTACACCACCGTTACCACCGCCACCCGCGGCAAGTATTGCGGCTCGTTCGACCAGGTTGCGTCGCGTTCGATCTCGAACGCCAACACGTTCAAGTCGGCCTACGCCTACGGCACGTTCGACCTGACCGGCAACACGCAGTTGTTCGGCAGCATCACCGTGTACCAGAGCAACGGCGAGTCGAGCAGCGGCACCGAGTTCTGGGGCACCAGCGGCGACACCTTCCTGCGCAGCGCCAGCGGCGGGACGCGTTCGACCTACTTCGATCCGCAGTTCAACGCCAACATCCAGCTGCAACGGGTGTTCAACCCGTTTGAGCTTGGCGGCCCGGAAGCGGCCACCACGCTGTACAACGAAAAGACCTGGGACGTCCTGGTGGGCGCCAACGGTACCGTGTGGGATCGCTGGAACTGGGAAGTTTCCGCGGCCAACTCGCACTACAGCTACACTGCCGATCGCCCGCGCCTGCTGGCGCAATCGGTGCATGACTATTTCCTCGGTCCGCAGCAGGGCTTCACCGTCGGCGGCGTGCCGATCTACAGGCTGAACCTGGCGCGTTGGGCCACCCCGATCACGCCGGACATCTACCAGAGCTTCTCGACCCGCGCGATCAACACCGGTACCACCAGCTCCAGCACCTTCAACTTCCAGGTGTCGGGCGACTTGTGGCAGATGCCGGCGGGTGCCGTCGGCGTGGCTGCCGGCGTTGAAGCCGGTCGCCAGAAAACCGACCTGCTCAGCGATCCGCGCACCAGTCCCCTGCGTCCGCGTGACGCCGGCACGATCTACAACCTGACCAGCTCGGGCCAGACCCACGGCAAGCGCGATCGCTACTCGGCTTACGCCGAACTGCGCATCCCGTTGCTCGAAAGCGTCAACCTGCAGCTTGCCGGCCGTTACGACAAGTACGACGACATCTCGCTCGTTGACGATGCCATCACCACCAATCTCGGCCTGGAATGGCGTCCGGCCAAGCGGCTGCTGATCCGTGGCAGCTATGCCACCAGCTTCCGCGCACCGGACATGCAGTTGATCTTCGCCGAGGGCGCCGCGTCGTTCTCGACCATCCTCGACGAATATTCCTGCCGCAGCGGTACCGGCATTGGCTCGCCGAGCCCGGCCGTGCCGCGTACCTTCACCCAGTGCAATGTGTCTGGCGATCGGACGATCTACCAGGCGCAGACATTGATTGCCGGCAACCCGAACCTCAAGGAAGAGGAAGGCAAGAGCTTCGGCGCCGGCTTTGTGTGGGACATCGTGGACGGCATGAACGTGTCGGTTGACTACTGGCGCATCCAGCTCAAGGATGCGGCGGCGCAGCTGTCGTCGTCCAAGATCCTGCAGGACGAGGCCAATTGCCGCCTCGGCGTCGACCGTAGCGGTGCGGCGTTCCCGAACGCGCTTGACTCAGCCTACTGCCAGAACATTCTGGGCCTGATCACCCGCTTGCCGCCCGAGCCGGGCACGATCAACGACCTGCGCCTGCAGCGGATCAATTCGGCCTACATCAATACCGCGCTGACCGACATCAGCGGTATCGACACCAAGTTCGAGTACAACTGGACGATGGGTGGCCTGGGCAAGTTCTATCTCGACATCGCCCACTCGCTGATCCTGACCAACCGCTACAAGCAGTTCGATTCCGATCCGCTGATCGACTACCGTGACAGCCCGGTCATCAGTGACCAGCGCAGCCGTGCCAAGGCATCGTTGAGCTGGGCCACCGACAACTGGCGCACCACCGTGACCACCACGCGCTACGGTTCCAACGGCAACCTCGCCGCGGTCGAGTACACCGATCCCGTCACTGGTGCGCACGAGGGCCTGCGCCTGCACCCGTTCTTCCTATGGAACTTGACGGTCTCGCGCAAGTTCGGAGAGAAGCTGGATGCGACGCTGGGCATCATCAATGTCGCCAACAACCAGTACCGCCAGGACAACAGCGCGATCAGCTATCCGTTCTTCGACTACACCATCGGCGCCGATCCGCTCGGCCGTCGTTACAACCTGAGCGTGGGTTACAAGTTCTGATCCACGACGCAAGTGACAACATTGAAAAGCCCGGCGAAAGCCGGGTTTTTTTATCGCTCGGAATGCCCCGAGTCGAAGTAGTCACGGCGCTCGAACACGCCCGGCTTGACCAGATCGGCGAAGGCGCGCGCCTGCGGCGACAGGAACTTGCCCTTGCGCACCACAACGCCATAACTGCGCGCCGGGAAATATTCGCTCAGGTTGCGCACCTCGAGCTTGTCGCGGTCGGCGTCCTTGATGCAGATGCCGGTGACGATCGAGATGCCCAGGCCCATCGCCACGTATTGCTTGATGATCTCCCAGCCGCCGACTTCCAGCGCGACGGTGTAGGGCACGCGCCGCTGCTGGAACACCAGGTCGACCATGCGCCAGGTGGTCAGCCGCTTGGGCGGCAGGATCAGGCCATAGGGCGACAGGTCCTCGAGCCGCAGCTTGCCGCGCGAGGCCAGCGGATGGTCCTTGGCCATGATCAGCATCGGCTCGAAGCTGTACACCGGCGCGTAGCTCAGGTCGCTGGGCACATCGAGCATCGAGCCCACGGCCAGGTCCACCGCGTCGCTGCGCAACAGGCCCAGGCCGTCCTTGCCGGTGACGTTGTGCAGCACCAGCTGGATCTGCGGGTGCGACTCCCGGAAGGCCCGCACCAGCGGCGGCAGCAGGTAGAGGATGGTCGAGCTGCCGGCCGCGACATGCAGCTCGCCGCCCTCCAGCCCCTTGATCCGGGCCTGGAACTCGCCATCGATCCCGTCCAGGCCCTCCACCAGCGGCCGGGCCAGCTCATACAGGGCGCTGCCGGCCTTGGTCAGGGTCCAGCGGCGGCCGATGCGTTCGAACAGGTCGCCGCCGAATTCCCGCTCGACCGCCTGCAGCTGCAGGGTCACCGCCGGCTGGCTCAGGAACAGCGCTTCGGCCGCCCGCGACACCGATCCGAGCCGCGCGACCTGGCAAAAGGCCCGCAGCGGCTTGAGCCGATCGCCCTTGTAATTCAGGCGGGAGCTGCCTCGGACCATGATCCAGACCTAACTATAAGAAGAACTAATACATTCTATTGAAATATTTGCTTTGTCAAATGTCGGACAGAAGCCTACGGTCGGAACCAGAACTTCCGACCAAGGACGGCGATGAACCAGACTTCCCAACCCGCCACCGGCGCCCTCGTTGCGGCCGTGCGCCTTCCTGGCCAGGAAGACCTGCTGACGCCCACAGCCCTGGCCTTCCTGGGCGAGCTGCATCGGCGCTTCGAACCAGAGCGCGGCCGCCGGCTTGCGGCCCGCCGCCTGCGCGCGGCCGAGTTCGATGCCGGCGCGCTGCCCGATTTCCGCGCCGACACCGCCGCGATCCGCGCCGGCGACTGGCAGGTCGCGCCGATCCCGGCCAATCTGCTCGACCGCCGGGTCGAGATCACTGGGCCGGTCGAGCCGAAGATGGTGATCAACGCGCTGAACTCCGGCGCCCGGGTGTACATGGCCGACTTCGAGGACTCGACCTCGCCGACCTGGGCCAACCTGCTCACCGGCCAGCACGCCCTGCGCAAGGCCGTCGCCGGCACCCTGGACTGGATGGCGCCTGATGGCAGCCGCCACTACACCCTCGACCCGAACCGCCAGACCGTGCTGATGGTCCGGCCGCGCGGCTGGCATCTGGACGAAAAGCACCTGCTGGTGGACGACGCACGGCTGTCGGCGTCGCTGTTCGACTTGGGCCTGTTCGCGTTCCACAACGCCAAGGCGCTCGCCGCGGACCAGGCTGGCCCGTACTTCTACCTGCCCAAGTTGCAGTCGATGGAAGAGGCTCTGCTGTGGAATGACGTGCTCGACCACATCGAGACCAGCCTCGGCCTGCCGATCGGCACGATGAAAGTGACCGTGCTGATCGAAACTCTGCCGGCCGCGTTCGAGATGGACGAGGTCCTGCATGCGCTGCGCTCGCGCATCGTCGCGCTGAACTGCGGACGTTGGGATTACATTTTTTCCTACCTCAAGACGTTCCGTCGGCACCGCGACAAGGTGTTGCCCGAGCGCGGCCAGTTGACGATGGGGCAGGGCTTCCTGAAGGCCTATGCCGAATTGCTGGTGAAGACCTGCCATCGCCGCGGCGCGCTGGCGATGGGCGGCATGGCAGCGCAGATCCCGATCAGCGGTGATCCGGACGCCAATGAACAGGCACTCGAGCGTGTGCGCGCCGACAAGCGTCGCGAAGTCAACGCCGGCCACGATGGCACCTGGGTCGCGCACCCCGCGCTGATTCCGGTGGCGCAGGAAGTTTTTGACGCCGGCATGTCGGGTGCCAACCAACTCGGCCGATTGCGCGAAGACGTCATTGCCGACCGCGCCGCGCTGGTGCGGCCAAGCGTTGGCAGCATCACCCGCGCCGGCTTCGACGGCAATGTCGAGGTGTGCGTGCGTTACCTGGCGGCCTGGCTCGACGGCCAGGGCTGCGTGCCGATCCACTGGCTGATGGAGGACGCCGCCACCGCCGAGATCTGCCGCGCGCAGCTGTGGCAATGGCTGCACTGCGCCGGCCCGGATGGCGATGCAGGCGTCCACCTTGATGACGGCACGCCGGTTGACTTCACCCTGTTCGATCGCGCGCTGCTGGCGCTGCCGTCCAGGCTTGTCGATCGCATGCGCTTGCCCGGCGCGGCAAAGATCGAGCAAGCCATCGCCCTGCTGGACCAGCTCACCCACGCCGATGAACTGGCCGAGTTCCTCACCCTTTCCGCCTACGAACTTCTATAGGAGCGGCTTTTACAGGAGCGACTTTTGTAGGAGCGGCTTCAGCCGCGATCAGTCAATTCCCCCAAGCCAATCCGGAAATCGCGGCTGAAGCCGCTCCCACAAATGACCTTCCCACTCCCCAAGGACACCGCCATGCGCCAGACCCTGCCCAACGCCGAACAGCTCAACACCGAGTGGAACAACAGCCCGCGCTGGGCCGGCATCGTCCGCGGCTACAGCGCCGATGAAGTCGTGCGCCTGCGCGGCACCGTCGCCGTCGAGCATTCGCTCGCCCGGCTGGGCGCCGAGAAGCTGTGGCGCTATCTCGGCGAAAAGCCCTATCTGAATGCGCTCGGCGCGCTCACCGGCAACCAGGCGATGCAGCAGGTGAAAGCCGGCCTGCAGGCAATCTACCTGAGCGGCTGGCAGGTGGCTGCCGACGCCAACCTCGCCGGCGAAATGTATCCCGACCAGTCGCTGTATCCCGCCAACTCGGTGCCGCAGGTGGTGAAGAAGATCAACAACGCGCTGCTGCGCGCCGACCAGCTCAACCACGCCGAAGGCAACAACGAGGTCGACTGGCTGCAGCCGATTATCGCCGATGCCGAAGCCGGCTTTGGCGGCGTGCTCAATGCGTTCGAACTGATGAAGTCGATGATCGAAGCCGGCGCCGCTGCAGTGCATTTCGAAGACCAGCTGGCATCAGTGAAGAAGTGCGGCCACATGGGCGGCAAAGTGCTGGTGCCGACGCAGGAAGCCGTGCAAAAGCTCATCGCCGCGCGCCTGGCCGCCGACGTGCTCGGCGTGCCGACCCTGATCGTTGCGCGCACCGATGCCGAAGCCGCCGACCTGATCACCTCCGACATTGACCCGAACGACATGCCCTTCGTCACCGGCGAGCGCACGGTCGAGGGCTTCTACAAGACCAACAAAGGCCTGGACCAGGCGATCAGCCGTGGCCTCGCGTACGCACCTTATGCTGACCTGGTGTGGTGCGAGACCGGCAAGCCGGACCTCGAGTTCGCGCGCAAGTTCGCGGAGGCGATACATGAAAAATTTCCCGGCAAGATGCTCGCCTACAACTGCTCGCCCTCGTTCAACTGGAAGAAGAACCTCGGCGACGAAGCCATCGCCAGCTTCCAGGACGACCTGGCCGCGCTGGGTTACAAGTTCCAGTTCATCACCCTGGCCGGCTTCCATGCGCTCAACTACTCGATGTTCCACCTGGCGCACGGCTATGCGCGTCGCCAGATGAGCGCTTTCGTCGAGTTGCAGGAAGCCGAGTTCGCCGCCGCCGAGCGTGGCTTCACTGCGGTCAAGCACCAGCGCGAAGTCGGCACCGGCTACTTCGACTCGGTCACCCAGGCCATCCAGGGCGGCACCAGTTCGACCACCGCGCTGAAGGGCTCGACCGAAGAGGAGCAGTTCCAGGACAAGGCCGCCTGACCGATGCAGGGTCCGGGGTCCCGGGCCCGTCGCGCGCGCGCGACGCGATCCGGGGCCGCTCCCGGGCCGCTCAGGCCATGCATGAATAAGCCGATTGACCCCCCGCAAGGCCATCGGGGCCTGGTGGAAATCCACTAGATTTGCGGAAGATTGACGGTGCGCACGGTGGCCGCCGTGCCGACCGGCGGTTGTTGGGTACACTCAGGGTTCCACTTTCCCCCCGCAATGAGTGTCCGTGAGTTCTCCCGACATCCACACGCACGGCCCGATCGTCCGTGGCGATGACCATCGCCTGCCGAGCACCGTCACCCCCGAGGAATGGGCCCTGTTGTCCGGCGCCGGCTTTGCGCGTGCCGCGCTGCCGGGTGAGCAGCTGTTCCGTCGCGGCGACGATGCCCAGGCAATGTTCCTGATCGACACGGGCGAAGTGCGCCTGAGTTTCGAAGATGGCATGGCCGACAAGATCCTCGGCCGTGGCCAGTATTTCGGCGAATTGTCCGTCTTTATCGGCCAGCACCAGCGCTTTGCCAGCGCGGTAATGGAATCGGACGGCGTGCTGTTCGAGATCACCGCAGCCGAATTCACCAAGGCGATGGAGCGCGAGCCCGCGGTCGCGGCGAGCTTCATGCTGCGCAGTTTTTCCTACCTGGTCACCGGTGAGCAGCAGCTGATGCAGAGCCTGCGCCGGCGCAACGAAGACCTGATGCAGACCCTCGACACCCTGCGCCAGACCCGCAGTGAATTGTCGGTGGCACAGCAACTGGTGCGCTCCGATGACCTGACCGGGCTGTCCAATCGTCGCGGCTTGTACCGCTACCTCGACGAAAGCTCCCGCTATCCGATGGCGGGCAAGCGGCTCGCCCTGCTGCTGATCGACATCGACCACTTCAAGCAGCTCAACGATTCCAGCGGTCACCTGGCCGGAGACACCGCGCTGCGCGCGGTCGCCGACGAGATCCGGCGCATGGCCGGACCGCTGGAGTTGCCGTGCCGCCTGGGTGGCGACGAGTTCGCGCTCGTGCTCCGGGTGGCCGATGAGGGGGACCTCGCCAATCGCGCCCTGGGGTTGATCGCCGCGGTGCGCGCCCTGCGCCTGCCGTCCCTGCGCGAACAGCACCTGACGGTGAGCGTTGGCGGCGTGTTCTGCGAAGATCAGGGTGGTTGGTCAGTCTGGTACAGCCACGGCGACCAGGCCCTGTATGAGGCGAAAAGCCGCGGCGGCGACCGCTGGCGGCTCGCGTTCTAGCGTCCCAATGGCCTCACCCGGTCCCCTACGGCGTTGATTGAGCCACGTAATCAGCCTTCGAAGGTCATGGGCGCCACGGCCAATCGCGCTTCAAACTCGCCTGTCGGCAGGCCCATGACGCCCTTGCTGCGCGCCGTCCTGCTGGCCGATCTGGTCGATTCGACGGCGTTTATCGAGCGCTTCGGCGATGTCCGGTCGGCCGCGGCGCTGCAGCGGCTGGATTTGCAGATTCGCGACCTGCTCGAATTCACCGGCGGCCGCCTGATCGACAAGGCCGACGGCCTGCTGGCCCTGTTCGAGCGCCCGATCCAGGCGGTGGATTTCGCACTGCGCTACCAGCACCTGCTGCGCCAGTTCAGCGAAGGCGAAGGCCAGGGCCAGTTGCAGGCGCGGGTCGGCATCCACGTTGGCGAGTTGATGACCTGGCGCAACGACGACAAGGCCATCGCCGCTGGCGCCAAGCCGATGGAAGTCGAGGGACTGGCCAAGCCGGTCGCCGCGCGCCTGATGGCCCTTGCCTTGCCTGGGCAAATCCTGATTTCGAGCATCGCCCAGACGCTGGCGCAGCGTGCGCAGGCGGAACTCGGCGAGCGTGTCGAGCGGCTGCGCTGGATGGTCCACGGCAGGTACCGGTTCAAGGGTGTGCCCGCGCCGCTCCTGGTGCACGAAGTCGGTGAAGTCGGGCGTGCGCCGCTCAAGCCGCCGGGTTCGGGTACCAAGGCCTGGCGCGAAATTCCGCTGTGGCGCCGGCCACCGGTGATGGTGGTGGAGCTGCTGCTGTTTCTGGCCGTGGCCTTGTTCTACGGCTACAGCGCGTTCCGGTCGGCACCAGCACTGGCCTTCAACGAGCGCGACTGGGTGGTTGTGGGCGACGTGAGCAATTTCACCGGTGACCCGCGTCTGGAGGATTCGCTCGATACGGCGCTGCGGATTGGCCTCGAGCAGTCGCGCTACGTGAACCTGCTGTCCGACATCAAGGTGCGCGACGTGCTCACGCGCATGGGCCGGTCGCCCGGCGCGGTGGTTGATCGCGCGGTCGGCAGCGAAATTGCACTGCGCGAAGGCGCACGCGCACTGCTGCTGCCGTCGGTGGCGGAAGTCGGCGGCAGGGTGCGGGTCAGCGTCGAGGTCGTCGACCCCAATACCCAGGTGACCGTGTATGCGCAGAGCGCCGATGGGCGTGGCGTGGAGTCGGCGCTGGGTTCAATCGATAGCATCAATGCGCAACTGCGCGGCAAGCTCGGCGAATCCCTGGCCGAGGTGGCGCGCGAGCACAAGCCCCTAGAGCAAGTCACGACCGGCAATCTGGATGCGCTGCGCGCTTTCAGTCTCGCGCAGGCAGCGATGCGCGCCGGTCGCAACGGCGAAGCGGTCAGCCTGTGCCAGGAGGCGATCCGGCTCGATCCCGGTTTCGCGATGGCGTACGCGTTCCTGGCCAGACTGAAACTCAATGGTGACAGTGCGGCGTACGAGCAGCTGCTGGCCAAGGCCGATTCCCTGCGTGCGCGCCTGACCCACCGCGAGGCGTTGATGCTGGACGCGCGGATCGCATCGAACCATCCGACCGCTGATCGCCTGATCCGCTGGCATCTGCTGACGCAGCTTTACCCCGATGAATACAGCGGCTATTACAACTACGCCCTGGTGTCGTGGTACCACGGCTACCAGCTGGCTGACGCGCTGGAGCAGCTTGCGCCCGCGCTGTCCGACAAGAATCCTTCGCGCGCTTCAGCGCTGTACCTGCAGGGCGTACTGCAGTTGTCGCTTGAGCGCTATGCCGAGGCACTCGCGTCGTTCCAGAAGTTCGCCCTCTCGGGATCGCGCGGTTATGTCCGCCAGTACGCCGAGGCGCACGCGGCGACCCGGCGCTTCGACCTGGCGGCGCAGGTGCTGTCCACGCAGACCTCGACCGGCCTGCCCTACAGTGATTACGAGGCCGACGCCGACCGCGCGTTGTTCGAACTCGACCAGGGGCATTGGCAGGCGGGCGTCGAGGCGATGCGCAGGAGCGCCAGCTTGCCCGGCGCTGCCACGCTGGATCGAACGCGTACGCATGCGTTCATGCTCCTGACGCTGAACGCCGTTGCGAACGATCCCGACGTGCGGGCGGATTTGCGCGCCTTTGTGCGCAGCGAGGCGGCCTGGATGGGCAACCGGGACGCGCTGGTACAGCGGCACGATCGCCTGCTGGTGCTGGCCGCAGGCGTGCTGGCGGTCGAAGCGGGTGACACCGGCCTCGGCCGCGAGGCAATGCGACTGGCAGGAGGTCCGGCCACTGCCGGCTACCCCGTGCTCGAAAGCGCCGACGCCATGCTCGACGCCGCGCTGGCCACGGCGGAAGGGCATCCTGACCGCGCTATCGCCCGGCTGGCGCGTGCACACCGCGGGTCGGAGTTGTACTACAGCCACGTCGTGCTGATGCAGGCCTATCGCGCCGCCGGCCGGCCCGCCGATGCATTGGAAGAAGCGAACTGGCTGGCCACGCATCGCGGCCGCGCCTATGCCGAATACAACAGCGACTACGCGCTCAATGCAATCAACGTGGTCAACAGCGACCTGGCGCTGGTGTCAGCGGCGGAGTTTGCCGCGCTGGCATCCAAGCCCGACCAGGCGCGCGTGAGCCTGCAGGCATTCGACCGCGCCTGGCCCGGTGCACGCGAGCTGGCGTTCCTGCGTGCCCGGCTGGGCAAGCTCGACGCCACGCTCGGAGGCAAGCGGACTCAGGTGGTGGGGTCAGCTTCGAAATAGGCAAACGGATTCTGGATCAGGATCCGTGCGGTCAGCTCTTTGCGGCTGGCCTTGAGCTGTTCCTTGCTGGCCAGCGTGGAAACGCTGCAGCACATCACCGCATCCTGGCCAGCCACGCCGACCTGCGCCTTGGGCGTGACGTGCCCGACCTGGTTCAATGCCTCGCGCGGATCCTTGGCGAACAGATCGCGGAATGCATCATCGCTGGAAAGCCGGTCCAGCAATTTGTCGACAACGTCGGGCGTAAAGCGTGCCATGGCAGGTCCCCTGTTTCCCGGAAGCGGGCTGCAGGCAGGCTAGCGAAGCCAGGTGATGCGCGCAAGTCGCCCGCGAGCGGACGACTTGCTGGCGCATGCCCACGCGATCGGGCTAGCCTGCGGCTGCACGCCGCGACTTGCCGGCAATCACGCACAGCCACCCGATGAAGATCAAACGTCCCAACATCGTCCTGTTCGAACGCCGCGAGATCACCGAGTTTTCCTTCGAAGACCTGGTTGCGGGCGGCGCGGGGATCGCGACGCGGAGCCAGTGGATCGCGCTCGCGCCGCACCTGGATGGCGAGCTGGAGATCAGCCTGGAGGACTTGGCCGTGATTGATGCCATTCCGGTGTCCGGGTTCGTCGAGTACGAACCGATTGCGGCGCGCGTGGACGCCGGCCGCCTTGAAGCGCTGGTCGCAGCCGGCCTCGTGCTCTGCGACGACCAGGCGCATGCAACATGGCGTGCAGGCGACGCGCAGCTCGCCAATGCGCACTGGTGGGCCCCTGCGGCTGTCGCGCAAGGCATGGGCAGATGGCAGGGCGTTGATGTGGCGGCCGACGAGCGCCGCCAGGGCAAGCTGCTGCTCAGCGAGATGCTGGAGGATTTCGGGCCACCGCCGCCAGCGTCGCTGCAGGTCCGGCCGTCCGAAGAGTGGCAAGCGCTTCCCGCGCCGGCACAGGGCGAGCTCGACGCATTGCTGCACCGCCGCTCCACCTGCCGGAATTTCGCGGACAACGCGGTGCCCTTGGCCGACCTTGCCACGGTGCTGCATCGCGCATTCGGCGCGCAGGCTTCGCAGGTGCTGGCGCCGGGTGCGGTGATGCTGAAGAAGAACAGCCCGTCCGGTGGTGGCCTGCATCCGGTCGAGGCGTTTGTGCTGGCCCAGCGCGTGGATGGGCTGGCGCCCGGCCTGTACCACTACGAGTGCGTGGCGCATGCGCTCGAGTCGATGCAACGGGTGCCGACCGATGCGCTCGCGGCAATGGCACACGAGCTGGTGGCGGGACAGGAATGGTTCGCCGATGCGCCGGTGCTGGTATTGATGGCCGCGCGCTTCGAGCGCAATTTCTGGAAGTACCGCAAGCACCCCAAGGCCTGGAAGGTGGTGCTGCTCGATGCCGGCCACCTGTCGCAGACGTTCTATCTGGGCGCGACGGATTTGGGCTACGGCGCCTTCGTCACCGGCGCGATCAACGATCGTTGTGCCGAGCACCTGTTCGAACTCGATGGACTGGCGACGGGCGCCATCGCGGTGTGCGGAATGGGGCGGCGTACCGATGCTGCTGCAGGCGATACCATCGAATTCGATCCGCTGGGCCTGGCACCACGCGGCTGAGCGCGCTCCTGTTCAAGCTGCGCTTGCGGAGGCCGCACAGGGACGATCGAACTGGCGCCAGCCGATGGCTTCGGCCAGGTGCAATGTGGAGATGGCGTCGGCGGCTTCCAGGTCGGCCAGGGTGCGTGCCACGCGCCGTATCCGTTGCACGGCGCGCGCAGACAGGTCCAGGGTGGTCATCGCGCGCTCGAGCAGGCACTGATCGCCGGGCGCAAGGCGACAGTCGCGCTCCATCTCCTGCTGGCCAAGTTGGGCGTTGAGCTTTCCGGCGCGGGCCAGCTGACGTTCGCGCGCAGCGAGCACCCGGGTGCGGACTGTGTTTGAGTCTTCGCCGCGTGGTGCGCTCGAACGCAAGTCCTTGGGCTGGATGCGCGCCATCGGCACGTGCAGGTCGATCCGATCGAGCAGCGGGCCTGACAGGCGGTGGCGGTACTGTTCGATCATGTCGGTGGTACAGCGGCAACGGCTGCTGCTGTCACCGGCCCAACCGCAGGGGCAGGGGTTCATCGCGGCAACCAGCTGGAAGCGCGCCGGAAACTCCGCGTTGCGACCGAATCGCGACACGGTCACCACACCCGACTCGAGCGGCTGGCGCAGGGCGTCCAGTGCACTGCGCTGCCACTCGCCCAGTTCGTCGAGGAACAGCACGCCGTGGTGCGCGAGTGAGATCTCGCCCGGCCGTGGCGGGCTACCGCCGCCCACCAATGCCACGGCGCTGGCGGTATGGTGCGGCGCCCGGAAACGGCGCCGGCGCCAGTTGCCAGGGTCGAAGCCCTGGCCACTGGCGGAGGCGACTACCGCAGCCTCGAGGGCTTCGGCCTCAGAGGCATCCGGCAGCAGCCCGGGCAGGCGCATGGCAAGCAGCGTCTTGCCGCAGCCTGGCGGACCGACCAGCAACAGATGATGCGAACCGGCGGCAGCAACTTCCAATGCGCGCCGAGCCTGTCCCTGGCCGCGGACGTCGGCCAGGTCCGGTGCGAACGCTGCTGCGTCGCGCGCCGCGTCATTTGGCGGACTGGCGCTGGCGCGCGCAAGCTGGCGGGTACCGTTCAAGTGTCCGACGACTTCGAGCAGGGTGCGCGCGACGTACGCTTCAACGTCTTGCGCGAGCGCGGCCTCCGCGCCATTGCCTGCCGGGAGGATCAACGCGCGGCCCTCGCGCGCTGCGGCGAGCGCCGCGGGGAGCACGGCGGACACCGTGCGCAGCTCACCGGTGAGCGCCAGTTCGCCGAGCAACTCGACCCGCCCGAGCGCCTGCACATCCACCAGGCCGCTGGCGGCAAGGATGCCCATCGCGATTGGAAGGTCGAAGCGGCCGCCATCCTTGGGCAAGTCGGCGGGCGCGAGGTTGACGGTGATGCGGCGCGACGGAAACTCCAGTTGCGAACACTGGATGGCGGCACGCACGCGGTCGCGACTTTCGCGCACTGCGGCCGCGGGCAGGCCGACGATCGTCAGCGCCGGAAGCCCGGGGGCGAGATGCACTTCGACGCGGACCGCTGGCGCGAGCACACCGGTCCGCGCACGGCTATGTGCCAGCGCGAGGCTCATTCCTGCGACGAATCAGTTGTGGCTGTCGGGCGGCGTGGCGAGCCGCGCCTCGAGTACCTGGATCGCGCGTTCAAGCGCGTCGATTTTTTCCCGTGTGCGCAGCAGAACCGCGCGCTGCACTTCGAATTCTTCGCGCGCGACCAGGTCGAGCTTGCCCAGGCCGGCCTGCAAGGTGGCCTTCATGTTCTGCTCGATGTCGGCACCGGCTTCCTTCAGCCCGGGTGGTACGAGCGAGCTCAGTTTGCGCGCGAGCTCGTCGATAGCCTTGAGGTCGATCATCTGCCGCTCCTTGGTGGTGTGCACGCAGTTTCCGTTGCGCGTGGCGCCTGTGCCATCGGGACAAGCTGGCCGGGCGGGTGGGGAATTCCGGACCTCGGCCACCCCGATTTCTGAATCCCCGAACAGGGGTCTGGGCAGCAAGGCCGGAAGAAAGTCGACTCTGACCCGGGTTTTTTTTTCGGGTTTTTTTCACCGGGCCCTACATTCAACGCGAAGTCGCGCGAGCAATCAATCCCCGATTGGCTGTCAGGGTTCATGCTTCGAACGCCGGAGCCCGCCATGATCGCCGCAACGCCGACATTGAACACGGGCGATACCGCCTGGATGCTGACCTCCAGCCTCCTGGTCCTGATGATGACCCTGCCTGGCCTGGCCCTGTTCTACGGCGGCCTGGTGCGGGCCAAGAACGTGCTCAGCGTGCTGATGCAATGTTTCGCCATCGTGTCGGTGGTGACGATCCTCTGGATCGCCTACGGCTACAGCGTGGCCTTCAGCACCGCCGGCATGGTCGAGGGGACGCTCAACCTGCACAGCTTCTTCGGTGGCCTCGACCGGGCCTTCCTGGCCGGGATGACCCGCGACAGCCTGACCCTGACCGTGCCCGAGTCGGTGTTCGCCATGTTCCAGCTGACCTTCGCGGCGATCACCCCGGCCTTGATCGTCGGCGCCTTCGCCGAGCGGATGCGCTTCGGGCCGTTGCTGGCCTTCACCGTGCTCTGGCTGACCTTCAGCTACCTGCCAATTGCGCATATGGCATGGTCTGGCGCCGGCGGCCTGTTCTGGGACTGGGGCGTGCTCGACTTCGCAGGTGGCACGGTGGTGCACATCAACGCCGGTGTCGCGGGCCTGGTGGCCTGCCTGATGGTGGGCAAGCGCCGCGGCTGGCCGACCCAGATGATGCCGCCGCACAACCTGGCCTTCACCCTGATCGGTGCCAGCCTGCTGTGGGTGGGCTGGTTCGGCTTCAACGCCGGCTCCGCGGTTGCCGCCAACGGCAGCGCGGGCATGGCGATGCTGGTCACCCAGGTCGCCACGGCGGCCGCGGCCCTGGCCTGGATGGCAATCGAATGGCGCGCGCACGGCAAGCCGTCCCTGCTGGGCATCGCCTCGGGTGCGGTGGCCGGCCTGGTCGCGATCACTCCGGCCTCGGGCAGTTGCGGACCGCTGGGTGCGATTGCGATCGGCGCGGCGGCCGGCGTGCTCTGCTTTCTGGCCTCGTCGCGACTCAAGCGGCGCCTGGGCTATGACGACGCGTTGGACGTGTTCGGCGTGCATGGCGTCGGCGGTATCGTCGGCGCGCTGCTGACCGGTGTGTTTGCCAGCGCCTCGCTGGGCGGCATCGGCTACGCCGAAGGCTTCGACATGGCCAGGCAGGTCGGCCACCAGGCCCTCGCCGTGGGCGTCACCTGCATCTGGAGCGCCGTGGTCACCGGCGTCTCGCTCTGGCTGATTGCGCGCGTCACCCCGCTGCGCGTCAATGTCGAAGCCGAGACCGATGGCCTCGACCTCGCGCTGCACGACGAGCGCGGCTACAACCTCTGATAACCCTCGAACCCAGCAACGGCGACAGCAGCCCTGTCGCCGTCTGGCCCGCGGAAACTGTCGCGGCCAATCGCTGTAACCTATCCGCAAGCATTCAAGGACCCACGCAATGAAAATGGTCATGGCCATCATCAAGCCGTTCAAGCTCGACGACGTGCGCGAGGCCCTGTCGGAGGTCGGCGTCACCGGCGTCACCGTCACCGAAGTGAAAGGCTTCGGTCGACAGAAGGGCCACACCGAGCTCTATCGCGGTGCCGAGTACGTGGTCGATTTCCTGCCCAAGATCAAGCTCGAGGTCGCGGTCACCACCGACCAGGTGGATCGCGTCGTCGAGGCCATCCAGGGCGCGGCCAACAGCGGCAAGATCGGCGACGGCAAGATCTTCGTCTACGAACTCGAGCGGGTGATGCGCATCCGCACCGGGGAGCTGGACGGCGACGCGCTGTAGGAGCGGCTTTAGCCGCGATTGCCAGCCGATTTCTCCATCTCTCCCTCTCCCGGCGGCGCCTGGCGGTGCAGGGCCAGGCTGTTGCAAAAAAATTAATCCTGCGTTGGGCCGCATGGGTCTATCGTGACGATGGACGTTCCGTCCAGGAGACTGCCATGGCCACACCCCCAGACAAACCCGATTTCAGCAACGTCACGGGCAGCGTCACCAGCACGGAACAGCCGCGTGCCGACTTCAGCAATGTGCAGTCCTCCGTCACCTCGACCGAACAGAAGGTCGGCGGATCTGGCGGCGGGGGCAGCATGGGCGAGCAGAGCTACACGGTGGTGAAGGGCGACAACCTCTCGCACATCGCCAAGCACTTCTATGGCAAGGCCAGTCATTGGCACGTGATCTTCGACGCGAACCGCGACCAGCTCGACGACCCGGACAAGATCTTCCCGGGCCAGGTGCTGAAGATCCCCGCGTCGCAGGACTGACGATCATCTCTTTTCGGAGTTATCCATGAACAGCAAGCCCCTGCATTACGCCGTCGCCACTGCGCTGGTCGCGTCCCTCGCCCTGGCCGGCTGCAAGAAGAAGGACGAACCCGTTCCGCCGCCCGTCGCCACTGCGCCTGTGCCGGCCCCCGCGCCGCCGCCGATGGCCATGCCGATGTCCACGGTCACCGTCACCAACGTGGATCTCGGCACCGCGGTCGGCTCCGACATGAAGGTCACCACGCCATCAACCAGCTTCGCCAAGACCGACACCATCATTGCTGCGGTGTCCACGCACGCCAGCGACCCGGCGCTGCCCGGCATGGGCAAGCTGTCGGCCAAGTGGACCTACCAGGACGGCCAGGTGATCAACGAGGAAAGCCAGGACTTCAATTTCAACGGCGACGGCGTCACCGACTTCCGCATCGCCAAACCGGACGGATTCCCGGCCGGCAACTACAAGATCGAAGTATCTCTGGACGGCGCAGTCGCTCAGTCCAGGGACTTCACTATCAAATAAGCCACTGTGGGAGCGGCTTCAGCCGCGATCTGCTGTGGCAAATCGCGGCTGAAGCCGCTCCCACAGCTGAAGCCGCACCCACAGCTGAAGCCGCACCCACAAAGTCAGGCGAGTGCGCGCTGCAGCAGCGGCGGCATCGCCAGCGCGCCTTGGTGCACGTCAGCGGTGTAGTACTGCGTCTCGAACGGCTTGGCCGCCGCATCCGCCTTGCGGAACCGGGTCAGGTCGCGCGACTGCTTCGAGGCGATCAGGCAACTCCACCAACCGGTCGGATAGCAGGGCTGCGGGAACGGCAGTACGCGGAAATCCTTGAAGCCCGCGTCGCGCATGGCGCCGCGCATCTCCAGGATCAGGTGCATCAGCGCCAGCGGCGATTCGCTCTGCTGCACGAGCAGGCCGTCCGGGCGCAGAGCTTTGAGGCAATTCTCGTAGAACGCCTGGTTGAACAGGCCTTCTGCCGGGCCAACCGGGTCGGTCGAATCGACGATGATCACGTCGATGCTCTCCGGCGCGGCATTGGCCATGTAGGCCAGACCATCGTCGAACATCACCGTGGCGCGCGGGTCGCCGTTGGATTCGCACAGCTCCGGAAAATATTTCTCGGACATGCGCGTGACCTGCTCGTCGATGTCGCATTGCACCGCGCGCGTCACCTCCGGATGGCGCAGCACTTCGCGCAGCGTGCCGCAGTCGCCACCGCCGATGATCACCACGTCGCGCGGCGCCGGATGCGTGTACAGCGGCGCATGCGCCATCATCTCGTGATAGAAGAAATTGTCGCGCGTGGTCACCATCATGGCGCCGTCGATGAGCATGACATTGCCCCAGTCGGTGCTCTCGTACATTTCGATCTTCTGGAATGGCGACTGCACTTGCTCGAGCTTGCGCTTGATGCGCAGGCCGAAGGCGGAGCCGGTGTGGGTGAAATTCTCGTGCAGCCAATTCCCGGGAAGATCGCTCATGTCGTGGCCCGCAAGGTAGAAAGAGGAGGCGGCCATTCTACCCATGCGTCGCAGGCGCGCCTGAATCCAACCGGCGAGTTGGCAGTAATCGCGACTTAAGCCGCTCCCACAGGAGGTAATCGCGGCTGAAGCCGCTCCCACAGGAAGCCGCTCCCACAAGGGGCGGTACAATCGCGGCCTACATCGTGCAGGACGCACCGCCATGCCCGCCTGGTCCCTCGACCGCGCCCGCCACACCTACTCCATCCCGTATTGGTCCGACGGCTATTTCGACGTCGATGCCGGTGGCCGCATGGTCGCGCTGCCGCGTGGCCAGGGCGGCCCCGCGCTGGCCATTCCGGAAGTCATCGACCAGGCCACTGCCGCCGGGCTGAAACTGCCGCTGCTGCTGCGCTTTTCCGACATCCTCGGCGATCGCCTGCGCAAGATGCAGGCGGCCTTCGGCAAGGCCATGGACGAACTCGGCTACACCGGCGGCTATACCGCGGTCTATCCGATCAAGGTCAACCAGCACTACGGCGTGGCCGGCGAACTGGCGGCGCAGGGCGGCGACGGCTTCGGCCTGGAAGCTGGCTCGAAGCCCGAGCTGATGGCCGTCCTCGGCCTGGCCCGGCCGGGCAGCGTGGTGATCTGTAATGGCTACAAGGACCGCGAGTACATCCGGCTGGCGCTGATCGGCCGAAAGCTCGGCCTGCAGACGTTCCTGGTGGTGGAAAAATCCTCCGAGCTGGACCTCATCCTTGAGGAAGCCAAGGCGCTCGGCGTGAAGCCCGGTCTGGGCGTGCGCATGCGCCTGGCTTCGCTGGGCGCCGGCAAGTGGCAGAACAGCGGCGGCGACAAGGCCAAGTTCGGCCTCTCGCCGCGCCAGGTGCTCACCCTGGTCGAGCGCCTGCGCGCAGCCGGTGAGCTGGACGCGCTGCAGCTGCTGCACTTCCACATGGGCTCGCAGATTTCCAATGTGCGCGATATCGCCAACGGCATGCGCGAGGCGGTGCGTTATTTCGTCGAACTTTCGCGCATGGGCTGCAACATCCGCTACATGGATTCCGGCGGCGGCCTGGGCGTGGACTACGAAGGCACGCGCTCGCGCGGCTTCTGTTCGATCAACTATGGGCTGGATCAATTTGCGCACACGCTGGTGCAGCCGCTCGCCGAAGCCTGCGTCGAGCACAAGCTCGCGCCGCCGATGATGATCACCGAAGCCGGCCGCGCCATGACCGCGCACCACGCCGTCATGGTGGTGAACGTCTCCGAAGTCGAGGAAGCGCCGGAAGGTTCGGTGCCGCCCGTGCATCCGGACGAAGCGCCGGTGCTGCGCCATCTGCGCGAGGCCCATGCCGCGCTCGACACGCGCCCGCCGATCGAGCTGTTCCACGAAGCGCAGCAGGCGCTTGCCGAAGGCCAGAGCCTGTACGCGCTCGGCCAGCTCAGCCTGGACCAGCGCGCCGAACTCGACGACCTCTTTTACGCCATCGCCCACCAGGTGCGCGCGCGCCTGACCGGCGATGAAAAAAGCCACCGCGAGGTGCTCGATGAACTCAACGAGCGGCTGGTGGACAAGTACTTTGTCAATTTTTCCGTGTTCGAATCGATCCCGGACGTGTGGGCAATCGACCAGGTGTTTCCGATCGTGCCGATCGCGCGCCTCGATGAGCAGCCTGATCGCCGCGGCGTGATCGCCGATCTCACCTGCGATTCGGATGGCCGCATCGATACCTACGTCGACTCCGAAGCATTGGACAGCTCGCTGCCCTTGCATCGTCCGAAGCCGGGCGAGAGCTATCGCCTCGGCATCTTCCTGGTTGGCGCGTACCAGGAGACGCTGGGCGACATCCACAACCTGTTCGGCGACACCGACACCGCCAATGTACGCATGGATGCCGACGATACCGGCTACACATTGACCCGGCAGCGCCGCGGCGACACTACCGACGTGATGCTCGACTATGTCGGCTATCCGCTCGAGTTCCTGCGCGAGGCGTATCGCAGCAAAGTCGCCGCGGCCGGACTTTCCGATGCGGAATCAGCGCGCATGATCGATGCACTCGAGGCCGGGTTGACCGGCTACACCTACCTGCACGAGAGCGTGCATCCATGACCGCGCAGGAATCGAACCCCGCGGTGCAGGACGCCACGTCGCCGCGTGTTGGATTCGTCGGACTCGGTGCCATGGGCGCGCCGATGGCCGGTCACCTGCAGTCGCGTGGCCTGCTCGCCGCCGTCGCCAATCGCACCTTGGCCAAGGCACAGGCCGTGGCAGCCGACCTCGGCGTGCGCGCCGTGGCAGGACTCGACGGGCTGGCCGATTGCAACATCGTGATGCTCTGTGTGCCCGCTGACGCCGACGTGCTCACAGCGGTGCAGTCACTGGCGGGCGTACTCAAGCCTGGCGCGGTCGTGGTGGATCACTCCACGGTCGCGCGACAGACCGCGCTGGATGCGCACGCACTGTTGGCCGCATGCGGCATCGGTTTCCTCGATGCGCCGGTCTCCGGCGGCGTCGAAGGCGCGCGCAGCGGCAAGCTGTCGATCATGGTCGGTGGCGAAGCGGACGTGCTCGAACGCGCGCGACCGGCGCTGGAGGCTTACGCGCTGCGCATCACCCTGATGGGCGGGCCGGGCAGTGGCCAGGCAACCAAGGCGGTCAACCAGGTGCTGGTCGCCGGCATCGCGCAGGCCGTGTGCGAAGGGCTCGCGCTGGGCGAGAAACTCGGGCTGTCTGCGGACCGCCTGGTGCCGACGCTCGCGGCCGGCGCCGCCGGCAACTGGTTCCTGGACAAGCGCGGCGCCACCATGCTGGCCGACAACTTCACGCCCGGCTTCAAGTCGGCACTGCTGCTCAAGGACCTGAAGATCGTGCAGTCGATGGCCGCGGAGGCGGGCATCCGCGCCACCGTGATCGAGCAATCGCTGGCCGACTACGCCGAACTGGTTGCGCAGGGCTTCGGCGACGAGGACACCTCCGCGTTGTTGCGGCTCAAGCGCGGCGGTTGAGTCCCGGCACCAGACGCGGCAGCAGGCGCGGCACGCGCGCGGCGTAGTCATCGAAGGCGGCGCCGAACATGTCACGCAACAGGATCTCTTCGCGCTGCACACGTGACAGTGTCCCGAGCACATACACCAGCACCGCAACCGGGATCGCCTGCCAGGTCGCGAACACGAACCCGGTGGCGATGAGCAGGCCGAGCAGGCCGGTATAGATCGGGTTGCGCACCAGCGCGAACGCGCCGTCGGTAACCAGTTGGTGCGAGTCCAGCACGCGCGCGGTCAGGCTCCACTGCTTGCCCAGCGTGCGGATGGCGCTGCAGGCAAACAGCGACGAGGCCATGGCAAGCGCGGCCGTGGCCAGCGCAAGCATCCAGTCCGAGGTCGGGCCCATGCCCGGGAGCAGGGACGCACCCGTCGGCCGATGCACGCCCCAGGCAATTGCGAAGCCCACGCCCTGCAGCCCCAGTCCCATCCACGAGCGCAGGTCGCGGCGCTGGCCATCGCCCCGCTGGCCGCGCTGGCGCATGCGCGCAATCACCAGCATCGTGCCCAACAGCAGCCAGGCCAGCATCAACGTGCCTGTGGCGACCAGGAAGGGCGTCGTCGGGCTGGCCATGCCGGCTACTTGGCCCGGATCGCCTGCGCGGTGATGCCGTGGCTGGCCAGCGCCTGCTTGGCGGCCGCCAGTGCGCTTGCGTCGGGATACGGTCCCATGCGTACGCGATGCACCGTGGTGCCATTGATCTGGGCGGTCTCGACGCGCGCGATTTCGCCGGTCATGGCGATCTTGGCTTTCAATGCTTCGGCTTCCGCGATGCCACGGAACGCGCCGGCCTGGATCAGGTAGCGCGGCCCGCTGGTCTTGTCGCCATTGGCGGGCTGGGCAGGTTGTCCGGTTGTCGCGGTCGCGGCGTTGTCGGGTGTCGCGGCCCAGTCGGTCGAGGTCGCCGTCGCGCTGCCAGCGGGTGCAGGCGACGTCGCAACCTGGCCCGACGCAGCACCGGTGACCGGCGCCAGCGTCGTGCCCTCGGCAGCCGCGCGTGCGGCCGCGGCAGCCGCGGCGATCTTCGCCTGCTGTTCGGCACGCGCCTGCGCATCAAGCTCGGCATCGGGGATCACCACTTCGCGCCCCGGCAGCAATTCGTAGAAATCGTATTTGACCCGAGGCTTGTCCGGCACCTCGGCCACGCCGTTGTCATCGCCGGAACTGTGCACGGGCGCGTTCGGATCCGGCCTGGGCAGGTTGCTGGCCGGATGCTCCCAGCGTTCCTTGAAGTGCAGGTAACCGTAAGCCGCGCCGCCGATCAGCAAGCCGGCCAGCAGCCAGGTCATCCCGGATACACCACCACTGCGCTTGCCGCTGCGCCGCGCCTGGTTCTTGCCACGCCGTGCCGCCATTACATGGTCTCCGGCGCGGACACGCCCAGCAGCGCCAGGCCATTGGCCAGTACCACCTGGGTGGCCTTGCACAGGCCGAGGCGCGCATTGCGGACTTCTTCTTCGGCACTGAGGATCGGCGAGGAGTTGTAGAAGCCGTGGAATGCCGCCGCGGTTTCGCGCAGGTAGTTGGCAATCACCTGCGGCGCGCGATTGGCAGCGGCCGCTTCAATCATTTCCGGGAAGCGCATCAGCTCGACCAGCAGGATGTCTTCATCATCGGAGGTCAGCCGCTTGCGCGCCGACAGCGCGGCGCTGTCGGTGTAGCTCAGGCCCTTGTCCTTGAGCTGGCGGAACAGGCTGCAGATGCGCGCATGCGCGTACTGGATGTAATAGACCGGGTTCTCGTTGGACTGGCTCTTGGCAAGCTCCAGGTCAAAGTCCAGGTGCTGGTCGTTGCCGCGCATCACATAGAAGAAGCGCGCCGCATCGGTGCCCACTTCCTCGCGCAGCTCGCGCAGGGTCACGAAGCTGCCCGCACGCGTGGACATCTGCACGCGCTGCTGGCCGCGATACAGGATCGCGAACTGCACCAGCTGGATCTCGATCTTGCTCGGGTCTAGGCCAAGGCCCTGCGCCGCTGCCTTCAGGCGTGCAACGTAGCCATGGTGGTCGGCGCCGAGCACGTACAGGGCGCGGTCGTAGCCGCGCTCGAACTTCGACAGCAGGTAGCCAAGGTCGGAGGCAAAGTAGGTGGCCGCGCCATTCTCGCGCACCACCACGCGGTCCTTGTCGTCGCCGAATGCGGTGGCGCGGAACCAGGTGGCGCCATCCTGCTCGAACAGGTGTCCGTTCGTGCGTAGCGTATCGATTGCACGCTGTACCAGGCCGCCAGTGCTCAGCGAGCGCTCGGAAAAAAAGTTGTCGTGCACCACGCCAAAACCGATCAGGTCGTTGCGGATGTCGGCCAGGCACCAGTTCAGGCCGGCCTCGAACACGATCCGGTAATCGGCATCGCCGAGCAGCTGGCGCGCACGCGCGATCAGCGCATCAACGTGGGTTTCCTTGTCGCCGCTCTGGGTTTCATCCGGCGGCAGGCCATCGGTGATCTCGATCGCGTTGTGGCGCAGCCGGTCGCCTTCGCGGGCGCGCAGGCCACGCGCGATCTCGGACACGTACTCGCCCTTGTAGCCGTTGTCGGGGAAACGTACGTTGATGCCGCCCAGCTCGTGGTAACGCAGCCACACGCTCACCGCCAGGATGTCCATCTGCCGGCCGGCATCGTTGACGTAGTACTCGCGCTGCACTCTGTGGCCGGCAGCCTCGAGAAGGTTGGCGACAGTGGCGCCATACGCCGCGCCGCGGCCATGGCCAACATGCAGTGGGCCGTTTGGATTGGCGGAAACAAATTCCACCGTCATCGAGTCGCGCGAACCGGCCTCGGCGCGGCCGTACTCGGCGCCCTGTTCGAACACCTTGCGGATGGTCGCCAGCCGGCAGGGCTGCGAAATCGTGAAGTTGATGAAGCCCGGCCCGGCGATGTCGACCTTCGACACATGCTGGGTCTCGCCGAAGTTGGCGGCCAGCGCCTCGGCCAGCTCGCGCGGCTTCAGGCCGGCGGCTTTCGCGAGCAGCAAGGCAATATTGGTCGCGTAGTCGCCGTGTTCGCGCGAGCGGGTGCGCTCGATCACGTAGTCGGGGGTCGGCAGGTCCTGGGGCAGGCGGCCTTGGCGGCGCAGGTCCAGCAGGGACTGGGCCACCAGTTCGCGCAGATGCTCTTTCACGGGGCGGAATTCATGGGGACTGAGCGGCGCATTGTATCCCGCCCGGCGCAACGCCGACCCCAGGTTGTCATGTGCCGGTCACGATCGAGGCCCATGCTCGGCGACGGAAAAGAGGTCTTTGGAACGGTCCGCCTCCAGCGGACCCGGGCACGCCGGCCGCGGTGACGCGGTTGGCGTTTTTTTTCAGGTGGCCCCGGTGAGCGACTCGAATGCGGCGATGACCTCGCTGCCGGTTGCCGGTGGCGTGGCGCTGAAGCGTTCCAGCAGGGCGCTCGTGGTGGCGCGCACCCGCGGACCATTCAGCAGTTTCTCCGGGCCGTACACGCGCTCGCCTTCGCGCGAGTTGAAGCGGTGCAACTCGAAGAAATAGTACTCCTGCCCGCGCCCCAGGAATTCCAGGCAAGGCGCGGCCGACTCGGCGGCGTCGAGCGGGCGGCCGGTCCGCATCTCGCGTTCCCGGCAAAGCCGCAGCGCCGTTTCACACAACAGCACGAAGCTTTCGCCTACGTTGGCCGTGTCCAGGTCCGCTGCCATCCGCGCCAGGCGCTCGCCGCGGCGTGCGAGGGGATCCATCCGCCAGCGCGGAAGTTCGCTGTCCATCCACAGGGCCAGTCCGCGTGCCAGCGAACCGCCCGACACCTCGGCAAGCTCATCGGTCCGCGGGTCGTCCAACGATACCGGGCGCGCATCGAAGGTGCTGCCGGCGATCATCAGTTCCAGGGCGATGTACTGGTCCCGGTCCGCGTCGCGATCAAAGCCGCAGGCGTCCAGAATCCGGAACGTCTCGGCCACGCTGGCGGCCTCATTGCCACCCACCGGCCCCGGAACATCGACCCGCTCACGCTGGCGCAGGTCATGGCAGGCGGCAAACAGCAGCAGCGCCGAAGCATCGCGTGGATCGGGCGCGGCACTGCCCATTGCCTCGAACACCCGCGCCAGGCGCCGCTCGCCGACTTCCAGCACGTGGGTTTCGTTGTGGTAGTCGTGGAAATCCGTGCCGAAGCTGCCATGGCGCAGGCCCAGGCGGGCGGTGCCGAGCAGGGCTGCGTCCAGGGTGCGGGGATCGCCGCCGATGGTCGCCACCACAAGGCCGAGGCGAGCCACCAGACCGGGCTGGCGGTCCGCTAGCAATTTCCGCCCTTCGGCCGGACCAGGCAGGGCCAGTTCGGATGCATCGGGCGTATAGAGAGTGGAGTAACCGAGCAGCACGGTCGGCCTGTCCGCTGGGATTCGCGCCGAGTATGCCCGATTCACTGAACAACGGCGGCGCCGGGGTGCGGCGTCCGGGGCCCGGACTTGCGCGGGATCACAGCCAGCCACGTTGGGCCATGGAGGTGGCCTGGCCATCGCCGACGATGAAATGGTCCAGCACCCGCACCTCCACCAGGCCCAGCGCCTGCTTGAGCCGGGCGGTCACCGCGCGGTCGGCGGCGCTGGGTTCGGGATTTCCGCTGGGGTGGTTGTGCCCGAAGATGACGGCGGCCGCGTTGTGCGCCAGGCAGCGGCGAGCCACCTCGCGCGGATGCACTTCGGAGCCATCGATGGTGCCGCGGAACAGTTCCTCGTAGGCCACCACGCGATGACGGGTATCCAGGAACAGGCAGGCAAACACCTCGTGCGGCAAGGCGCGCAACTTGCGACTGAAGTAGGCACCGGCCTGGGCCGGATCGGCGAGTGCCTCGCCGCGCTGCAATTGCTCGCCCAGGTGGCGAGTACCCAATTCCAGCGCCGCGGCCAGGGCGCAGGCGCGCGCCGGGCCGATGCCACGCATGCGCGCCAGCGCCGACGCGGGACGATCAAGCAGGCTGCGCAGGCCGCCCGCCTCACCCAGCAACTGGCGGCCAAGATCCACCGCGCTCTGCCCCCGTGCGCCGCAGCCGATGAAGATCGCCAGCAGTTCCGCATCCGACAGCGCGGCCCCGCCGTGGGCCAGCAGTTTTTCGCGGGGACGTTCCGAGGCGGGCCAGTCACGGATCTGCATGGCGACAGTCTGGCGCGCCACGCCGCCTGCCGGGATCAGGAAGCATCCGGCCTTC
>JBBRZU010000025.1:0-28700 GCA_038236425.1 Lysobacterales bacterium
AATTCTTCGTCGCAGGCAGCGCCCGCTTCCGCGCGCGCGCCCAGCGCCAGCAGCAGCGGTGTCTGGCCAAGATTGCTGGCCAGGTCGGCGCCGGCTTCGCCCATCAGCAACAAGTCGAACAGGGCAAGCACACGCTGGCGATCACGCGCACTGAATGCGTGCAGGGCGGCGCAATGCAGCGCGGTCAGGCCCTGGTCGTCGATGGCATCGAGCGTCGCGCCCTGTGACAGCAGGCGGCCAGCGATCTCGGGCAGGCCGAGCGCAGCGGCAAGCCTCAGGGGCGTCACGCCGCCAGGCAGTGCCAGGTTGGCATCGGCGCCGGCCTGCAACAGGGCGTCGACGACGCCTGCATGACGCATGCTGATCGCCGCCGACAGCGGAGTCGCTCCGGTGCGGGCACTGAGCCCGGGGTCGGCGCCGGCAGCCAGCAGCGCCTGGACGATCTCCGGGTGACCACCACCGGCGGCGCGCAGCAAGGCGGTGCAGCCCTGCGGATCGGTGCCGTCTATCGGCAGTCCCAGTTCGAGCAGGCGTTGCACGGCATCCAGGTCGCCGGCGATGGCGGCGGCCGGCAGGTCCTGACCCTGCAGTGGCCGGCCCGGCAGGTTCCAACCACGCCATTCGAGCCAATGGCTGAGATCGCTGCGGCCGGCGGCGAGCGCGAGCCCGAGCGCAGTCTGGCCGTCGGGGGAGCGGGTCGCAGGTTGCGCGCCCGCGCGCAGCAGCGAGCGCAGCGCAACCTCGCGACCCAGGCTGGCTGCGACCAGGATCGCACCATGGCCGCGGCCATCGCGCACGTTTGGATCGGCACCGCGCGCAAGCAGGGCGTCGACAAGGCGTTGCCATCCCAGCCGCACTGCGGTGATCAGCGGTGCATCGACGCAAGCGCGCTTGCCCCAGGCATCTGCACCGCGCTCGAGCAGCGCCAGTGCGAGGAACTCGGCACCACGCGAGGTATGTTCGCCGGCCAGGCAGCCTTGCAGGAACAGCCCCAGGCCACCCTGCCCGCCGACGCCGACGCCGCGATCGAGCAGATGCTGCAGTGGTGCCTGGCGCGCGCCGCCAGCTGCAAGCAGGCGGAACAGCACGCCATCGCGCGCGTCACCCAGGCTGTCGGCGCTGGCGCCGCGGGCGAGCAGCCAGTCGAAGCCGGCCAGTGAATCTTCGTCGGCAAAATCAAACAGCAAGTCGGCCAGCACCTGTGGCGCGAGACCCCCGCCCAGGCCGAGCAGGGATTGCGCGGAGTCGAAACGGCCGAGCAGCAAGGAGTCGCGCAGCAATTCGCGTGGCGTCTTGCCCACCTCGCCGTCGGCCAGGCTTTCGGCCACGTTTGCCGGCAGGGCATGCGAGGGATCGAGTACCGATACCAGTGGCCAGCGGCCGTGTTCAATGGCGATATCCACCGGCCGGCGCCCGCTGGCGTCGGCCTGGTCGGCGGCGACGCCGATCGTGCGCAGCTGGCGCAGCAACTCGGGGTCGGCGCCGGCCAGCACGGCCAGGAAGATCGCGTTGCGTTGCTGCGCATCCACCGCATTCGGGTTCGGCTTGGCCTGCGCCAGCCGCGTCACGGTGCTGGTGTGCGCGTTTGCTGCGGCCTCGAGCAAGGGTGTGCGACCTTCGGCATCCTGGGCGTTGCGATCGGCGCCGGCATCCAGCAGCAGGCCGGCGATCTCGGTGTTGCCGGCCGCGCAGGCCTGCATCAATGCGGTGCGCTGACCGTCACCGCGGGCATCCACGCGCGCCTTGTGCCGCAGCAACAATTGCACACCGCCGGGATCATCATCGCCACCGGCTGCCGCCAGCAGCGCCGGCTGGCCACCGGCCGGCTCGGGCCGCGCGCCGTGTTCGATCAAAAAACGCGCCAGGCGCCAGTTGCCGGACGCACAGGCAATCGACAAGGGACTGCAGTGCTCTGCATTGAGGACATCGACCTGCGCGCCGGCATCGAGCAGCAAAGCGGCAACCGCTGGATCGGTGCTGCGCGCGGCGTGGTGCAGCGGCGTGTTGCCATCGGGGTCGGCCATGCGCGCGTCGGCGCCGTTGGCCAGCAAGGTCATCACCGCCTCGGGGCGGCCATGCCAGCTGTCACGCGTCGCAGCCAGCAGCGGGCTCAGGCCGTGATGGGTGGCGTTGAGGTCGGCGCCGCGGGCAATCAACTGGCGCAGCAGGCGCAGGTCGCCCTGAAGGGCGGCCAGCATGGGCAGGCTGCGCTGGTCGCGGTCATCCGCACCCGGCAGTGCGTGCGCATTGGCGCCCGCGTCCAGTGCAGCCAGCCCGGCATCGATGCGGCCGTGCCGCAGTGCCATGAAGAGCCGCTCGTCCGGGCTGCCTTCGGATGCATCCGCCAACGCGGCAGCTGCGGTTGCGGATTCCGCTGCGGCGGCGACCTTGACCGGGGCGGCAGGACGCAGGGCATCGAGCACGCGATCAGCGCGTCGATGGATTTCCACGTGCGCGAGCAGCGACAGCAGTGGATACACCCACAACAAACCCGCGCGCGCTGACACCGGCAACACACCCGGCCAGGCCAGCGCCAGGCCGAGGGACAGCACCGTGAACACCAGCGCGGTG
The DNA here is from genome assembly GCA_038236425.1 of Lysobacterales bacterium. Taxonomy (GTDB): domain Bacteria; phylum Pseudomonadota; class Gammaproteobacteria; order Xanthomonadales; family Xanthomonadaceae; genus Arenimonas. The sequence goes on from JBBRZU010000025.1 coordinate 2,572, forward strand.
ATTTCCAGACCACGCCCGGGATCGAGGCTGCCGCTGCGGGTCGCCGCGCCAAGCAGGCTGGCAAACCCCTGGCCGTGGCGCGACGCTTGCGCGAATGCCGGCCAGACCCGCCATAGCCCGAGCAGGGCAAACCCCGCGCAGGCACTGAGCACCAGCGCCGGCACCAGCGCGCCGCTGTCGAGCAGCGCGCGCAGCGGCCAGCCAACAACCAGCGCCAGCAGGATGAAAGCCATCAGCCACAGCAAGGCCACGGCGCTGGCATCGACGGACAGGGGGAAGCGTGTCCGGGGCAGGTCGCGCGAGCCGCGCCAACCGCTCCAGCCCAGCAGCAGCAAGGGCTGCGCCAGCACCAGGCCCAGGCCCGCCCAGGCCCAATCCGTGGCCAAGGGCCACCAGGCCAGCGCAAACGCGGCCACCAGCCAGAGTGACGACCAGGCGCGGCGGCGGTCAACCATCGCCCACGCCCCCCGCGACCAGTGGATCGAGCACCGATTCCGGTGCCTGCAGGTAGTAACCCAGCCGCTCAAGGTTGCTCCGCACGACATCGGCATCGGCGCGCGCGAGCTTGCGCCCCGGCGTCAACTCGACGGCCAGCGCGAACTCGAGCACGCCAAGCGACGCGCACAGCGCTTCCGGCACGAGGCCGAAGGCGTCGCGCTCGCGAAGGTACAGGTAGGTATCTGGCTTGCGCCGGGACTTGTAGACGTGGGCGTGCATGGCGCGCAGGCGCTGGGTGTGCCTGATTGTCGCCGCAAACGCGGGGCGGGGAAAGCGCCGCTGCGCTACCCTACCCAGCCCGCCAACCGCCGCTTCCGAGGTTCCTGCATGCAATTGCGTTCGCTGTCCTATGCCGTCCTGGCCACGCTGGCCGGATTTGTCGCCACCCCGGCGGCCGCACAGACGCCCGTCTCACTCGACCAGGCGATGGCGAATCCGGACTGGATCGGGCCTGCGGTGGAGTCGGCCTGGTGGACCTGGGACGGCAAACAGATTGCCTACAAGCTCAAGCGCGCCGGTTCGCCGATTCGCGATACATACGTTCAGGATGTGGACGGCGCGGCCGCCGCCCAGAAGGTCAGCGACAGCGCGCTGCCGTCACTGGATGCCGACGGGCCGGTCTACGATCCGACCCGGTCGCGCATGCTGTTCGTCCGCAACGGCGACATTTTCGAGCGCGACCTGCGCACTGGCACACTCACCCAGGTCACCCGCAGCAGTGACGACGAAGCGTCGCCGCAGTACGCGAGCGACGGACGGCGCGTGCAATACCGGGTGGGCAACAACTGGTTCGCGTGGGAGCCGACAACCCGGCTCGGCGGCCCGGTCGCCTTGCCCCAGGCAGCCAAGGATCCAGCCGCGCCTCCGGCCGCCGATTCGCAACGCGACCTGCAACTGCGCCTGATCGAGACGCTCAAGCGCCAGCGCGATGATCGCGACGCCCTGCGCGCCGAGGAGCAGCGCGAGCGCCAGGCCGACCCGACCCGCGCCGCCAATCCGATCTACCTGGGCGATGACCTGCAGATTGACGGCAGCATGCTCTCGCCCAACGGCCGCTGGTTGCTGGTGGTGACCTCGGCCAAGGGCAGCGACACCGGCAAGACCACCAAATTGCAGAAGTACGTCACCGAGTCCGGCTATGAGGAAGGCGAGGACGAACGCACCCGTGTCGGTCGCAATAACCCGGTTGGCGAACAACTCAAGCTGGTGAACCTGTCCAGCGGCACCGTGAGCGATCTCGACCTGGGCGTGCTGCCGGGCATCGGCACCGATCCGCTGGCCACACTGCGTGCGCAGCACAAGCTCGATCCACTCAAGGGCAATCGCGCCGTGCGCGTGCTCGCCCAGGGCGACAACGCCGGCGGCGACACGGTCCACTTCAGCGCCGATGGCAGCCAGCTGGCGATCATGCTGCGCGCGGTGGACAACAAGGACCGCTGGATCGCGACGGTGGATTTCGCCGGCGCCCGCTTGAACAGCGCGCACCGGCTCACCGATCCGGGCTGGATCAACTGGAACTTCAACGATTTCGGCTGGCTGCCGGACAACCGGACGCTGTGGTACCTGAGCGAGGAAAGCGGCTGGTCGCATTTGTACACGGTGATCCCGGGCGGCAAGGCGCACGCGCTGACCGACGGCAAATGGGAAACCTCGTCGGTGCAGTGGTCGCCCGATGCAGGCACGGCGTACTTCGTGTGCAATCGCAACTGGCCGGGCGACTACGAGATTTGCGCAGTGCCCCGTGACGGCGGCGCGGTGCGCGAATTGACCGCGCTCGACGGCGTCGAGGACTTCAGACTTTCGCCCGATGGCAACCGCGTGTTGCTGCACTATTCGGCGTCCTACCTGCCGACCCAGATCGCGGTTGTCGCGACATCTGGCGGCACGCCGGTCAAGCTGACCGACACGCGCAGCGCCGAATTCCGCGCGCGCAGCTGGATCGCACCGCAGTTCGTGCAGGTGCCATCGACCCACGGCGCTGGCGTGGTGTGGGGCAAGCTCTATGTTCCAGCCAGCGCCGAGCCGGGCCGCAAGTATCCAGTGGTGATGTTCGTGCACGGCGCGGGCTACCTGCAGAACGTGCATGCGCGCTACCCGTCCTATTTCCGCGAACAGATGTTCAACAACATGCTGGTCCAGCAGGGCTACATCGTGCTCGACATGGACTATCGCGGGTCCGAAGGTTATGGCCGCGACTGGCGCACCGCGATCTACCAGAACATGGGCCACCCGGAACTCGACGACTACGTGGACGGCGTCAACTGGATGGTCGCCAGGCACCAGGGCGATGCATCGAACGTCGGCATTTACGGCGGCAGCTATGGCGGCTTCATGTCGTTCATGGCGCTGTTTCGCGCGCCTGAGGTGTTCAAGGCGGGCGCTGCGGTACGCCCGGTGTCGGACTGGACGACGTACAACCACGAATACACCTCGAACATCCTCAACACGCCCGACCTCGACCCCGACGCCTACAAGCGCTCGTCGCCGATCGAGTACGCGCAGAACTTCCGCGGCCACTTGCTGATCGCGCACGGCATGATGGATGACAACGTGTTCTTCCAGGACTCGGTGCGCATGGCGCAGCGGCTGATCGAGCTGAAGAAGGCCAACTGGGAAATCGCGCCGTATCCACTTGAGCGGCACAGCTTCGTGCAATCGGAAAGCTGGTACGACGAATATCGGCGCATCTACGAGCTGTTCGAGCGCACGCTCAAGCCCGGGGCGAAGGACATCGTCATTCCCTGAGCGCAGGCCGGCAGCGCTTCGGTACGCCGGAAGAACTGGCCCAGGCGGTGGCCTTCCTGCAACCGTCAGTGCGCGGAGGCAGTGGCCGTCGACGCGCCGCCGCCGCTGCGCAGGATGCGCAGCCGGTAGTCGGACGCCTCGTTGTGGAGGGCCTGCGCGCGCGGCTGGAACGGCTGCACGAGGTAGGTCATGTCGGCCGGGGCGACGATGTGGGCGATGCCGGTATCGACTTCGCCGCGGTGCACGGCCGCGCCGCTGTGATCCTGGGCATCCATGACATTGAAGTAGAGCTTGTTGCTCGGCGGATCGAAGGCTGCCTCGAGCGTCTGGCCGGCACCGACGGCGATCGCGTACACGGTGGCCCGGTTGCCCTGGACGCGGCCCTGGACATACGTCGGCGCGTCGTCGGCAACGTCCGGCACGTCGAGTGTCTCCTCTGGCCCGAGGCTGGCGCGCGCAGCGTCTGTGTCAACCTTCACCGGCGCGGCAGTTGCGTCGATGGCGACGGATGGCGCGGCGTCCGGCGCGGTGCTTTCGGCGACCGATGCAGGCGCGCCTTCGTCAGTACTGCCCGAGCAGGCGCTGCCACTTGCGAGGGCCAGACCGGCCAGCGCTGCGATCAGGATGCGGGACGGATTCGTCATGCGCATGTACTACTCCGTGCAATTGGATTGCCTGTGCGTGGAGTCCGCCAGCGGCGTCACAGCCGCTGTCTGCCACGGAAACTTGCCACCGCACGATCAGCGGCCTGGAGCTGGCACAACTCGCGGGCGCGCGTTGAAGTAATACGTAGTCAACGCGGCGAATCGGCCACGGCGCAGCATTCATTCGAACGGGTCAGGTTCCGCCAGCCGCCAACGAACCTGCGGAGCCGGGTATTGCCGCGGTTTACGCGAGAAATCACGCGAAAAACCGCGATCCGAGGCGCAGAACTGCGACTCGGATCGCAACGCTCCTGACACCGCGGCCGGCTATTTTCCGGACGCTGCAGCCTTGCCGGCGGGGATGAAGTTCTCGCGCACTGCAGCTTCCAGCAAGTCGGGCGGCAACATGCCCTGGTCGAGAAGGAAATTGTTGAACGCCAGCCGGTTGAAGCGCGAACCCATGGCAATTTCCGTCGCAGCACGCATCTGCAGGATGCGTGAATATCCATAGAAATAGCTGCCGGCCTGGCCGGGCGAGTTGAAGGTGTAGCGATCCAGCTCCTGCCGCGTCATCGCCTCGGACAGCATCACGTCATTGCTGAGCACGCGCCCGGCGTCCTCGCGCGAGATCATCCCCAGGTTGAGCATCGGGTCGAGCATGGCCCGCGCGGCGCGCAACATGCGGAACTGCAAGGCCACCATCTGTCCCTCGGCCGGCTCATAAGGAACCATCTCGGCTTCTGCATACAGCGCCCAGCCTTCAACGTTGACGCTGTTGAAAGCGTACAGCGCCCGCGCCTGCGACACACCGCGCTCGATCATCGCGCTGAACTGCAACTCGTGGCCAGGACGGCCCTCGTGCGCGCTCAGGGTCCAGGTCGCACCGGAAAAGTTGAAATCGTCGTAGGAATCACCCTTGCCGTCCGCGCCCGGGTTGCCCACCGGCAGCACGAACTGACCCTGCTCGCCGGTGTTGCCGATCATCGGCGGTGGCTGCATGTGCGGGGCCGGCTGCGCCGCGCTCTCGGCCTCCGAGGCCAGGCGCATCAGCATCGGCCGCTTCGGCAGGTCAACCACGGCCTCGCGCTGGATCGCCGCCTCGAGTTTGCTGTTGACCTCGGCGTAGGTGGCCTCGAGCTTGTCGTTGGCAATGGTCTGTTTCTTCATCGCGCGCAGCACGCTGCGATAGTCGGTGTCCTTCCAGCCGCGCGCCGTGGCGATCACCGGCGCCAGCGCCTGCATCGCGTAGCGGGTTTCCATGAACTCGACCTGGGCGCGCTGGATCAACAACGCCGGCGCAATGTCGATGCCGCGCTGCTTGAGCCGGAATGCATACAACTCTGGCGGCAGGCGGAAATCATCGCGCGCACGCGGCAGGACTTCGGCACGCTCCCAGGCACCGTAGGCGGTGAACTGCTTTTCCATCGCGTCCAGCGCCGGGCCTGCGCCCTCGAGCTTGGCCTTGGCGAACAATTCCCGGATGCCCTTGATGAAGGTCGGCAGGTCGTCGAGCGATCGTTGCAGGCGCGCCCTGACCGGGCCCGACAGCGCCTTGTTGCCAAGTTTCTCGGCATACCGCGCACGCGCCAGGTCCACCATCGGCGTGCTGCCCGGAGTCAGACCGACGTAGCGCTGCAACAGCTCCACGGCCTTGGCTTCGCGCGCCGCGGGCAACTGCGATTGCAGCACCTGCTGCACGCTGCCGAACACCATGCGCGGGACATCGATCCACGGCAGGTTGTACTTGGCATTGAGTTCGATGCCGGTGATGTCGTTGTCGATCGAGCCGATCAGGATCTGCAGGTCCTGCTTCACCAACGGATCTTTTTCCGCCGTCATCGATGCCTGCAGGCCGGCGCGCAGGGCGCGCATGGCCGCGGTGTAGCGCTCGTCGATCTTCGGACCCATGTCCGTGACGAGGCCGTCGTACTCGGACAGGCCCGAGCCGGCGGCATCTTCCGGCGAAAATTTGGCCTGCGCGTCCAGAACTTTGCGGGTAAAGGCATTGCTGGTGGCGATCCACGCGGGAGTCGCAGGCGCAGCGGTCGTGACAGCGGGTGCAGTTGCAGGTGCGCTTGCAGGTTTCTGGGGCGACGCGAAAGCGACCGCGGCCGGGACAAAAGCGAAGGCAACCAGCACCAGGCCAGACATCAGTCGTGAACGCATCGGCACTCTCCTGTGCTCCTGCCGGCCGGGGAGCGATGGACGGGGGCCGATGCTTCCAGCCATGGCCACCAGCGCGGGCCAGCGGCCATGATAACCGCAGCGCACGATGGAGCAGCCTCAGGCCAGGTAGCCGCCATCCACCGGCAGTGTCGCGCCGGTAACGTAGGACGCGGCATCGCTGGCCAGAAACAGCACGGCAGGGGCAATTTCCTCGGGCTGCGCAACGCGGGCCAGCGGGATGGCGTGCAACATCATCGACAGGATCTTCGGGTTGCCAGTCAAAGCCGATGCAAATTTGGTATCGGTCAGCCCGGGCAACACGCAATTGACGCGGATGCCATGGGCCGCGAGTTCCTTGGCGAAGCCCTCGGTCATGTTGACGATGCCGGCCTTGGTCATCGAATAAATGCCTTGGCCCGGCGCGGCCCGGCGCGCGTTGACTGAAGCGATATTGACCACGCTGCCGCCGCCACGCGATTGCATGCGCTTGGCCGCCTGGACGGTGGTCCAGAAATACCCGCGCAGGTTCACCTCGACGGTTTTTTCATAACTGGCCAGGTCCATATCCAGCATCGGGCCGAAGTAGGGATTGGCGGCGGCGTTGTTGACCAGAATCGAAGGTGCGCGATCGCGTGCCTCAAGATCGGTGAACGCCGCCTCGATCGCTGCAGGGTCGCCAACGTGCATGGCAATCGATTCGGCCGAGCCACCGCCGTCACGGATGGATTGCGCGACCTGCTCGCAGCCTTCGATCCGGCGGCTGCTGCAGACCACGTGCGCGCCGTGCGCGGCGAGCAGCCGGGCAATGCTTTCGCCGATGCCGCGCGAGGCGCCGCTCACCAGGGCGATGCGGCCAGACAAATCAAACGGGTTCGAATCCATTGCGACTTCCTTCGCGCGCGAATGGCGCGCCTTGCGATATGCTCGCGACGTTATCACGAGCATCCGGAGAATCGGCAATGGAAACCAGTCGTCGCGTGCTGATCACCGGCGCGGGCTCCGGCCTCGGCCGCGCGTTGGCGGTGCGCTACGCCGCTGCCGGCGACCGCGTCGCCTGCGTCGACCTTGATGTACCGCGAAGCGAGGCGACACGCGCGCTGCTCGCGGGCAGCGGACACCTCGCGCTCGCCGCCGACGTCGGCAATGACGACAGCATGCAGGCCCTGTACGACACCGTGCACGTTGCCTGGGATGGGCTCGATGTGCTGGTGAACAATGCCGGCATCGCCTCCGGGGGCGCCATGGTCGAAACCACGATGGACGAATGGCGGCGGCTGCTCGAGGTGGACCTGCTCAGCGTGGTGCGCGGTTGCCGGCTGTTCCTGCCCGGCATGCTTACCGCGCGCAGCGGGCAGATCATCAACACGGCCAGCTTCGCGGGCTTGGCCGGCGCGCCGGGGATGATGACCTATGGCGTCGCCAAGGCCGGGGTGGTCGCACTGTCGGAGCAGTTGCGCGCCGAAGTCGGGTCGCGCGGCGTGCAGGTGAGCGTGATCTGCCCGGCCTTCTTCAAGACCAACCTGTGCGATACCGGCATCGGCAACCAGGCCACCATGGCCATGGCGCGCAAGTTGATGGAGCGCTCGCCAGACACCGTCGACAGCGTCGCCGATCGCGTGCTCGCCGATGCCCGGGCGAACCGCTTCCTGATCCTGCCCACCCGGGCCGAGCCAATGCGCTGGCGGATCAAGCGCTGGTTCCCGGCGTTCTATGTGCGGATGCTGCAAAAACGCGCGCGTGCCATGTCCAGGGCATAGGTAGTTCTACCCTTCCGTGACGCGGTGCCGGGTTTGTCGCGGCTCAGGCATGCGGTTCTGCCAGTGCGGTCACACCGTGACGGCGGCGTGATCGTCTGTAATGGCGGCCACGTGCCCAGCAATGCGGGCAGAACTGCGGCGGACCTGAAATGAGTGAACACGATGAACTGGTCACCCGCCTCGGCGAGGCGATGGACAATGGCGAGTTCGAGATGTTTTTCCAGCCCGAGTTCGATTCCGCCGGCACGCCGATCGCGGTCGAGAGCCTGTTGCGCTGGCGGCATCCCGAACGCGGCCTGGTGCCGCCAGTGGTGTTCCTTGCCATCCTGGAGGACAGTGGACTGATCCTGCCGCTTGGTCGCTGGGTGCTCGGCGAGGCCTGCGCCTATTCCTTCAGGCTTGCCGAGGCCGGCTGGCCTGGCGTGACCGTGTCGGTAAACATATCGACCGCGCAGTTCACCGATGTCGGCATGGTGGACTACCTGCGCAAGCTGGTGACCGAGTTCCACATCCCGCACGGCGCCCTGGAGCTGGAACTGGCCGAAAGCACGGTCATGGCGCAGCCCGACCGATCGGTCAAGGTGATGGGCGCGGTGCGCGAACTCGGCGTTACCGTGGCGATCGGCGAATTCGGCACCGGCTACTCCAGCCTGTCCACGCTGCATCGCGTGCCGGCCGACAAGATCAAGATCGACCGCAGCGTGGTGCGCGGCGTGCACGCGGATGCAGACAAGGCCGCGATCTGCCGCTCGATCGTATCGATGGCGCATGGCAAGGGGCTCAAGGTGATCGCCGAGGGCGTCGAGATCCACGAGGAACATGCCTGGCTGGTGGCCAATGGCTGCGACGGCGTACAGGGTTATCTGTTCGCGCGTCCGGCGCCGTTCGATGCAATGCTGCACGCACTCGGGCCACTGCCCGGCTGATGGACGCCAGCGCGGACAGCGCGGGGGATCTGGCGCGCGCGCTCGGCGCGGACGCCACCGCTGGCGAAGGCGCGGTGGCGCGGGATTCCGAATCGCAGTACCGCCTGTTGTTCGAGCACAACCCGCTGCCGTTCTGGGTATTCCATCGCTACAGCTACCGCATCCTCGAGGCCAATGAGGCGGCGGTGGCGCAGTACGGCTACAGCCGCGAGGAATTCCGCAGCATGGGCCTGGCCGACATCCGCCCGCCCGAGGACGTGGCCGAGGCACTCCGGGCAGCGCGCGAGCCCAACCCGGAGCAGCGCCGCGGCCGCGTCTGGCGTCACCTGCGCAAGGATGGCTCGGTCATCCAGGTGCAGGTGCATTCGTCCGACATCGAGTTCCGCGGCCAGCCGGCGCGCCTGGTGCTGGCACTCGATGTCACCCAGCGGCTGGAAGACCAGCAGCGCCTGGAGCTGAGTGAATCGCGCTTCCAACTGGTGGCCAAGGCCACCAGCGACGCCGTGTTCGACTGGAACATCGTTACCGGCGAGAGCTGGCGCAGCGCCAACTTCGACTCGCTGTTCTACTACGGCCCCGCGGACATGCCACAGACCATCACGGCCTGGTACGAGCGGTTGCATCCCGATGACCGGGCCAGGGTGGAGCACGACCTGGAGCGGTTGTTCGCATCCGATGCCATGGAGTGGGAGTGCTATTACCGGTTCCGTCGCGGCGATGGCAGCTATGCCCACGTGCTCGACCGGGGCCATCTGTCACGCGGCGGGGATGGGCGGCCCTTGCGCATGGTGGGCGGCATGGTTGATATCACCGAGCGGCAACGCAACCTCGACCAACTGGCGCACCAGGCGCGCCATGACGAACTCACCGGCTTGCTCAATCGCGCCGCGCTGGTGTCAAGCCTGCGCGATCGACTGCAGCTCGACGCAACTGTCGCGCCGTTCGGCCTGCTGTACCTGGACATCGACGATTTCAAGCTGGTCAACGACAGCCTTGGGCACGAGGTTGGCGACGAGGTGTTGCGGATCGCAGCACAACGACTACGCCAGGCCGTGGGCCACGACCGCATCGGCCGCATCGGCGGCAACGAATTCCTGGTGGTGCTCGACGCCGGCGCGGTCGCCGAACGCGGCGACTGTCGCATTGCGCCCGTGCTGGATGCGCTGCAGCAGCCGATCCATGCCCTCGGCACCCTGCATTACCTAAGCGTCAGCGCCGGCTTGGCGCGCTATCCGGAACATGGCTCGACGCCGGACCTGCTGTTCAAGAACGCCGGCCTTGCCACCCACGAGGCCAAGCGTCGTGGCCGCAACCAGCTGATCGAGTTCAGCGGTGAATTCGAACGCTTGGTGCGCGACCGGCAGCAACTCGTGTCACGCCTGCACGAGGCGCTCCAGCGCAATGAGTTCGAGCTGCATTTCCAGTTGCAGTACCACACCGCATCGCGCCAGCCACTGGGCCTTGAGGCGCTGGTGCGCTGGCGCCATCCGGTGCGCGGGTTGGTGCCGCCGTCGGAATTCATTCCGACCTGCGAGGAAAGCGGGTTGATCGTGCCGCTCGGGCGCTGGGTACTGCGCGAGGCCTGCCGGCACCACCGGCTGCTGGTGCAGGCTGGCCTGGGCCACCTGGTGATGGCCGTGAATGTCTCGGCCATGCAATTCCTCAGCGGCGAGTTGCTGGTGGATGTGCCGGCGGTTCTGGAGGAATTCGACGTGCCAGCCGGCATCCTCGAGCTGGAACTGACCGAGAGCCTGGTGATGGAGAATCCCGAGTCGGTCATCGAAGTCATGCGCACGTTGCGCGGGCATGGCGTGACCTTGTCGATCGACGATTTCGGCACCGGCTATTCCTCGATGGCCTACCTGCATCGGCTGCCTGTCGACAAGCTCAAGATCGACCGCAGTTTCGTCACCGGCGTGCAGGACGATACGCACAATGCGGCGATCTGCGACTCGGCCCTGGCGCTGGCGCGCAGTTTCGGGCTCACGGTGATCGCCGAAGGCGTGGAAACCGAGGGCGAGCTGGCGTGGCTGCGCGAGCGCGGCTGCGAGGAAGTGCAGGGCTACTTGCTGGCGCGCCCGCTGCCCTTCGACGCGATGCTCAGGCACCTGGGAAAAACCTGAACGGGGCCGGTTCCTTCACACGCTGGCCAGAGGCTTACGCCATTGCGGGCAACGCGCGCCCGCGTGTGAAGGAACCGGCCCCATTCCATAGGCCACGTACAATGTGCGAATGGATGTTTCCCATTTGCTCGACGGGCTGAACACGGCCCAGCGCGAGGCCGTTTCCGCGCCCCCCGGCCACTACCTGGTGCTCGCCGGCGCGGGCTCCGGGAAAACCCGCGTGCTGATCCACCGCATCGGCTGGCTGCACGAAGTGTTCGGCGTGCCCGCGCACGGCATCCTCGCGGTGACCTTCACCAACAAGGCGGCGCACGAAATGCGCAGCCGGGTCGAGGCGCTGCTGCCGGGTGGCACCCGCGGCATGTGGGTCGGTACCTTCCACGGCCTGTCGCACCGATTGCTGCGCATGCACTGGCAGGAAGCCGGCTTGCCGGAAAGTTTCCAGGTGCTCGACTCCGACGATCAACTACGCCTGGTCAAGCGCATCGCCCAGGCGATGGAGCTCGACGATGGGCGCTTCCCGCCGCGCCAGCTGGCCTGGTGGATCAATGCGCAGAAGGACGAAGGCCGTCGCCCGTCGGCAATCCAGGTTGCCAGCGGCGACATGTATGGCAAGACCACGCTGCGCGTCTACGAAGAATATGAAGAACGCTGCAAGCGCGCCGGGCTGGTGGATTTCGCAGAAATCCTGCTGCGCGCGCACGAAGTGCTGCTGCACAATGACGCCCTGCTCGCGCACTATCGCCAGCGCTTCGGCCACCTGCTGGTGGACGAATTCCAGGACACCAACACCGTGCAATACGCCTTCGTGCGCCTGCTCGCCGGCGACAGTGGCCAGGTGTTCGTGGTCGGCGACGATGACCAAGCCATCTACGGCTGGCGCGGTGCCAAGGTGGAAAACGTGCAGCGCTTCCTGGACGATTACCCGGGCGCGCAGACCTTCCGCCTGGAACAGAACTACCGTTCCACCGGCAATATCCTGGCCGCCGCCAACGCGGTGATCGCGCACAATCCCGCGCGCCTGGGCAAGCAGTTGTGGACCGACGACGGCGAGGGCGAGCCGATCGACCTGTATTGCGCCTACAACGAAGTCGACGAAGCCCGCTTCGTGGTCGAGCGCGTGCAATCGTGGCGGCGCGAGGGCGGCATGGCCGCCGATTGCGCGGTGCTCTACCGCAGCAATGCACAGTCGCGCGCGATCGAGGAACAACTGCTGGCCGAAGGCCTGCCCTACCGCGTGTACGGCGGGCAGCGCTTCTTCGAGCGGCTCGAGATCAAGGACGCACTGGCCTACCTGCGCCTGGTCGCCAATCGTGATGACGACTCCTCGTTCGAGCGCGCGGTGAACACGCCGCCGCGCGGCATCGGTGAACGCACGCTCGATGAAGTACGCCGGCATGCGCGTGCGCAGGCATTGCCACTGTGGGCAGCGGCGGCGCAGATGGCCGGACCATCCTCACCGCTCGCCGGCCGCGCGCGCAAGGCCCTGCAGGCATTCGCGGAGTTGCTCGATGGCCTGGCTGCCGATATCGAAGGCCTGCAACTGCACGAGCAGTTCGACGCCGTGCTCGAACGCTCGGGCCTGCGCACGCACTACGCCGCCGAATCACGCGGCCAGGTCGATTCGCGTGCCGACAATCTCGACGAACTGGTCTCCGTCGCCAGCCGCTTCGAGCGCCGCGACGACGAGGAAGCCGAGGGCATGACCGAGCTGATCGCCTTCCTGGCGTATGCCGCGCTGGAAGCAGGCGAAGGCCAGGCCGAGGCGGGCGAGGATGGCGTGCAGCTGATGACCCTGCACAGTGCCAAGGGCCTGGAATTCCCGCAGGTGTTCCTGGTCGGGCTGGAAGACGGCCTGTTCCCGAGCCAGCGCTCGATCGAGGAAAGCGGGCGGCTGGAAGAAGAACGCCGGCTGGCCTATGTCGGACTGACCCGCGCGCGGCGCAAGCTGACCCTGACCTACGCCGAATCGCGGCGCCTGCACGGCATGGAGCATCTGGGCACGCCGTCGCGGTTCCTGCGCGAGATCCCGGCGGCGTTGTTGCACGAAGTGCGGCCGCGCGCAGGGCTGAGCCGCCCCGCATTTCCATCGGCGTCGCAACGCTGGAGCGGCCCGCAGCATGAAGTGCCGGGGCTGAAGCTCGGCCAGCGCGTGCGCCACGCCAGCTTCGGGCCGGGCGTCGTCATGGACAGCGAGGGCAGCGGCGCGCATGCACGCGTGCAGGTGAACTTCGAGGACGGCGGCGCCAAGTGGCTGGTGCTCGCCTACGCCAACCTCACGCCCGCCTGACCGATCACGCGGGACGGATCACTGCGCCGGTTTCTGCCCGTCGGATACGTTTCCACCGGCCAGTTCGGCCGGCGTGCATTTCCTGAACAGGCGGCACTTCAGGCTGCGCTTGACCTTGGCTTGCGGCGCAGTCACCTGCGCGACAGGCGCCTGCTCGGCGTGCGCTTCGAGGGCAGCGGCCTGGGCTGCCTCAGCGGCGGCGATCTCGTTCTGCCGGCGCGCCTCCTCGCGCGCCAGGTCAGCCGCGGACGGTTCGCGCGCAGCGCGGACGCGAATCTTGTTGATCGGGCCATTCGGGCCGCCGTGGCCGTAGCGGATGGAGGCCAACGTGGTGTCGACCGCGGCGGTCGCATCGGGATTGTTGGCAGCAGCTTCGGCATTTGCCGCATCGTCGACCAGCTTGGTCGCGTCGGCCTGGGCCAGTGCTTCCTCGGCGGTGGCGCCGGCGCTGCCCGTTGGCGCGGCGGGCATGGCTGGTGTCGGTATGGCTTGTGTAGCCGGTGTAGCCGCTGCAGGCGGCGGTGCAGCGGTGGTCGGTGAGGATGAAAAGCTGCCCCCGACCAGGCCGGTACCGATGGCATAGGCCAGTCCGCCGGCGGCAATCAAGGCCGCCGCCAGCGCGAATGGGCGCCAGCGTGGCATGGCCGCAGCCGCGGGCGCAGGCGTCGGGTACTGCGTTCCGGTCACCGGCGTGGGCGCCGACGACGGCATGGTCTGGCCGGTGATTGGCGTGCGCGACGACACCACCGGTGGCGCCGAGGCCTGGCGTGCAGCGATACCCGGAGTCAGCGGCGTTGGCGCGCCAACCAGGGTTGGATTGGAGGCATTGGCCCCAGCCCAAGGCGCGGGACGGAAGCTGAGCTGGGCGCCATCCTTCAGGCCGGGATTCTGCTTGAGGTCGGCGATCAGGTCTTCGCAACTCTGGTAGCGCTCGGCCGGATCCTTGGCCAGCATCTTTTCCAGGATGCGCGTGGTCTCGTCGTCAACGTCCGGGTTCTGCTGGCGCACGTCCGGGGTCGGCGCCTGCACCACATCGAGCATCAGCTTGAGCGGGCTGTCGTCGTGGAAGGGCATGTTGCCGGTGAGCGATTCAAACAACACGATGCCGAGCGCAAAGATGTCCGAGCGCTGGTCCACCGGCTTGCCCATGCATACCTCGGGCGAGAGGTAACCGGGCGTGCCGACGAAAGCGCCGGTGTTGGTCAGCTTGGCCGAGACATCCTGGTTCGCCAGCGCGATGCCGAAGTCCGCAACCTTCACCTGGCCGCGGCTGGTGATCATGATGTTGCCGGGCTTGATGTCGCGGTGGATCACGCCTTGTGCATGCGCCACGGCGAGGCCCTGCGCGGTATGCAGCAGGACCTTCAGCGCATCGGGAACAGTCAGCCGGACTTCGCGCTTCAGGCAGGTCGACAGCGATTCGCCGTCGATGTATTCCATGACGAAGAAGGTCTGCGCTTCATCCTGCCCAATGAAATAGACCTGGATGATGTGCGAGTCATTGAGCGTGGCCATCGCCCGCGCTTCGCGCAGGAAGCGTTCGACAAAGACCTTGTCGTGCGCCATCTGCGCAGACAGGACCTTGATGGCGACGTAGCGACCGAGCGAGCTCTCATAGCCCTTGTAGACCACGCCCATGCCGCCGCGGCCCAGCTCTTCGACGATGTCGTAATGCCCAAGACGGGTGATCATTGTTGGGGGGCGCAACGTTCCCTGAATGGACCGATGGTATCCCCGATGACGCTTCGCCGGAAGCCGTGGTTGCTAGACTCGGCCCGAACGACCCGGGGAGGGTGCAATGAAACGACGTGGATTCCTGCGCGGAGCAGGCGCGGCCGGCATGGCTGCCGGGCTCGCAGCCTGCGGCCGCCAGAGTGGAGAACGAGGCCAGGGGCCGGGACAGGCCAAGACCATCCATTGGAAGATGGCCACCGCCTGGCCAGCCAATTTTCCGGGCCTGGGCACCGGCGCGGCGCGACTTGCCGCCATGATCGGCGAAGCCAGCGGTGGCCGGCTCGAGGTGAAGGTGTACGGCGCCGGCGAGCTGGCCTCGGCCTTCGAAGTGTTCGACCTTGCCAGCCGCGGCACCGTGCAGATGGGCCACAGCGCCAGCTACTACTGGGCGGGAAAACTGCCCGCCGCGCCATTCTTCAGCGCCATGCCATTCGGCCTCAATGCGCAGGAAATGAATGGCTGGCTGTACGCGGGCGGCGGGCTTGAGTTATGGCGCGAGCTGTATGCGCCCGCCGGACTGGTGCCGTTTCCGGCCGGCAACACCGGCGTGCAGATGGCCGGCTGGTTCCGCAAACCGCTGACCTCGGTGGGCGATCTGAAGGGCCTGAAAATGCGCATCCCCGGGCTCGGCGGCGAGGTCATGTCGCGGGTCGGCGCCACACCGGTGACCATGCCGGGCGGCGAGATTTTCTCTTCACTGCAATCAGGCGCCATCGACGCCGCCGAATGGGTTGGCCCCTACAACGACTTGGCCTTCGGCCTGCATCGCGTGGCCAAGTACTGCTACTACCCGGGTTGGCAGGAACCGGGCTCGGCGCTGGAATGCATGGTCAACAAGGCCGCCTACGAGGCCCTGCCCGCCGACCTGCAGGCAATCGTGGCGCGCTGCTGCGCAGCGGTGAACGTGGAGATGCTTTCCGAGTACACCGCGCGCAACCAGCAGGCGCTGGAAACCCTGCGTACCGAGCACGGCGTGCAGTTCCTGCCCTTGCCCGGCGACATCATCCGGGCCTTGCGCGATGCCGCCAGGCAAGTACTCGACGAGGCCGCCGCGGCCGACCCGTTCACAGCCAGGGTCCTGCAGTCGGTTCGCAGCTTTCAGACCCAGGCGATGGCCTGGGGCCTTGTCTCCGAGGAGGCCTACGCAGCAGCACGCCGCCAGGGCGGCTGATTCGAACAGGGCATGACAAATGGCCGATGCGCGGCGGCCGGAATCGCCCGAACCCGCGCTCCGTTGGCCGGATCCGCGCGCGCCATGCGTGTCTTTTCCGGTTAGCAAGGGGAAAACAATGCGCAAACTATTCAAGGGTCTAGGCATCGCAGTCGGCGTGCTGTTGTTGCTCGCCGTCGCCGGGTACGGATTGGCGTCGTGGAAACTGGCCCGCGCCAGCCAACGCGTTTACGTGGTCAACGACCCGCCGCTGGTCATGGATCGCAGCGCCGAAGTGATCGCCAAGGGTGCCCACCTGTTCGCCACCAGGGGCTGCACTGATTGCCACGGCAAGGACGCAGGCGGCAGCCTGTTCATCGATGCCGGCCCGGTGGGCGTGATGTACGCGCCCAACCTCACCAGCGCCGGCCAATTGACCGAGCGACACGGGATCAGCACCCCGGAGCAGTTTGCAGCAGCCATCCGCCACGGCGTGCGAGGGGATGGCAAACCGCTGCTTTTCATGCCGTCGGAGGATTTCCGCGACCTGAGCGATGGCGATGTTGCGGCCATCGTTGCCTATCTGCAGTCGATCACCCCATCGCCCAAACCCTCGGGGGTCTCGCACATCGGCCCGATGGGTAAGGTGCTGTATGCATTGGGCAAATTTCCTCTGTATGCGGCTGAGCGGATCGACCATTCCTCGCGCGCCCGGCCCGGCCCGGTGGTGGCGGCCACTGTCGAATACGGCAAGTACCTGGCCCAGGGCTGCGCAGGTTGCCATGGCGCCAACTTTGCCGGGCAACACGTCCCCGGCACACCGCCGGATTTCCCGGACTCGCAGAACCTGACGCCAGCTGCCCTGGGCCAGTGGAGCCAGGCTGATTTCCGCCATGCGCTGCGCGCGGGCAAGCGCCCCGATGGTAGCGCCATCAATCCCTTCATGCCCTGGAAGATATTTGGCGGCATGACCGATACCGAGGTGGATGCGCTATGGGCCTACCTGCAGACCCTGCCGCCGGTGCAATCGAAGAAGAAAGGCCATTAGCTCCTAGTGGTAGAGCTTGCCCGGCAGCCAGGTGGCGATGCCGGGCATGGCTGCGATCGCGGCCAGCACCAGCAACTGCAGCGCGATGAAGGGCAGCACGCCGCGGTAAATGTCGCTGGTGCGCACGTCCGGTGGTGCCACCCCGCGCAGATAGAACAACGCGAAGCCGAACGGCGGGGTGAGGAACGAGGTCTGCAGGTTGATCGCCATCATCACGCCCAGCCAGACCGGGTCCACGCCCATCGCCAGCAGCACCGGTGCGACGATCGGCACCACCACGAACACGATCTCGATGAAGTCGATCACGAAGCCGAGCACGAACATCACCGCCATCACCACGCACAGCGCGCCAACGCGGCCGCCGGGCATGCCGGTGAGCGCCTCGTGCACCAGGTCGTCGCCGCCGTAGCCGCGGAATACCAGTGAAAACAGCGCGGCACCGACCAGAATCGCGAACACCATCGCGTTGACCCGCACGGTGTCCGTGCAGACCTCGCGCAGGCGGATCCAGTCAAGCTTGCCGCCGGCAATGGCGAAGATGCTCGCGCCCACGGCGCCAACCGCCGCCGCCTCGGTGGGCGTGGCGATGCCGAACAATATCGAGCCCAGCACAGCAAGGATCAGCGCCAGCGCAGGCAACATCGCCCGCAACAGGCTCGGAATCGAACGCGACATCGGCTCGCGCGGCAGCGGCGCGCGCTCCGGATGCCGCCAGGCCACCCACAGCACGTAGACCAGATAGCAGGCCACCAGCATGAGCCCGGGAATCAGTGCGCCCGCGAACAGATCGCCCACCGACACCGTATCGGGCGCGTAGATGCCCTGCTTGAGTTGCGCCTGCTGGTAGGCATTGCCGAGTTGGTCGCCGAGCAATACCAGCACCAGCGACGGCGGGATGATCTGCCCGAGCGTGCCGGAGGCGCAGATTGCGCCGCAGGCCAGCTTCGGGTCATAGCCGTGGCGCAACATCGTCGGCAGCGAAATCAGCCCCATTGCCACCACGGTCGCGCCGACGATCCCGGTGGATGCAGCCAGGATCGCGCCGACCAGCAGCACCGCCACCACAAGGCCACCGCGCACATTGCCGAACAAGGCCGCCACCGCTTCCAGCAGCGTTTCGGCGATGCGCGACTTCTCCAGCATGATGCCCATGAACACGAACAACGGCACCGCCACCAGGGTCTCGTTGCTGACCGTGCCGAAGATGCGGTTGGGAAACGCCTCCAGGAAGCTCGGGTCGAAATTGCCCAACAACATGCCCAGGCCCGCGATCGCCAAGGCAACGCCGCCAAGCACAAACGCAACCGGAAAGCCGGTGCACAGTCCCGCCAGCAACGCCACCAGCAGCAGCAACAGCATCAGCGCATGTTCGGTATCCATGCTCATGCGTCGGGCGACCGCCAGCGTGCCCAGGCGCGCAGGGCTTCGGCCAGCCCCTGCAACAGCAGCAGCCCGGCGGACACCGGGATCAGGGTCTTGACCAGGTACCAGCCCGGCAAGCCGCCACTATTGGATCCCTCATGGTGCGCCCAACTCACGGCAACGTACTCGATGCTCATCCACAGCATGAACAGGCACAGTGGCATCAGGAAAAACAACACGCCAAGCAGCTCCACCAGGGCGCGGCGGCGCGCGCTCCAGCGCTGCGAGAACACGTCCACGCGAACATGGCCGCCGTGCTTGAGCGCATAGCCGAAGGCGAGCAGGAACAGCGCGCCATGCAACCAGAGCACGGCCTCCTGCGCGGCGATCGAGCCGACATGGAGCAGATCGCGCGCCGCGACCAGGCCGAATACCAGCAACACCAATGCCGCCGCAAGCACGGCGGCGATCCGCCCGGCCAATTCGCTGGCGGCGTCGGCGAAGCGGATCAGCGCGTGCAAGCAGGCACCGCGGCGCTCAATCCCATTCGTAGATGGTCCAGTACACCGGCGAGACGCTGGCCTTGTCGGCATCGGTGCGATCCAGGCGGCCATTGCGGTCGTCGTCGTACAGGTAGTACGGCTTGCCGCGCTTGGGCGTTACCCGGACCATGAAGACCTTGCCGTTCTGCCGGTACTCTTCGACGACGTCGCCGTTGTCGGCGGTGCGGATGTTGACGGTCGGGGCGCTGTTCTTGTCGACCGGCGCCGGCACCTTGTCCGGGATCGGGACGTCCTTGGTGGCGGCAGGCTCGCGGGTGGCAGCGGGCTTGCGGGTGGCGACTGGCTCGCGGGTGCTGGCGAAGGCCAGCACCGGCACCACGGCGAGCAACAGGCAGGTGTTGCGGATCGCGTTGGGCATGGGCATGGCGGACTCCGGCGGGAAGGCCAGCTTCGCAAATGCGGCCGGTGGGCTCAAGCGCGGTGAGCGGTCAGGTGCTGATTGGGCACTCCCCGTTGGGCCGCCATTACACTAGGGCCCTGTCCTTGACGGCCCCACCATGACTCGCCTTGTCCTGATCGACGGATCGTCCTACCTGTACCGTGCCTTCCACGCGCTGCCGCCGCTGAGCGCGCCGGACGGTTCGCCCACCGGCGCGCTGTTCGGCATCGTCAACATGCTGCGCGCGACGCTGAAGGAAAATCCCGACTACACCGCGTTCGTGGTCGATGCCCCGGGCAAGACCTTCCGCGACGACATGTATCCCGACTACAAGGCGACCCGCGCGCCCATGCCGGATGATTTGCGCGCGCAGGTCTTGCCGATGCTGGAGATCGTGCAGGCGCTGGGCTTTCCGCTGCTGCGGGTGTCGGGTGTGGAAGCCGATGACGTGATCGGCACGCTGGCGCTGCAGGCGTCGGCCCAGGGCATCCCGGTCACCATTTCCACCGGCGACAAGGATTTCGCGCAACTGGTACGTCCGGGCATCACGCTGACCAACACGATGACCGGCAGCGTACTCGACGAAGCCGGCGTGGTGGACAAGTTCGGCGTACGGCCGGACCAGATCGTCGACTACCTCGCGTTGATGGGCGACAGCGTCGACAACATCCCGGGCGTGGACAAGTGCGGCCCCAAGACTGCGGCGAAATGGCTGGCCGAACACGGCACGCTCGACGCAGTCGTTGCCAATGCACCCAAGCTCGGCGGCAAGATTGGCGACAACCTGCGCGCCGCGCTGCCACGTCTGCCATTGAATCGCGAGCTGGTCACGATCAAGGTGGATGTACCGCTGGACCAGGCTCCGCGCGAGTTGCTCTTGAAGCCGCGCGACGTCGACGCGTTGACCGCACTGTATGAACGCTACGGATTCCATGCGGCGCTGCGCGAGCTGCAGGGCGCTGCCGGCGGATCGGCGGGCGGCGGATCGGCGGGCGGCGCAGCGTCAGGCAGCGCAGCGTTGGGCGGTGGCGCGGCGTCGGGTCGCGGCGTGGGTGTCGGCGATTCGGGCGGCGCGCGCCCTGCGCTTAACCTTCACGCCACCACGGCCGCCAGCGATGAACCGCTCGACCCCGCGCTCGCACGCAAAGGCAGCTACGAAGCCATCATGACGCGCGATCAACTCGATGCCTGGATCGAACGCATCGCCACGGCGCCGTTGCTCTCCTTCGACACCGAAACCGACGCGCTCGATCCGATGCAGGCCAACCTGGTCGGCATCAGCCTGTGCGTCGAACCCGGCGAGGCCTGCTATATCCCGGTCGGGCACAACTACGCCGGCGCGCCGGCGCAATTGCCGATGGACGAGGTTCTCGACGCGCTGCGTCCGGTACTTGAGGATGCCAGCAAGCCCAAGGTCGGCCAGCACGGCAAATACGACCTGCACATCCTGCGGCGCCACGGCCTGGTGGTGCGGGGCTATGCCGAGGACACGATGCTGGAGAGCTTCGTGCTCAATGCCGGCGGCCAGCGCCACGACATGGATTCGCTGGCCGCGCGCTACCTGGGCTACCAGACGATCAAGTACGAAGAGGTGGCCGGCAAGGGCGCCAAGCAGATTTCCTTCTCGCAGGTCGCACTGGAAGAAGCGACGAGTTACGCGGCAGAGGATGCCGACATCACCCTGCGCCTGCATCGCGTGCTGTCGGCAAAGCTGGCGGCCGAACCCTCGCTGCAGCGTGTGTACCGCGACATCGAGATGCCGCTGGTACCGGTGCTCGAGCGCATGGAAGCCAATGGCGTGTCCATCGACATGGATGAGCTGCGCCGGCAGAGCGCCGACCTGTCGGCTCGGATGATGCGCGCGCAGAACCGCGCGCATGAAATCGCCGGGCGCATCTTCAACCTCGACTCGCCCAAGCAGCTCGGCCAGCTTTTGTTCGAGGAACTGAAGTTGCCGGCGCTGGTGAAGACGCCCGGCGGCGCACCCTCGACCAATGAGGAAGCGCTGGAAGCGATCGCCGACCAGCACGAACTGCCGCGGCTGATCCTGGAGCATCGCTCGCTGGCCAAGCTGCGCAGCACCTATACGGACAAGTTGCCGCTGATGCGCAACCCGGTCACCGGCCGCGTGCACACCAGCTATCACCAGGCGGGTGCCGCGACTGGCCGGCTGAGTTCGAGCGACCCGAACCTGCAGAACATTCCGATCCGCAGCGAAGATGGCCGACGCATCCGCCAGGCTTTCGTGGCGCCGCCGGGGCGCAAGATCGTCGCCTGCGATTACTCGCAGATCGAGCTGCGGATCATGGCGCACCTGTCGGAGGATCCGGGGCTGGTTGCTGCGTTCGCGAGCGGCGTGGACGTGCATGCCGCGACGGCAGCGGAAGTGTTCGGCGCGACGCCCGAAACCGTCACGCGCGAACAGCGCAGCGCAGCCAAGGCGATCAACTTCGGGCTGATGTACGGCATGAGCGCGTTCGGCCTCGCACGCCAGCTCGGGATTGGTCGCGGCGAAGCACAGGATTACATCGCGCTGTATTTCTCGCGCTTTGCCGGCGTGCGCGATTTCATGGAACGCGTTCGTGCGCAGGCACGCGAAGACGGCTACGTTGAAACCGTATTTGGTCGCCGACTGGCGCTGCCCGAAATCCGCTCGCGCAACCAGGCGCAGCGCGCCGGCGCCGAGCGCGCGGCGATCAACGCGCCGATGCAGGGCACCGCCGCCGACATCATCAAGCGCGCAATGGTCAGCGTGGATGACTGGCTGCAGCGCGAGGCCGTGGGCCGGGCGCTGATGCTGATGCAGGTGCACGACGAACTGGTGTTCGAAGTCGATGCCGACCTGGTCGAGACCCTGGTTCCGACGGTCCGGGGGCTGATGGAAGGCGCGGCTGAACTCCGGGTGCCCCTGGTGGTCGATACCGGGGTGGGCAAGAACTGGGACGAAGCACACTGAATTGTGGCTGGAGCCCCCGCTCTCCGGGCCTTTCAGCCCAGATAAACGGCGGCTGAATTGCCTTTGTCCGGTCTTCTCGCATTCACGAACTTCTCATGTGGCAGGTGGTCAACTAGCTGTGACGGATGCAACGTCCGTCGCTGGATACACTCCCTCCCCTGAGTGATCCGACCGGAACCACGGAGTCTCCCCACTCCCGGTTCCAACCCCGGCCCCGCAAGCTTCCCCTGGCTTGCGGGGCTTTTTCATGTGCGAGCCCCCAATGTGGGAGCGGCTTCAGCCGCGATCAGCCTCCCCCAACCAATCCCGCGGCCTCAAAAAGTCATCCAGCCCCGCCTCCGCACTCCCAGGCTCCGGCAGATACCCAACCTCCCACCGCACCCGCGGCGGCAGACTCATCAGGATGCTCTCCGTCCGCCCACCCGACTGCAGCCCAAACAGCGTGCCCCGATCCCAGACCAGGTTGAATTCCACGTAGCGGCCGCGGCGATACAGCTGGAACTCGCGCTCGCGCTCGCCCCAAGGGGTGTCGCGGCGGGCCGCGACGATCGGCAGGTAGGCATCAAGGAACCCGTCACCCACCGCGCGCTGGTAGGCAAAGCTGCGCTCGAAGCCATCGACGTTCAGGTCGTCGAAGAACAGCCCGCCGACTCCACGCGTCTCGTTGCGGTGCTTGAGGACAAAGTAACGGTCGCACCAGCCCTTGTGCTCGGCATAGCGGGTCGACCCGAACGGCACGCACAGGTCGTGCGCCACCTGGTGCCAGTGCCGGACATCGTCCAGCACCGGGTAGAAGGGGGTCAGGTCGAAGCCACCGCCAAACCACCAGATCGGCGGCGCATCCGCGGGCTGGGCCTGGAAGTAGCGGACATTGGCGTGGCTGGTCGGCACGTGCGGGTTGCGCGGGTGCAGCACCAGCGACACGCCGATCGCGCGCCAGGGCACCCCGGCCAACTCGGGGCGATGCGCGGTCGCGCTGGCCGGCAGCGACGGGCCGCTGACGTCGGAAAAGCCGACGCCGGCCTGCTCGAACAGGGCGCCGTCCTTGATCAGGCGCGAGCGACCGCCGCCACCTTCGGGCCGGACCCAGCTGTCCTCGGCGAAGCGCGCGCCACCGTCGGCCGCCTCGAGCGCCGCGCAGATGCGGTCCTGCAATCCGCGCAGGTAGGCTTCAACGTCAGCGAGGTGGGGCATGCGCTCGGTGTCCTTGCAGGCGGCGGGGTAACAACTGACCGGGGTAACGACTGGGCGGGGTAGCGACAAGACAGCAGCAGTTGCCCCGGGGCAACCGCGAAGATGATAGCCGCTGCCGCCCGTTATACTTTCCGCACGCGATGAACACCGCCACCCCCGCCCCCGCCCGCCTGCGCATCTCCCACGGCGTGTGCGAGGACGCCCTGATCCGCTTCCGCTTCGGCGGCACTGGCGACCCCGGCGATCCGCTCAGCGTGCCCTGCCGCCTGCTTGCCGGGCCAGACAACGAATGCTGGTGGGCCGGCGCGATCGGCGAATCCGCCGACACCTGCGGCGCCGCCTGGGCGCACGGCGAGCGCTATGCCATGGCCGCGCTCAGCCTGGAGGCCGGCGATCAGGACATCGAGGCCGCCGCCGAGCGCGCCTACGCGCGCCTGATCACCTGTGTGCGACCGTCCGCGCATCCGCACCTGATCCGGATCTGGAACTATTTCCCGGCGATCAACACCGGCGACGGCGATGGCGAGCTGTATCGGCGCTTCTGCGTCGGCCGCGCGCGTGGCGTGGACGGCCGCTTCAACGACCCGCCGCCGGCAGCCACCGCAATCGGCGCCAGCGAAGCCACCGGCCGGCTGCAACTGGTCGCCTTGTGTGCGCGCGAACCGGCGATCGCCCTGGAGAATCCGCGGCAGACGCCGGCCTGGCGCTACCCGCGCGAATTTGGCCCGGTGTCGCCGGGTTTCTCACGCGGCGCGCTGCTCGACGCCGACAGCGAATCGCCGCGCCTGCTCGCCTCGGGCACGGCCAGCATCGTCGGCCACGTCTCGCAGCATGTCGGCGATGCCGCGGCGCAGTTGCGCGAGAGCCTGGCCAACCTGCAGGCCCTGCTCGCCGAAGGCAGCGCCCGCGCCGGGCGCGAGTTCGCCGTCGCCGATTGCGAAGCGCTTCGTGTCTATCTGCGCGACCCGGCCGACCTCGCGTCGGCGCAGGCGGAAATCCGCGCCGCCGGGCTGCCGATCGATCGCGTTGCTTTCCTCGCAGGCGACATCTGCCGTCGGGAGCTGGCGGTGGAGCTTGAAGGTGTGTTTGCCTGACCGTCTGCTGACGGCGTTTCCGCGCGCGATTGCGCGCCCGGTCAGGACCGGCGAAGCTGCGCGCCTGACGTCTCCCGGATTCCTCGCTGCGATGCCATCCAGGCTTACCCGAACTCCGCGTGCCGTCGCCTTGGCGCTGCTGTTGGGCATGCTTGCTGCCTGCGCGAGCACTGGCCATCGCGCCACGACGGATACGCCGGTTGTCGATGCACCGCCGCCGTACACACCACTGCCCGACGACCCGTCGCCAGACGGCCTGCCACAGCGGCTGGTGCTCGCGCTCGATGGCGTGCCGTACCGGATGTTCGTGAAGCTGCAGGCGCAGGGTCGCTTCGCCGAGTTCCGGCCGGTGGCGCGCATGGTGTCGTCGTTCCCGTCCTTGTCGGGTGTGAGCTTTGGCGCGATCGGCGGCGGCGAGATTCCTGACGGCTACCAGGAAATGCGCTACGACCCGGTATCGAACAAGGTGGTCGGCAACACCCTGTACACCCTGTCCGGCCGCGCGCACCAGAACCTGCCCGCCGACAATGCACCGCACACTCTCACCCATCGCCTGGTCGGCTACATGGCGCCATATGCGATGGCGCAGAGTGACCTCGCACGGATCCGCGAAGAACTGCTGGCCAGCCACAAGTTTGGCTACGTTGCGTATCTGGCGCAGACCGATGTGATCCTGCACGTGGACGGCGAAGAAACTGGCGAGCAGTTCCTGCGTGACCTCGAGCAATGGCTCGCCGATCTGCAGGCCGAGGTGCACGCTCGCACCGGGCGCGGATTAATGGTGGACCTGGTGTCCGACCACGGCTCGACTTTGGTGAAGGGCCGCGAAGTGGCGTTGCCGGCGCGCCTGCGCGAGTGCGGGTTCCGCCGCAATGACCGGCTGGTCCGTCCGCACGACGTGGCTTACTCGCTCGCAGGGATTATTGGTTCTGTCGCCGTTGGTACGCGGCCTGCGCAAGTTGAGCCGGTCGCGCGCTGTCTTGCCGGCACCGAAGGCGTCGAGCTGGTGGCGGTCGATCGCAATGGGCGCGTGGGTGTGCTCGGCAGCGATGGCAGCGAGGCGGAACTGTGGTTGCGTGATGGCGATGGCGAGAGCTATGTCTATCGCAGCGTGAGGGGCGATCCGCTGGCTTTGCTCGACGGCGCGCCGACAGCACCCGGCACGCAGCGCGAATTCACCGGCGAAGCGCAATTCCGCGCCACCCGCGACGCGCATTTTCCCGATCCCCTGCGCCGCCTGTGGCGCGCCTTCCACGGCAGCGTGAAAGACCCAAGCCCCATCCTGCTGTCATTGGCCGACGGCCGCGAGGCCGGCTACCGTACCGTGCGCAGCCTGGCCTGGGTGCGTGGCCGCGGCGGTACGCATGGCTCGCTCACTGGCGCCGCATCGCTGGGCATCCTGGCGTCGAACTGGCGCGATGTCGGCGATGTCGATTGCTGGAGCGCGCACGAGGTGTTGTTCGGCGCGGACGCGATCGCGAAGTCGAAAGCCAAGGGCGC
>JBBRZU010000026.1:0-28196 GCA_038236425.1 Lysobacterales bacterium
ATTATCCTTCTGCAGGTCGGCATCTTCGAGTTCTCGGGTTCTCGCGCGCAGTTCTGCTTCCAGCTGCCGGTGCTCGGTCATGTCGCGGATGGCACTGGCGAACAGAACCCCGTGCTCGGGCGGCAGGGCGCTGATCGAAACATCGATGGGAAACTCGCCGCCGTCCTTCTTCAAGCCGAACAATGCGAAGCCAAGGCCCATGGACCGCGGGCGTGGCTCGGCAAGGTACGCCCCACGCTTGGCAATATGCGTTTCGCGGAATCGCTCCGGCATGAGTACTTCCATGGGGCGGCCGACCAGTTCCTCCTGGCGGTAACCGAACAGCTTCACGGCTTGACTGTTGACCTGGACGACCATCCCGCCACCGTCGATGATGACGACCGCGTCAGGCGCAGCTTCGAGGAAGCCGTGGAAGAGCCGTTCGGATTGGCCGGGTGGTGGCATCGGTCCAGCGCCTGGGTCGCCACTGTCAACGCGCATGCGATTCGCGTCCCTTGAGCAAACAGAAAAGCAGTCCTTGCCTGTGGTCCAGAAGATATCGCGTATTTGCCGCTGGGCCATCCGGTTCAGGGGTCTTGCGCCGAGATGCTATCAGGAAGCGCGCGCACCGTCCCAAGGCATAATCCGGTCCGATTGACCGGTCAGGCCTTGCGCCGGGCCCTGACACGGACTACGACCTCGCCTGCAAGGAAACCGACAATGGCGACCGGTGCTATGAGCCAAACCAGTAGCTGCATGAATTTGCGATCAGCCGAACCGATCGCAGCTCGGGTTCGAATGATCTGATCGGCCGTACCGGCAACATCCGGAACGGCAGTGAACTCCATCTTGGCGCCCTGATGCGCATCAAAGAGACGACTCCCGGAGCCTGAATTTCCAAACACCAGAACTTTCATACCGCCTGACACCTGCAGCAACTGGACAAAGCCGTTACTACCATTGCTTCCACTTGATCAAGGGTCAGGCGCCGATCAGTTTGCGAAGCGGATAGACGTGGTATCGATTCGGACCTGTCTCCTCGACTACGACGCAATCACCATCCGCCAAGTCGTGCACCGAGAAAAACTCGCCAACCCATGCGCGGCGGCGGAAGATCTTCTTGTCTCCTGCTATGTCGGTCATGGTGGGAATGCCAATGCCGGAGTGGACTTCGAGGAGAAGAGAGGCAGCCTCTGCCTCTGAACCACCACCGATGGAAGCGGCGGGAAACAGGTCGTAGATTGACTCCAGGTAGAGGTGATTGTTGTTGATGTTGCCCTGAGTCAGCTCAATGATTCCGTAGCGCATGCGATCTCCTGGGCTTCCGGGTGAATCAAGCGCCGCACCTTGTGGGCGGACCCCCGCCTTGCCCGCATCCTGTCCGAGGCGGGCAGGGCACAGGATATTCCTTTGCACCATCGGATTGCTGACGGTGCAGGATTTCTCTGGCCATCAGATCAGTCTGGCAGCGGAATAAACTCTGTTTCGCCGGCGACCCGGCCGAAGCGTCCCTCGAGCCAGTCGGTCTTGGCCTGCTCGATCCGCTCGCGTGAGGTGGAAACGAAGTTCCACCAGACCAGCCGCGGACCATCCAGCGGTGCGCCACCGAGCAGCATCACGCGCGCAGGGCCGCGCGCATTGAGCAAGGGCAAGGTGCCGGGCTCGAGGATGCACAGGGTATTGAGAGGCAGCGGCTCGGACTCATCAAGGAAGACCTCGCCGGACACCGGATACAGCGCACGCTCTTGGTGATCGTTGGGAATCATCAGTTCAGCGCCGTCCTCCAGGTCGATCGACACATACAGCGTGTCGGAGAGCACGTGCACCGGCGAGGTTTCGCCGAACGCAGTGCCGGCGACAATGCGCAGGCAGACGCCATCGCTTTCGACCACCGGCAGCGTGTCTTTTGGATGGTGGGCAAAACTCGGGGCGGCTTCTTCGTGTTCCTTCGGCAACGCGACCCAGGTCTGCAAGCCGTGGAAGGCATGCGCCACGCCGCGAAGTCGCTCGGGTGTGCGTTCGGAGTGCACGATGCCGCTGCCGGTGGTCATCCAGTTGACGTCGCCCGGCTGGATTTCCTGCACCGAGCCCAGGCTGTCGCGATGCATCATCGCGCCTTCCCACAGGTAGGTGACGGTCGCCAGGCCGATATGAGGATGCGGGCGCACGGCGACCGGTTGGTCGCCTTCCAGGATGGCCGGACCGATATGGTCGAAGAAAACGAACGGGCCGATGCTCCGGCATCCAGCCTGTGGCAGCAAGCGGCGAACGGTGAATCCGCCCAGGTCGTGCAACGATGAATGGAGGAAGCGTGCCATGCGGAACCTCCGGACTAGTGCGCGCCAGCCGCAGTGGACCTGGCCGGCAGGTGGAGGCCGGTGAGCGCTGCACTGGTGTCGATCTCCAGGCGGTGCGCGCTGCTGCCGTCCATATAGTCGATTTCAATGCGTTGCGGCGCCGGTGCCAAAGGGAAGAACAGGTCCATCGGTTGCTCCACTCCAGCCACGATGGCCTGCGGAAACGCCGTGTGTCGCTTGCCAATCTCGCCGTTGACCTGGCTGTTGTGCACGCCGCGCATGATGCCTGCGACGCCGAAGGCGGGCGCGGCAACGGCAAACAGGAAGGCGCCGGCATAGGCTCCACCGGCCATCGAGCCGGCGGCCATGGAACTGGCAGCGCCGTAGCTGACGCCGACGCCGGTCGCCGCAATGCCCATGCCTCCCATGCCTGCCTCCACGCGCAGGCCAGAGTGCTTGTAGCGCCGGACGCTTGCCTTGCTCTCGCGTACCAGGTCGCTTCGGTTGTCATCGGCGGGCAGCCGGTTGCCGAGCGAATCGACCAGGGTCACACCGGTAATGGTGATCGCGCCGACGCCCAGTGGACGTACCCGGATCATGTATTCATCCCAGTCGGAATTCTTTGCCCACATGCCCGGACCATTGCGGACGATCACCCAGTCGATGCTTGCAGCGAGCCGGTCATCCGCCGCCTGGACCAGTCCGGCCATGGCCGTGGGTGTGGTGGGGTGGCGAACCAGTTTTGCGCCGCCGCATCCGCCGAGTACCGACGCGAGGGCGGCCATGATGATGGTGTGGCGGAGTCGTCGCATTGCTGGCCCCTGCAGTCCCGGCCTGCAGTAGGCACCACCGGCGCCTGCAGTTCAACCAGGACTCGCTGCAGACCGGCCCCGACTCAGCCAGTGCGCAGCAGCGCCAGCAAGCCGCGTGCGGTGCGCAGTCGCGACGATGCGTCGGGCAGTTCCTGGCGGATCCGCAGCTTCTCGGGGCCGTCCATGGAATACACGCGCGGCTGTGACTGGATCAGCCGGATCACCGACATCGGGTCCACGTTGGGCTGGGCAAGGAACTGCACGCGGCCGCCGGTGGGGCCGAGTTCGAGTTTGCGCAGGCCCAGGCGGGTGGCCTCGAGCTTGAGTTCGGCCACCGCGAACAATTGCTTGGCCGGGTCGGGCAGTACGCCGAAGCGGTCGACCATTTCCACCTGCAGTTCGCGCAGGGCGTCTTCGTCCCGGGCTGATGCGATGCGCTTGTACAGCGTCAATCGCGCGTGCACGTCGGGCAGGTAGTCCTCGGGGATCAGCGCGGGCACATGCAGCTCGACATCGGCGCCATGGCGCAGCGCGGGATCGAGGTCGGGAATCTTGCCGGTGCGGATCGAGCGCACGGCGCGCTCGAGCAGTTCTGTGTACAGCGAGAATCCGATCTCGGCGATCTGCCCGGATTGTTCCTCGCCCAGCAACTCACCGGCACCGCGGATCTCCAGGTCATGCGTCGCAAGCGTGAAACCGGCTCCAAGTTCTTCCAGCG
This sequence comes from Lysobacterales bacterium, assembly GCA_038236425.1. Taxonomy (GTDB): domain Bacteria; phylum Pseudomonadota; class Gammaproteobacteria; order Xanthomonadales; family Xanthomonadaceae; genus Arenimonas. The sequence continues at coordinate 3,807 of JBBRZU010000026.1, forward strand.
AGGCGAGCGCTTCCAGGCGTTTTTCCGCGTCAGCTGTCATCGCCTTCTTCGGCGGCACGATCAGGTAGGCGTACGCACGGTGGTGCGAGCGCCCCACGCGACCGCGCAGCTGGTGCAACTGCGCGAGGCCGAAACGGTCTGCGCGGTTGACGATGATCGTGTTGGCACTCGGGATATCAATGCCCGATTCAATGATGGTCGTGCACACCAGCACATTGAAGCGCTGCCGGTGGAAGTCGAGCATGGCCTGTTCCAGCTCGCGCTCTGGCATTTGGCCGTGGGCAATGCGGATGCGCGCCTCCGGCACCAACTCGGCAAGGTCGCGCGCGGTCTTTTCGATCGTATCCACTTCGTTGTGCAGGAAATAGACCTGGCCGCCGCGCGCCAGTTCGCGCTGGAATGCCTCGCGCAACTGCGCCGGGTCCCAGGTGGTGATGAAGGTCTTGACCGCCAGGCGATGCGCCGGGGGCGTACCAATGATCGACAGCTCGCGCAGCCCGCTCATGGCCATGTTGAGCGTGCGCGGGATCGGCGTGGCGGTGAGCGTGAGCAAGTGCACTTCGGCGCGCAACGCCTTCAGTGCTTCCTTCTGGCGCACGCCGAAGCGCTGCTCTTCGTCCACGATCACCAGGCCCAGGTCCTTGAAGCGGACATCGCCCTGCAACAGGCGATGGGTGCCGACGATCACATCGACCTGGCCTGCCTCGACTTGCGCCAACACGGCCTTGATTTCCTTGCCGGTCTTGAAGCGCGACAGCACTTCCACCCGGATCGGCCAATCGGCGTAGCGGTCGCGGAAGTTGCGGTAGTGCTGTTCGGCCAGCAAGGTGGTCGGCACAAGAATCGCCACCTGCTTGCCCGCGGTCGCGGCGACGAAGGCGGCACGCACAGCCACTTCCGTCTTGCCGAAACCGACATCGCCGCAGACCACGCGATCCATCGGCGTGGTCTTGGCCAGGTCGGCGATCACCGCATCGATGCTGGCCGCCTGGTCGGGGGTTTCCTCGAACGGGAAGGTCGCGGCGAATGGCTCGTACATGGCGCGATCGACTTGCAGTGCCAGGCCCACGCGCGCATGCCGCCGCGCCTGGATGTCGAGCAGTTCGGCTGCCACGTCGCGCACTTTCTCCGCCGCCTTGCGCTTGGCCCTTTCCCAGGTGTCGCCGCCGAGTGAGTGCAGCGGCGCGTGTTCGGGCGAGGCGCCGGAATAGCGGCTGACCAGTTGCAGTTGGGCGACTGGCACATAAAGCTTGTCGCCCTTGGCGTACTCGATGCACAGGAACTCGCCGGCCACGCCGCCGGTATTGAGCGAGACCAGTCCCTGGTAGCGGCCAACGCCATGGTCTTCGTGCACGATCGGTGCGCCGATGGTGATCTCGCTGAGGTCGCGCAGGATCTGGTCGGGGTCCCGGGTGGTCCGACGCCGACGACGGCTCTGGTCGGCGCGATCGGGGAACAGTTGCCGCTCGGTGAGGACGGTGAGCGCGGGCCTGGTCAGCGCGAAGCCATCTTCCAGCGGCGCCACCGCGATGCCGAAGCGGATGTCGCCATCGGCGAAGGCTTGCCAGCTGCCCGCCTGTTCCGGCCGCAGGTTGCCGGCCACCAGCAATTCCAGCAGGGCTTCGCGACGGCCGGGGGAATCAGCAGCAATCAGGACCCGGCCCGGGTAGTTGTCGAGGAACGCGGACAGCGCCGCACCGGGTGCTTCGCCCTTGCGCATCCACTCGAGCACCGGCGCGGGCATGTCATCAATGGACAGGACGCCCGCGGCCTTCGCTGCATCGGCGGCCACCACTTCGATGCGACGCAGTTTGTTGAACTCCGCGCGCAGCGCATCCGGCGGCAGGAACAATTCCTCGGGCGCAAGGATCGGCCGTTCGACGTCATGTCGGCGTTGTTCCCAGCGATCCCGTGTCTGCGCCCAGAACGCGGCAGCGGAGTCGAGCACGCCATCGGCGACCACCAGCAATGCGTTACCGGCAAGGTGCTCGAACAACGGCGCAGTGCGTTCGAAGAACAACGGCAGGTAGTACTCGACGCCCGCAGGTGCGGCGCCTTCCTTCAGGTCCTGGTACAGCGGGAACTTGCGCGGGTCGAATTCGAAGCGTTCGCTCAGGATCTGGCGCACGCGCTTCGTGCTGGCCTGGTCGAGCGGGAACTCGCGTGCGGGCAACAGCTTGATCGAGTCCACCGGGTAGTCGGAGCGTTGTGTCTCCGGATCAAAGCTGCGCAGAGAATCGATCGTGTCATCGAACAGTTCGATGCGATATGGGCGATCGGCGCCCATCGGATACAGGTCGAGAAGTGCGCCGCGCACCGCGAAGTCACCTGGGTCGAGCACCTGCGGCACGTTGCGGTAGCCGGCCGACTCCAGACGCCGCTTTTCCACGTCGAGGTCCAGGCGCTGGCCGCGGTGCAGGTCGAGTGCATTGCCGGCGACCCATTCTGGCGGGGGCAGGCGCTGCATCAGCGATGAGGCGGGTGCAACGAGGATGCCGCGCGTGGCCGTCGGCAGCCGGAACAGGGCCGCAACGCGTTGGGAGACGATGTCAGGGTGGGGGCTGAACAGGTCGTAGGGCAGGGTTTCCCAATCGGCGAAGTGCAGCACCGGCAAGTCGCCTGCAAGCACCTGCAGGTCCCGCTCCAGGATGGCGGCGGCGTGGGTGTCGCGCACGGCCACCAGAACCAGGCCGTCGTGCGCGCCGGCCAGGCTGGTCAGCCCGAGCGCGAAGGCGCTGGCGCTGGCCGGCGCACACCACTGTGCACGCTGCTGCCCGGCCCGCGGCCGTGGTGGCACGGGCAGGAGGCTGGCGGATGCGCGGGCAGGGGGCTCGGAACGGGTGGGACTCATCGGCCAGCCAGTTTACCAGCCTGGACCACGACGGCCGCCGACAATGTGACTGCTGGCGCATCCGGAGTGCAGCGTGGCCGGGGTAAACTCCGGCCTGGTTCACGACCGCGCGACTCCATGGCCGGCCAAGGCAATTCCCTCAAGACCATCCTGTATGCGCTGGGCGCGAACTTCGCCATCTTCCTGGCCAAGTCCGTGGCGGCGTTCCTGACCGGCTCGGCTGCGATGCTGGCTGAAGCAGTGCACTCGCTTGCCGACTGCGGCAACCAGGGACTGCTGCTGTTCGGAATGAAGCGCGCGCGACAGCCGCCCAGCCCCGACTACCCGCTCGGGCATGGCAAGGAAATCTATTTCTGGTCCTTCCTGGTTGCGCTGATGCTGTTTTCGGTCGGCGGCATGTTTTCCCTGTACGAGGGCTGGCACAAGCTGGAGTCGCAGGCCGGATTGAACAAGCCGTGGATAGCAATCGGCGTGCTGGTGTTCGGCATCGTCGCCGAGTCCGTGTCCATGCGTGCCTGCCTGACCGAGGTGGCCAAGGCGCGTGGCGAGATGTCGTTGTGGCGCTGGTTCCGGACCAGCCGGCAGGCCGAGCTGGTGGTGATCTTCGGCGAGGACCTGGCGGCATTGTTGGGCCTGGTGTTCGCCCTTGCCGCGATCGGGTTGACGATGCTGACCGGCAACCCGATCTACGACGCGATCGGGACGCTTGGCATCGGCGTGCTGCTGATCGTGGTGGCGGTGTTCGTCGCGGTCGAAGTCAAGGCAATGCTGATCGGGCAAAGCGTGGCTCCCGAACGACGCGAGGCGATCCATCGCTACATCAGCGAGCGCCCGGAAGTCCGCCAGGTGTTCAGCCTGATCACGCTGCAGCTGGGCAACGACATCATGGTGGCGGTGCAGGCCGAGATGGCCGATGCCAGCGCGCCCACCGCAGACATGGTGCAGCAGATCAACCGCGTCGAAGCCGGCCTGCGACAGGAATTCCCCGAGGTGAAGTGGAGTTTCTTCGAACCGGACGATTCGCCGTGAGCAATTGGTTTGTCCACCGCGATGGGGCCGGCCGGGCAGGCCGCCGTCTTGCGTCGGCCAGACGTGCCGCCACCGCTCTGGCAATGGTCGCGTGCATGCTGTTCGCGCTCCCCGCCGCGGCGCGCATTGACGATGCCGCTGTCACCGATTCCCGGCTCCCGCGCGACCCGCTTGAGGAACTGGCGCTCAGCCAGCCCGAGGTGGTGCTGCAGAAGTTGCCGCCGCTGCTCGTCGCCGCGCGCCAGGCCGGCGATAGCAAGCGCCTGTCGCTGCTCTACCTGGCCCAGGCCAACGCCTGCCGGGTGATCGCCGACTGGCCCTGCCAGCGCGATGCCAGCGCCCAGGCCAGCGTTGCGGCCAGCGCGGCGGGCGATCCGATCCTGCGCATCCGCGGCCTGGTCGGCGAGAGCCGCGCCATGATCGCGATGCAGGATTTTTCCAAGGGCGAGGAGCGGCTTGGCAACGCCGAACTGCTGCTGAAGTCGTCACCGTCGCCCGAACTGTCGGCCGATGTCTATCTCGCCTATTCATCGTTGAGCTGGTCGCTGGGCAAGCATGCGCTGTCGGCCGAGTACGCCGCGCGCGGCCTCGCGGTGCTGCCGGCCGACCTGTCCTTGCCGATGCAGACCCGCCTGCTGCGCAACCAGGCGCGCGCGCAGGCCCAGCTGGGGCAGGCACGCGCGGCACAGGCCTCACTCGACCGGGCACATGCGCTGACCGGGCGCTTCTTCGACCCCAAGCTGAGCGCCGAGATCCTGCTCGAAGGCGCCCGCATGGCGCGATTGTCCGGCGACATCGCCTTGCAGCGGCGCAATGGCAACGAGGTGCTGCAACTTTCCAGCCAGTTGAAGAACTCGCAACTCGATGGTCTCGGCCACGAAGTGCTCGGGTTGGCGGCTCTTGATACCGGCGACGGCGCCACTGCAAGCCAGCAACTGGACGCGGCCTACCGCAGCTTCCGTACGCTCGGGCAGAAGCGCGATGAAGTGCGCGTCTTGCGCGAACTGATCCGTGTTTCGATCGGCCAACGCAAGGACGCGGCCACGGTGAATGCGATGGTGCGTCGCTTCCTGGACATTGATGGAGACCTCGAGCGCAGCGACCGGGCCAAGGCCTCGGATGATTTCGACGCGCGCCTGGAATACGCCGAGCGGGAACTGGATGTGCTGCGGCTCAAGGATGAAGCCGTCCTGGCGGCCGAGCGCGAGAGCACCCTGGCCGAGCGAAATCGCCTCGCCAGTTGGGTAGTGGCGTCCACTGTCACGCTGCTTGTGGTGCTGGCCGGCTTCTATTACCTGCAGCGTCGCTCGAACCAGCGTCTGCGTGCCGCGATGGCCTTGCTGCGGGAAAGCGAGGCGCGCGCCCATGACCTGTTGAACATGAGTTCCGGCTTCGTCTTCCTGCATGACGCGCAGGGCCGCCTGTTGCTGGTCAACCCGGCTGCGGCGCAGGCGCTTGGCGAATCCGCCGAGGCGATGGTCGGGCGCTCCTTGCAGGACTTCCAGCCCCGCGTCGGTCGCGAGGCGTTTGCCGCTTACCTGTCGCGGGTGCGCGCGCAGGGCCAGGACCAGGGCGTGTTCCTGGTCCGTGCCGGCAGTGGCGAACACCGGCATTGGCGTTACAGCTCGCGGCTGTCGCTGCCACAGGATGGCCGCGCCTATGTCATCGGCAACGCCGTGGACGTGACCGACCAGGTCCAGGAAACACGCGCCTTGCACGAGCAAAGCCTGCGCGACGCCCTGACCGGTTGCTACAACCGCCGCCAGCTCGATGTGTTCGAAGGTTCGCAGGGCGCACGCGGCTGGGGCGTGGTCACCATGGACCTGGACCATTTCAAGCAGATCAACGACAGCCACGGCCACGACCGTGGCGACCAGGTACTGATCGAGTTCGTGCGCTTCCTGTGCGAGAGGGTGCGCCTGGGCGACGCCGTGGTGCGCCTGGGTGGCGATGAGTTCGTCGTGCTGCTCACCAGTGGCGAGCAGGCGGTGTTGCGTGCAACCGCCGAGCGCCTGCGCGACGATGCGCATGCTGCGCCTTGCGTCTTTTCTGTCGGCGAAAGCCTGCGACAGGGCACCGAGGCACTGTCGGAAACAATCGCGCGCGCCGACGCGGCCATGTACGCGGCACGCGCGGTGGTTCGCGCGGGATTGCGCTCGTACTGATCCGGGGCGGGATGCACCCGCACTGATCCCGGCGGCGAGACTAGGTGTCTGGGCTCGATTCCGGTCCAGCGTCCGCCAGCACCGCGACGCCATCTGCATCGCGGTCGCCCGCCATCACCGCCGTCGCCGCGACATCCGCGGTGACATTGCCGATGGTGCGGAAGATATCCGGGATGGTTTCGACCGCAAGCAGCAGCGGCAGCGCGCCGACCGGGACGCCCATTACCGCGCAGATCGGTGCGATCGAGGTGAAGAAACTCACCTGGCCCGGCAGCCCGACAGCTGCCAGACTCATCAGCGGCGCCAACAGCGCACCGGCGATCAACTGCGCGGGTGTCAGGTGCACGCCGAACAACGCCGCCGAATAGACGACCACGCCGACATTCGCCACCGGCCCGGTGAAACGGAACAGCGACACCGCCATCGGCATCACCAATGCCGTCACCGGCGCCGGAACCTTCAGTTCCTGGCAGCTTTCAATCATCGCCGGCAGGCTCGCCAGTGAGCTCTGGGTGCTGGTGGCGACCGCCTGCGCCGGCGCAACGGCACGCGCGAAGGCGCGCAGCGGTACGCGCCCGAACAGGGCGACGGCAGGATAGATCAGCGCGATGATCAGCAACTGCACCACTACCAGCAGCACGATGTAGTGCGCCAGTGCGCCAGCCGCGGCAACGCCGGCACGCGCACCGAGCACCATCGCCAGTGCAAACACGCCGATCGGTGCGGCCAGGATTACCCATTCCACGATCACCAGCAGCGCGTCCACGACTGCCTGGAACCAGCTGCTCAGGCGTGGCCCCTGGACGCGCTCGATGCGCGCGACCGCAAACCCGAAGATCAGCGCGAACACCACCAGCGGCAGCATGTCGCCATCCGCAGCGGCCTTGATCGGGTTCTGCGGCAGGATCGCGTGCAGCCACACCGCCAGCCCGTTTGGCGGCGGCACCACCGCCGAATCGGCTGCGGTAATGCCTGCGCGCATCGCAGCGGCGGCATCCGGCGGGATTGGCCACAGGTGCAGCATGCCGCCGACCACGGCTTCGCCGAACAAGGCGCTGAGGAACATCAGGAAGATAAACAGCAACAGTGCGTGCATCGCCAGGCGCCCGGCCATGGCGCGCTTGGCCGTGGAGGCGATACCGGTGACCAGCAGCGAGAACACCAGCGGGATCACGGTCATGCGCAGCCCATCGAGCCACAGGTTGCCGATCGGTTCGGCGATGCCGACCAGTGACGGCAGCCAGGGTGGCGCAGCTTCCGAGAGTGCAATGCCTGCAAGCAGGCCCAGCACCAGGCTGGCGAGGATGCGGGTGGTGGGCGTCATCGGCAATCGCATGTAGCGTCCTCGAGTAATCTGCTCACGCGGGTTCGGCCTTCAGCCAGTCCATGCGGCCGTCAGGTTGGTGCTCGCCCAGCAGCCGGGCGAGAACAGGCAGGGCAGGCGCCAGCGCCTGGTCCAGTTGCCACGGTGGATTGAACACGAGCATGCCGCTGCCATTCAAGCGCAGCGGCGAGTCATCCGGACGCACCAGCAGTTCGATCCGCAGCAGCGATTTGCACGGCAGGCGCGCAGCCTTGCGGAAGAACGGCTGCAGGGTGCGGCCGCGCTTGATCGGATACCACAGCGCGAAGCAGCCAGTGGGCCAGCGCTCGAGGCCCTCCTTGAGCGATTGCAGGATCGGCGCGAATTCCTCGTCCTGCGACTCGTAGGGCGGGTCGATCAGAACCAGGCCGCGACGTTCGCGCGGCGGCACCAGCGCTTTCACCGCGCCATAGCCATCACGGTTCATGACCTGGACCCGCGCATCGGACTTGAACAAGGTTGCGAGTGCGCGTGCTTCGTCAGGATGCAGCTCGCACGCGAGCAGTCGGTCCTGTGCCCGCATCGCCTGGGCGACAAGCAGGGGCGAGCCGGGGTAGGTGACCAGGGCGCCAACCGGATTGTCGGCCTGCACGCGCTTGAGGTAGGCCTGCAGCACCACCGGCAGGCCCTTGAGCACGAACAGCCGGACGATGCCGGACTGCGCTTCGCCGGTGGCGCCGGCGTGTTCGCCCTGGAGCATGTACTGGCCACGGCCGGCGTGGGTATCGATCACGCAAAACGGGGAGTCCTTGCGCTTGAGCGCATCCACGATCGCCAGCAGCACGACGTGCTTGAGGACATCGGCGTGGTTGCCGGCATGGTAGGCGTGGCGGTAATTCATCCACACGGAGGATATAGTCTCAAGCGGGCCTTGCACACTGCGGGTAGGAGACGATGTCGCGCATCCTGGTGGTGGAGGACGAACAGGGCATCGCTGACGCGGTGCTGTACGCCCTGCGCGCCGATGGCATGACGGCCGAACACTGCCTGCGCGGCGAGCCTGCGCTGGCCCGCTTGCGCGATGAAGCCTTTGATGTGGCGATCCTGGATGTCGGGCTGCCCGACCTGGATGGCTTCGCGCTGTGCCGGCGGCTGCGCATCTTTTCCGCCGTGCCGGTGATCTTCCTGACCGCGCGTGATGGCGAGATTGATCGGGTGCTTGGCCTTGAGCTGGGTGCCGATGATTACGTGGTGAAGCCGTTTTCGCCGCGCGAACTGGTCGCGCGGGTGCGGGCGCGGCTGCGTCGCGGGACCGGACAGGCGACCGATTCCAGCCCGGCAGCCAATCCGGCGGCAACTGCGTCGGCCGCGCCGGCCGCGCCGGTTGCAACGAGCGCATCGCGCGTGGTGGGTGCATTCGAGCACGATGCCGATGGGCAGAGGATCGCCTTCCGGGGTCAGTGGTTGTCGCTGACGCGTTACGAATTCCTGTTGCTGGCGGCGCTGCTGGCCCGGCCCGGCGCCATCCGAAGCCGCGACCAGCTGATGGACGCCGTGTGGCGCGACGCGCCCGACACGGTGGACCGCACCGTGGATACCCATGTGAAGACGCTGCGCGCCAAGCTGCGCGCCGTGGCGCCGGACGCCGACCCGATCCAGACCCATCGCGGCCTGGGCTATTCGCTGCGCACCTGACAGTCGCACCTGACATGCGCATCGGCACGCGGATTTTCCTCGGGTACTTCCTGATCGTCGGACTGGCGGCGGTGTTCGTGATGCGGGTGTTCGTCAACGAGGTCAAGCCCGGCGTGCGCCAGGCGATGGAGGACACCCTCGTCGATACCGCCAATGCATTGGCCGAAATCGCCGCGCCCGACCTGGGCGCAGGCCGGATCGCCGACGGCGAGTTTGCCCGCAGCGTGGACCGGATGGTGACCCGCGACGTGCGCGCGCAGATATGGAACGTCAGCAAGCGCAGCTTCGACTACCGCATCTATGTCACCGATGCCCGCGGCATCGTCGTCTATGACTCCGCGCACCAGGACGTTGGCCGCGACTATTCCCGCTGGAACGATGTCTACCTGACCCTGCGCGGCAAGTACGGCGCGCGCTCCACCCGCACCGACCCGGACGACGAGGGCAGCACGGTGATGCACGTGGCCGCGCCGGTGCGCGCCAGCGACGGCGCGCTGATCGGTGTGCTGACCGTGGCCAAGGCCAATCGGCGGATGCAGCCCTTCATTGATGACAGCCGCCGGAAGATCCAGCAAGGCGGCTGGATCCTGCTGGGTTTGAGCTTCCTGATCGGCGCCGGCATGACCTGGTGGCTGTCGCGGTCGCTGGGCGCACTGGGGCGTTACGCGCGGGCGGTGACCGAAGGCGAACGGGTGCCACCGCCGGAACTTGGCCGCAATGAAATCGGCGAGCTGGGTCGCGCGTTGGCGACGATGCGCGAGCGCCTGGATGGCAAGCAATACGTCGAGCATTACGTGCAGACGCTGGCGCATGAGCTGAAAAGTCCGCTGGCGGCGATCCGTGCTGCCGTCGAGATCCTGCACGACGCGCCCGAGGGGCCGGAGCGCGCGCGGTTCCTGGCCAACATCGATGGCCAGGGCGCGCGCATGGCGGCAATGATCGACAAGTTGCTGGCACTGGCATCGCTGGAATCGCGGCAAGCGCTCGACGAAGCCAAACCCGTGGACCTGGGCGAGTTGCTTGACGAGACGGTGGCGTCGCTCGAGCCGCGCATCGAACGACGCCGGCTGCGCATCGTGCGCAGTGGTGTGCCCCACGCAATGGTGATGGGTGACCGGTTCCTGCTTGGGCACGCGCTGTCCAACCTGCTGGAAAACGCCATCGAGTTCTCGCCCGACGCAGGCGAGATTTCTCTCTCGCTCGAACTCGAGCCGGCCGCCTGCATCATCCAGGTCGCCGATCGTGGACCCGGCGTACCGGAGTTTGCCGGCGAGCGCGTGTTCGAGCGTTTCTTCTCGCTACCACGGCCGGAGGGCGAGCGCAGCAGCGGACTGGGATTGACCCTGGTGCGCGAAGTGGCCGCGCTGCATGGAGGCAGCGCCAGCCTCGACAATCGCGACGGCGACGGCGCAGTTGCAGGCTTCCGCATTCCACGGACCTGATGCGCGCGCAATCGGCCGACCCGGCGTTCGACCGACTTCACCCTCGCCTCATCATCGCCACATCACGGCTTCACGGACTCGCCGCAAGCTGGCGTCGGTCCCAAGGAGTCCCCCCACCATGTCGCAACTGCCGATCCCACCCGGATGGAACGCAAATCCTCCCCGGTCCCGCCTCGGCCTGAAGGCATTGCTGGTCGGCTTCATGGTGCTGCTGTTGATGATCCCGATGAGCATGATCCGCGGCACCATCGTCGAGCGGCAGGGGAGTCGCCAGCAGGCTGTCACGTCGGTGGCGGAAAGCAGCGCCGGGGCGCAAGTGCTGGCCGGGCCGGTGCTGGTGATCCCCTATGTGGAAACATGGCAGGTGCAAGCCACCGATGCCTTCGGCAAGCCGGTCCTTAAAACCGAGCGACGCGAGGGTCGGTGGCTGCGCTTTCCGGTGCGTTCGACGCTCACCGGAAAGCTGCTGCCGGCGGTGCGGACGCGCGGGCTTTACGAGGTGCGGGTGTACGAACTGCAGGCACGCATTGTTTCGGAGTTCGACCTGACGATTCCATCGGATCCCAGTGGTATCCGCGCAGTCGACAGCCCCTGGTTGAGTGTGTCGATTGCCGACGTGCGCGGACTGGTTGGAACGCCGAGCCTGGCGCTTGAAGGCCGCGATTTGCCTCTGGCGCAGGGCCCGGGTGCGTACCGCGACGGTGGCGGCGTGCATGCAGGCACTGGCCTGTCACCGGTGGCTGGTGCGCGACTGCAACTGCACAGCACGCTGCAACTTGCGCTTGGCGGGACCGAAAGCCTTTCGCTTGCGCCCGTGGCCGACAGCAATGCCATCGACCTGTCATCGGCCTGGCCACATCCGCAATTCGCCGGCCGCTTCCTGCCGCGCACCCGGCGAATTTCCGATGTCGGGTTCCAGGCCCACTGGGACATCAGCGCGCTGGCGTCGGGATCGCAGGCGCAGTTCGCGGCAGGTGCAAAGACCAGCGACCTCGACGCGCTTTCGGTCGCGCTGGTTGACCCGGTCAATGTCTATACCCAGGCTGATCGCGCCAGCAAATATGGCTTGCTGTTCGTCCTGTTGACCTTCGGTGGCTTCTTCCTGTTCGAAACGCTCAAGCGCCTGCCCATCCATCCGATCCAGTACGCGCTGGTCGGGCTGTCGCTGGCGATCTTCTTCCTGCTGCTGTTGAGCCTGTCCGAGCACATCACGTTCTGGATCGCCTACCTCATCGCCAGCGCAGCCTGCATCGGCCTGCTCGGCGCCTACTTGTCGGCGGTGCTGCACAGCACGGCACGCGGCCTCGGTTTTGCTGGCGCGCTGACCCTGCTGTACGCCGCGCTGTATGGCTTGCTGGTTTCCGAAGACAACGCCCTTGTGCTCGGCTCGATGCTGCTGTTCGCCATCCTCGCATCGGCCATGCTGGCTACCCGCCGGGTGGACTGGTACGCGGCCGGCCGCGGCGCGGCAGGCAGCGAGGGCGCGGCCGGATGACCGGTGGCGCGCTGCCAACGTTGCCAACGTTGCCGACACTGCCGATGCAGTCGGCGCGTCGGCGGTCATTCACGTTGAACCCCGTAGTGTAGGCAGGTACGGTTTCAAGGATAAACTATGGCGATCAACGCGAACTTGCGCGGCGCACTGCTTTCGGCGGCGATTCTGTTGTCGGGCTGCGCCTCATCCGGGCTGCGTGAGAACTACCACAAGTCGGTCAGCCACGCGGTTGCGCCGACGGTCAGTTCGCCGGTCGCCCAGTCGGTCGAAACAGTGTCCGATGCCCAAGGGGCCATCAGCAACCAGTCCGGCTTTCGCGTGCTCACCCTCAGCACCAATGGCTTGATGAGTCGCCTGGTGCTGGCCGACAAGGCCGAGCACAGCATCGACCTGCAGTACTACATCTTCCAGAACGACGACACCGGCAAGTTGTTGTCGCAGCACCTGCTGGCGGCGGCCGATCGCGGCGTGCGCGTGCGCATGCTGGTGGACGACATCACCTCGCCCGATGCAAAGCCCCTCTATGACGCCCTCGACGCGCACCAGAACATCGAGGTGCGCCGCTTCAATCCATTCAACACCCATAGTCCCGGTGCGCTTTCGCGTGCGGCGCAGGTCCTGCTGGAATTCCGGCGGCTGAACCGGCGCATGCACAACAAGAGTTTCATCGTCGACAACAAGGTGGCGGTGATCGGCGGCCGCAACATCGCCAATGCCTACTTCGGCGCGGGCGAGGATCAAAACTACCGCGACCTCGACTTGCTTGCCGTGGGTCCGGTGGTGGAACAGGCATCGCACACCTTCGACGCCTACTGGGCCGACGAAGCCGCTGTGCCCGCGTCTGCGTTCAAGGCCGCGCAGAACAGTGAAGCCGACCTCGCCACGCTGCGTACCGAACTGGCGCAGCACACGCGCAACTTCGTGCAGTCCGACTACGTCAAGGCGGCTGCAGAGGAACTGCCCAACGGCCCAACCGCGGACCGCAGTGGCACCTGGTTCTGGGGGCCTGCCACGGTGGTGGCCGACCAGCCCGACAAGGTTGACGCCAGCGACGACAGCCCTGGCCTGCGCATGGCGCCGGCGATCGCGGCCATCATTGATTCCGCGCAGCAGGACGTGACGATGGTATCTCCGTACTTCGTGCCAAGCGATGTGGAAGACAAACAGTTCGTCGACCTGCTCAAGCGCGGCGTGAAGGTGCGGCTGGTGACCAACTCGCTGGCGTCCACCGATGAACCAGCGGTGCACGTGGGCTACGCCGAGCACCGTCGCAGCCTGCTGGAGGCGGGTGCTGAAATATTCGAACTCAAGCCCTATGCCGGGCAGAAGCAGTCATTGACCGAGGTCGGTCGCGATGCAACCGTGGGCCTGCACGCCAAGGCGATGGTGGTTGATTCGCGCTACGTGTTCGTCGGTTCGATGAACATGGACAATCGCTCGAAGTTGATCAATACCGAGATGGGCTTCGTGGTGGATTCGCCGGCACTGGCCAAGGCGATCCTGGATTACTACGGGATCTTGCGCCAGCCAGCCAACGCCTACCGGGTGACGCTCAGCGGCACGGATGATGACGGTGATGGCAAAAGCGACGGCAGCTTCCTGCGCTGGCGCACGCAGGAAGACGGCAAGGACGTGGTGATCAAGCACGAGCCCGAGGCAGGCCTGATGCGCCGCGCCGAAGTGCTGCTCCTGCACCTGCTGCCGATCGATGGCCTGCTCTGACCGCGGCCTGCGCTGACCGCAGCCCGCCGCGACCCTGACACGCTCTGGCCGCCACCAGCTGCGCCTATTCGGCGACGCGGATATCCAGCTTCAGTCCGCGCGCGGCCAGTGACTCGCACTCGGTGTCCAGGTCCTGTTCGGTGAGCGGGTTGGCATCCAGCCACTTGTGCCCGACGATCAGGCGCATCCCGGCGCCAGTCGCCTTCAGTTCCAGCACCGGGATCTTGCCCGGGTCGTGGCTGCGATGCAGCAGCACCGCCAGCCGCAGCAGCAACGCACAACGCAGCGCGGCATCAGCCAGTCGGTCGGGCAGGGCATCGATGCTGGAACGGTCCAGGCCACGACGCTGGTTGCGTACCAGGGTGGCAAGGAACTGCTGCTCGGTGTTCGAGAATCCGGCGATGTCCGAATGCTCGAGCAGGTAGGCGCCGTGCTGGTGGTACTGGCTGTGTGCGATGGCCAGCCCGAGCTCATGGATCTGCGCCGCCCAGCCCAGTAACCGGCGATCATCGCCGTTGAGTTTCCAGTCCTTGGCGACCTGGTCGAACAATTGCAAGGCGGTGTATGCGACCCGTGCAGCCTGGGTGCGATCAACGTCATAGCGTTCGGCCAGTGCCTGCAACGATGCCTCGCGTGGATCGTCACCGGTGGCGCGGCCGAGGATGTCATGCAGCACGCCTTCGCGAAGGGCGTCGTCGCTGACCAGCATCCGCTCCAGGCCCAGTTCGGCGAACGCCGCATCGAGGATCAGCAAGCCGCCGGCGATGACCGGACGCCGATCCGCGGGCAGGCCGGGCAGGCGGATGTCCTCGATGCGCGAAAAGCCGAGCAGTTTCTCCCGCATCGCATTCAGCGCTTCGGGGCGGATGTCGCCGCGTCCGAGATTCATCGCGGTGGCGACCTCGCCAATCGCCTTGATCGTTCCCGACGAACCATAGGCTTCCTGCCAGCCCAGGTGCCGGAAGGTGCTGGAGAACTGCTGGAATTCCGCCTTGATCTCGGTGCGCGCATCCTTCCAGCGGCCAGATGACAGCTTGCCGTCGGAAAAGAACCGGCGCGTGGTCGCGATGCAGCCCATCTGCAGGCTCTCGCGTTCCAGCGCCTCGAAACCGGCGCCGACGATGAATTCGGTGGAGCCGCCGCCGATGTCGATCACCAGGCGACGGTTGTCTCCCGGCGGATGGCCGTGCGCGACGCCCAGCCAGATCAGTCGTGCTTCCTCGCGGCCCGAGACCACTTCGATGTCGTGGCCGAGCGCCGCTTCGGCCGGTGCGAGGAATTCCAGCGGATGGTCCAGCTGCCGGACGGTGTTGGTGGCGATGGCCCGGACCCGGCTGCGCGGGATGTTGGCCAGGCGCTGGCCAAAGCGTTCCAGGCATTCCTGCGCGCGGAACATGGCGTCTTCATCCAGGGCGCCATCTTTCAGGCCGACCGCCAGCCGGACGTTCTCCTTGATCCGGTCCACGATGCGCAACTGGCCCAGCACCACCCGCGCCACTACCATGTGGAAGCTGTTCGAGCCCAGGTCCACCGCGGCCATCAGGTCACCGCCGGGCGGGCCCGCGTCAGCATCCGCCCCGGCCGCTCGCTTGCGGGCCATCAGGCGCCGAATCTCGCCAGCAAATCGGCCTGGGCGGAGAACGGCAGCTCGTCTGCCCGCGGCTGCACGCGCGTGTAGTGGCCGTCGGGATGCAGCGACCAGGCCTGCTGGTTGTCGCGCAGGTAGTTGTCGAGTGTTTCGTCGAACACGCGCTTGGCCAGCGCAGGCTCGACGATCGGGAAGCAGGTCTCGATCCGGCGCAGCAGGTTGCGCTCCATCCAGTCGGCGCTGGAGCAGAAGATCTCCGCCGCGCCATCGTTTCCGAACCAGTACACGCGGCTGTGTTCCAGGAAGCGGCCGATCACCGAGCGCACCCGGATATTGTCCGACAATCCCGGTACGCCTGGGCGCAGGCAACAGGCGCCACGCACGATCAGGTCCACCTGGACACCGGCCTGCGAGGCGGCATAGAGCGCGCTGATCACGCCGGCTTCGTTGAGCGCATTCATGCGCGCGATGATGCGGCCGGGACGCCCGGCGCGCGCATGCGCGGCCTCGCGTTCGATGCGCGCGATCATGCCGCTGTGCAGGGTGAACGGCGAGGCCATCAGGCGGCGCAGGCTGACCACCGGCGCCAGACCCGACAGCTGCTGGAACAGGCCGTGGACGTCGGCGCCGATCAACGGATCGGAGGTCATCAGGCCGATGTCGGTGTAAGCGCGGGCGGTGCCCGCGTGGTAGTTGCCGGTACCCAGGTGCACGTAGCGGCGCAGGCCGTGGCCCTCGCGTCGCACCACCAGCAGCATCTTGGCGTGGGTCTTGTGCCCGACCACGCCATACATCACCTGCACACCGGCTTCCTGCAGGCGGTCGGCCAGGCTCAGGTTGGCTTCCTCGTCGAAGCGCGCGCGCAGTTCGACCACGACGGTCACGTCCTTGCCGTTGCGCGCCGCCGCGATCAGGTGCTCGATGATCCGCGCGTCCTTGCCGGTGCGGTACAGGGTCTGCTTGATCGCCAGCACGTTCGGATCCGCCGCTGCGGCAGCCAGCAGATCGTGCACGGCGCCAAAGCTCTCGTAGGGATGATGCAGCAGCACGTCGTGGTGGCGCAGCGAGGCGAACGGCCGCTCCGGGTCGAGGTCGGCGCTGCGTGGCGTGAAGACCGGGAACTTGAGGTCCGGGCGATCGGCCAAGTCGTAGACCTGGGTCACCCGATTGAGATTGACCGGCCCGTTGATCCGGTACACCGCGCCGGGCTCGAGTTCGAAGTGCTCGAGCAGGGTGTTGACGATGTTGTGCGGGCAATTCTCGGCAATCTCGAGCCGCACTGCCGGCCGGAAACCGCGGCTGAGCAGCTCGCCCTTCAGCGCACTGGCGAGGTTCTCGACTTCTTCCTCGTCCACGAACAATTCGGAATTGCGGGTCACCCGGAACTGGTAGGCACCGCGCACCTGCAGGCCGGGAAACAGGTCGTCCACGAACGCCGTCAGCAGGGCGGACAGGAACACGAAGTCGTGCCTGCCACCGGAGACTTCCTCGGGCAACTGGATGATCCGCGGCAGCGAACGCGGCGCGCGCACGATCGCCATGCCGCCCTTGCGGCCGAAGGCGTCGCGGCCATCGAGCACGACCACCACGTTCAGGCTCTTGTTGAGGATGCGCGGGAACGGATGCGCCGGATCCAGGCCGATCGGCGACAGCACCGGCAGAACTTCATCATGGAAGTAGGTCCGCAGCCAGGCCGTCTGGTCCGGCGTCCAGCTGTCGCGGGACAGGACGCGGATACCCGATTGCATCAGCGCTGGGCGCAGGTCCTCGTTCCAGAGCCGGTACTGCTCCTGGACCATGGTGTCGGCCAGCGCGTGCAGGCGTTCGAGCACCAGCCGCGGTTCGGTGCGATCGGGCAGCAGTGGCGCGCCGAACTCGAGCGCCGCCAACACGGTGGCCACGCGGACTTCGAAGAATTCATCGAGGTTGGTGCAGGCGATGCACAGGTAGCGCAGTCGCTCGAGCAGCGGGATGGTCGCGTCTGCGGCCTGGGCCAGCACGCGGAAGTTGAACTCGAGCTGCGACAGTTCCCGGTTGAGGAACAAGTCGCCCTCGGCCGGCCCCGGGTAAACCATCGTGGAATTCATTTGCGCACTCATCGCGCAATCATACCGGCTGCGGCGGGTCGGGCTGACTCGGTGCGGGCTGACTCAGGGCACGCTGACTCAGTGCGGCGGGCAGTGCGGACGGCTGCCGCACCAG
Organism: Lysobacterales bacterium; assembly: GCA_038236425.1. Taxonomy (GTDB): domain Bacteria; phylum Pseudomonadota; class Gammaproteobacteria; order Xanthomonadales; family Xanthomonadaceae; genus Arenimonas. The sequence continues at coordinate 21,299 of JBBRZU010000026.1, forward strand.
CAGGCGGGTCACGCCGAACACGCAGCTGAACCGGCTGCCGCGGCCAACCTCGCTTTCGATGTCCAGCCGGGCGCCATGCAATCCGAGCACATGCTTGACGATGGACAGGCCCAGGCCGGTGCCGCCGGATTCGCGCGAACGGCTGGTGGATACGCGATAGAAGCGCTCGGTCAGGCGCGGGATATGCTGCGCCGGGATGCCATAGCCACTGTCGCGCACCATCAGTGTCGCGCCGCCCTCGGCATTTTCCGCCCAGCGCACCGTGATCGTGCCGCCGGTGGGGGTGTAACGCACGGCGTTGCTGACCAGGTTGGAAAATGCGCTGTGCAATTCCTTCGGCGAACCGGTGAGATCGACCCCGGCGGCATCCTCGAATAGCAACTGATGCCGGCCCTGGCTCAATGCCTCGGCCTCCCGGCGCAGGGTGCGCAGCAGGTCCTGCATCGGCACCGGCTCGTCATCGAGTTCGTCGCGCGCTTCCAGTCGCGACAGCGTCAACAGGTCCTCGAGCAGGTCGCCCATGCGCTGTGATTGCCGGCGCATTTCCTCGATCATCGGCTGCCAGTCGGGCGCGTCTTCGGGATCCATCAGGTCCAGGTAGCCGTGGATCACCGTGAGCGGCGTACGCAGTTCGTGCGAGACATTGGCGACGAAGTCGCGGCGCACCTGTTCCAGCCGCACCAGGTGGCTGACGTCACGCAGCACGACAAGCCACTCGCGGTCCGAATAGTGCAACAGGCGCAAGTTCAAGCGCAGCTCCGGGTCCACCGGACTGGGCAGGTCGTTGAGCGCTTCGTCCTGGCTGCCGTCGCGCAGGAACTGGGCAATGCGCGGGTCCGGGAACAGCAAGGGCAGGGGACGCCCAAGGCTCTGCGGATAGTGCAGGCCGAGCAGGCGTCGCGCCGACTTGTTGAACCAGATCGTTTCCAGGCTGCGCCGGTCGATGATCAGGGCGCCTTCCGGCATGGTCGTCGCGGCTTGCCTGTAGGCGCGCAGCAGACCGATCAGGCGGCGGGTGCGCGCGCGGGTCTCGGTCTGGCGCCGGAAGATCAGCGTTTCCAGGGCAGCCCACAGGCCCTGGCCATGCACGGTGCGCAACTGCTGGCGCCAGTCCAGGAAACGCAGGATGCGGAACAATCGCCAATAGCCACGGGCGGCCACACCGGCGGTCACCAGGAGCAATACCCAGGGCAGTTGCCCGAGCCACAGGCCGATCGCGATCGCCACGGCATAAAGCAGGGCGAGGCGAAGCAGCGACTGCCGCCAGGCCAGCCGCATCAACAGCGAGCGCCGTGTCGGAGACGGCATCATGGGGACTGCGAGAACCGGTAGCCGGTGCCGCGGACCGTCTGCACCATGTCCTGCAGGCCGCTTGGCTCGAGCGCCTTGCGCAGGCGGCGGATGTGCACGTCCACGGTGCGTTCCTCGACGTACACATTTCCGCCCCAGATGTGGTCGAGCAGTTGCGCACGGCTGTAAACGCGGTCGGCGTGGGTCATGAAGAAGTGCAGCAGCCGGTATTCGGTTGGGCCGACATGCAGTGGCTGTTCGTCGGCAAAGACACGATGCGCCGCACCATCAATCCGCAACTTGCCCGCTGTCACCGATCCGTCATCGGCATCGTCACGGGACCGACGCAGGACTGCCTTGATCCGGGCCAGCAATTCGCGTGCCGAGAACGGCTTGACCACGTAGTCATCGATGCCCGACTCCAGGCCGCTGACGCGGTCGTTCTCTTCGCCGCGGGCGGTGAGCATGATGATCGGCACGTCGCGGGTCAGGTCTTCGCGGCGCCAGCGCCGGGCCAGTTCCAGGCCGCTGGCCCCGGGCAGCATCCAGTCCAGCAGGATCAGGTCGGGCACCCGCTCGGCGATCGCGGCGGCGGCTTCGCGACCGTCTGCCGCATGCACCGGTTCGTAGCCGGCCTTGCGCAGCGCGAACGCGACCAGGTCACGGATTGCGGGCTCGTCTTCGACGATCAGGATGCGTTTGAGCACGGTGACTCCGGTCGGCCATGGGACCGGCGGAAGTAAATAACACTTTCGTGACCGTGGTGTGACGTCGACCCATTCATGTCGGATCGGCTGGCAGGTCCTGCGGCTTGATCCTGCGCCGACGCATCTCCAGCACCTCGGGCGTGATCGCCGCGATCCGGGCCTCGATCCGTGCCCGCTGGATGTAGCTGATGTCGCTGCGCTTGAGCAGGGCATTGAGCTGGTTCAGGGCATCCTCGGCCCGGCCGTTCAGCCATGCGGCCTCGGCATAGGCCTCGCCGGCGCGTGGCAGGTCCCCGGCCAATTCGCTGGCACGGGCGTAATTGCGCTGGAAGCTGGGGTTGTCCGTATTGGCGGTGAGCAAGGGCCGCAGCACGGCTTGGGCGCGCTGGCCGGCATCGCGGCCGCCGATGGCATTGAGGGTCTCGGCAAAGCTCAGGCTGATCGATCGATCGTCCGGGTGGCCGGCCAGCAACTGCTCATAGCGTTTGCGTGACAGGTCAGGGTTGCGCGCGATGAAGGCGTTTTCGGCCAGAGCCAGGCCGACGAACAGATTGTCCGGATTGCGCTTCGTCAGCGCCTGCAGCTCCGACTCGGCGGCGGCCGGGTAGCCCGAGCGCATCTGCGCCAACGCAACAGCATAGAGGCGGGCATCGGGCACCTTCGGACCGGCATCGGCGACTGCGGTCTGCGCTTCCTTCAGCCCCAGCGCCGGGGTGCGGGCGGTGAGCATGCGCAGCCGCTCGCGGGCCCAGTCAAACATCGGCGTCGGGCGCGCATTGCTGGTGGCAGGGCTCGCACTCAGGCCCCAGGGCAGGAGCAGGCTGGGGCCGGCGCTGGTCCGGTTCTTGAACGTCGGCTGTTCGCGCTCCAGGCGCGACGCACGATCGCGCGCCTCGCTCAGCCGGGTCGTGGTCACCGGATGGTCCTGAAGGTAGGCGGGCACCTGGTAGCCACCGGAATCGCCCCGGGTCAGCTTTTCCATGCGGGCGAAGAAATCGCCCATGCCATTGGCGTCGTAACCGGCGCGGAACAGGGTCTGGATGCCGACCCGGTCGGCTTCGGATTCGACACTGCGGGTGTAGTCGATCTGGCGCTGCGCGGCCAGGCCCTGGCCGGCCATCACGGCGGCCTGGATTGCTTCGGCCTTGCCGGTGCCGTAGCCGTTGTCACGATTGCCACCACCACCCTGCTGCGCGGCCAGGATAACCCCGAGCGTGGCCAGCATGATCGGGATCTGGTCCTTCTTCGCGCGTTCGACCGCGCGCAGCACATGGCGCTGGGTGACGTGGGAAATCTCGTGCGCCACCACACCCGCCAACTCGTCCTCGCGATCAGCGGCCAGCACAGTGCCGGCATTGACGGCGACGTAGCCGCCGAGGGTGGCGAAGGCATTGATCTGCCGGTCGCGCAGCACGAAGAAGGTGAACCCCTGCTCGGGCCGGTCGGAAACTGCCGCCAGGCGATGACCCAGGGTGTCGAGCCAGGCATCGATCAGCGGGTCTTCCAGCACGTAACCGTAGCGGCGCAACTGGTACAGCGTGTAGGCGCCGATCTCGGTTTCCTGGGCTGGCGTCAGCAATTCCCCGGCCGAAGAGCCGATATCGGGTAGCCCGCTGTCCTGCGCAGCCACGACCGGCGGCGCAAGGCCGAAGGCGAGGGCGATGGACAGGGTCAGCAGGGCGGACGGGCGCACATGGGACTCCGGGCTGCGCCGAGGCGGCGCGTTTCTGGATCAGGGTGCGCCGAGGCGGCGCGTGGCTTGATCGGGGTGCGCCGAAGCGGCGCTTGGCTGGATCGGTATGCGCCGAGGCGGCGCGTGGCTGGGTCGGAGAGGGCAGTTTGCCCCAGATGGGACCAGCCGGTCTGTAAAATGTTCCGCTGCATCCCCATGAACGGGGCAATGGAGATCTCGCCCGTGGCCGATGTGACCCTGTACAGCACTGCCGTCTGCCCCTATTGCGTGGCGGCCAAGAACTTCCTGAAGTCGCGCGGCATCGGCTGGACGGAGGTGCGCATCGACACCGATCCGGAAGCACGCAAGGCGCTGATGGAGCGCACGCGTCGCACCTCGGTGCCGCAGATTTTCATCAATGCCACGCACGTCGGCGGGTTCGATGAGTTGGTCGCACTCGACCGCCGAGGCGAACTGAATGCCCTTCTGGAGGCCACGAAATGAGCGGTGAAGACAGCGAACGGGTGCGGGAATTCAGCGAATTCCGGCAGCGGATGAATGAGCGCATCCTCGGCCAGGACAACCAGGTCGTGCGGCGCTTCTTCGCCCTGGACACGCAAACCTACAAGCCCGGCGCGCTCGACCTGAAGACCAAGGAACTGCTTGGCCTGGTGGCGTCGATGGTGCTGCGTTGCGATGACTGCATCAGCTACCACATCGCCCAATGCAAGGAGGCTGGGGTCAATCGCGACGAATTCTTCGAGGCGTTCAGCGTTGGCCTGGTGGTCGGCGGCAGCATCGTGATCCCGCACCTGCGGCGGGGAGTCGATTTCCTTGATCAACTCGAGGGCTTGGGCGTCCACGCCGGCGCGGCGCAGGCCGAGGCCCCGGACCACAGCCACGGCTGACGGCTGACGGCTGACGGCTGACGGCAGGCCCCAACCGCTCCGCCTCCGGCCCCGCTGGCACCCCCCGGGCCAGCGAGCCGTCCTGGGAGGGGTTCCCCGCGGCCGAATGGGCCCCGGGATTGTCGAATCCCTTATACTTCAGCATCGGCTGTCGGGGACGGCCGTTCTCCCTTGCAATTCAAAGAGTTATATGCGCCTTTCGACCATCAAGCTGTCTGGCTTCAAGTCCTTCGTCGATCCCACTGTCCTGCACCTGCCGACCAACATGACCGGCGTCGTTGGGCCGAACGGTTGCGGCAAGTCCAACATCATCGACGCGGTGCGCTGGGTGATGGGCGAAAGCTCGGCCAGCCGCCTTCGCGGCGACAGCCTGATCGATGTGATCTTCGCCGGCTCGTCGAGCCGAAAGCCGGTCAGCCAGGCGACGGTGGAATTGATCTTCGACAACTCCGAAGGCGCCATTGGCGGCGAGTACGCGCGTTACGCGGAGATTTCGGTCAAGCGCTCGGTCAGTCGCGACGGCCAGTCCAACTATTACCTCAACGGTGCGCGTTGCCGCCGCCGCGACATCACCGACCTGTTCCTGGGCACCGGGCTTGGCGCGCGCAGCTATTCGATCATCGAGCAGGGAATGATTTCCCAGATCATCGAGGCGCGGCCCGAAGACCTGCGCGTGTACCTGGAAGAAGCCGCCGGCATCTCCAAGTACAAGGAGCGCCGCAAGGAAACCGAAACACGGATCAAGCACACCCGTGAAAACCTCGAGCGCCTGACCGACCTGCGCGAGGAAGTCGACAAGCAGATCGACCACCTCAAGCGCCAGGCGCGCGCGGCCGAGCAATACCAGACGCTGCAGGCCGATCGCCTGCGCCGCGACGCCCAGCTCAAGGGCCTGGAATACCGCAAGCTCGAAGTCGAGCTGGTGGCCGTGCGCGAACAGCTTGCCGGCGACGAGACGCAACTGCAGCGCATCCTGGCCGACCAGCGTGCCGCCGAGGCGCAGATCGAAGCCTGCCGCGTGCAGGCGTCCGATGCGAGCGAAGCGCTAGGCAAAGTGCAGGCCGAGGGCTACCGCGTCAGCGGCGAGCTGGCGCGGATCGAACAGCAGGTCGGGCACCAGCGCGAACTGACGCAGCGACTGGAAACTGCGCGCGTCGAAGCTGACGCAGCCTTTGCGGAAATCGGCGAGCACATCACCGGCGACGAACGCCAACTGGGTGAACTGCGCACCGCGATCTCCGCGGCCGAGCCGGAACTGTCGGTGCTTGAATCTGCCGATACTGGCCATCAGGAATCGCTGCGCGCCGCCGAAACCGCGTTGCAGGACTGGCAACAGCAGTGGGACACCCACGCCCGTGCGCAGGCCGAGACCGCGCGCTGGGCCGAAGTCGAACGCACCAAGATCGAATACCTCGAAAAGCAGGCAGCCGAAGCCGCACGTCGCGCCGATGCGCTGGCTGGCGAGCGCACCGGCCTGGATACCAATGCGTTGGCGCAATCGTTGACGACCCTGGCTGCCGACCATGATCGCGACAAGTCTGGCCTGGACGAACTCGCCAGCGCGCTTGAAGCGCGCAAATCCGCGCAGTCGGCCCTGCAGGAACAGCAGCGCCAGGCGCAGGGCGAGCTGGCCGAAATCCGCAAGCAGGTGCAGGCCGCGCGTGGTCGCCTGGCATCGCTGGAAGCCCTGCAGCACGCCGCGTTGGGCCAGGAAAAAAACGTCGCACTCGATTGGTTGCGCGGCCAGCAACTGGCCGACAAGCCGCGCCTGGGCGAGCTGCTCGATGTCGATGCAGGCTGGGAAACTGCGGTCGAGACGGTACTCGGTGCGCTGGTCGAAGCCGTGGCCGTGGATGCGCCGACCGACTGGATCGAGGCGCTCGGTGCCTTGTCACAAGGTCGCGTGGCGCTGGTCTCCGCGGCATCGGGATCGTTCCAGGCGCCTGCCGGTTCGCTCGCCGCCAAGGTGCGCGGGCCCGACGCCGTGCGTCGCCTGCTGTCCGGCATCCGCGTTGCCGAGTCCGCCGCCGATCTGCAGGCGCAGGCAGCCAGGCTTGGCGATGGCGAAGCCGTCGTCTCGCGCTCCGGTGAATGGATGGGGCCGGGATGGTTGCGCGTCGCGCGCAGCGGCGACCCGCAGCAGGGCGCACTGGCGCGCGAAGCCGAGATCAAGCAACTGCGCGCCGAGATCGAGCGCCTGGGTGCGGCCGAACAGCGCAGCAACGATGCGCTCAATGGCCTGCGCGATCGCCTGCTCGAGGCCGAGCAATTGCGCGAGGATGCGCAGCGCACGATGTACTTGGCCCATCGCGGCGTGTCCG
>JBBRZU010000027.1:0-27684 GCA_038236425.1 Lysobacterales bacterium
GCTTCGACTTCGACGATGTCAACCTCGACAAGCTCGACTTGGTCGGTTTCGACATCCGAAGCCTCGATTTCGAAGGCTTCGAACTGGTTGGCTTGGACTTCAAATGCTTCTGGCTCGGCCGCTTCGAGTTCAGCCACCTCGGGCGCATCCATCGCCGCCGCGGGCTCATCGGCGGCAGCCCCGAACATCGCGTCAATCGATTCCGCCGACGGCAGGTCGAGCGGGTTGCCCGCGTCTGCATCTGTTGTTTCGGTGGCAAAGGCGTCTTCAGCTGCGGCCGCCTCGGCGACAGGATCGATCTTGGGCGCAGCCATGTCACTGGCCCAAGCCGGGACCTGGCCGATGGTCGGCATGTCCGAGAACCCGTCGGCTTCCGCAGGCGCGTGCGCCTCGGCAACCAACATGTCCGCCCCGGCCGAGTCTTCGTCGATCGACGCGACGTCCGCGCCAGCTTCGAGTGCCGTGATGTCGGCGAGCGCCGAGGCATCGATAAAGTCGTCTTCGAGCCAACCGTCTGCGGCACTGGTTGCTGCGGCACTGGTTGCTGCGACACTGATTGACGCGTCCGCTGGCGCAGCCGCCTCGGCCACTGGCTCGACCGTCGAGGATTCGCCGGATGGCGCGGTCAGCGCCTCCAGTTCCTCGAAGCTCATGCCGTAGTAGTCATCTCCGACGGCCACGGGACCCGGCTCGGTGCCAATGGCACCGTCATCCAGCAACGATTCCACACCGGTCAATTCAAGACCGCCGTCGACCGTGACCTGCTCGGGCGTCGCACGCTGCGTATCAGCGGCCACTTCTACGAAGGCGTCGCTGAACTCACCGGTGGGAACGAATGCTTCGTCCGGTTCCTGCGCAGGCTCGACGACATCGCGGCTTCCCGCATCGTCGTAAGCGGCAATCATGGTGGCAAGGGTCGCGTCGGACAGTTCGCCCAACGATTCGCCGGACACGACGTCCGCGCCAGTCGCCGTGAACGCATCCAACTCGGTGTGGTGCTGCGAAGATGCGCCCACGGCGTCTTCGTAAGATGGCTCTGACGACTCGGAGAACGCCGTTTCGGACTCGCCGGCACCGAGGTTTTCGAACTCCGGCATCGATTCGAAACCAAGTACTTCGATATCCGCATCGGAACCGGAATCGACAGTGACGAGCGGCGCTTCGGCGGTCTCGAACACGATCGTCTGTGCGGCCGCTTCGGCAGTTGCTTCGGCGGCAGCGGCTTCGGCGGCAGCGGCTTCGGCGGCAGCGGCTTCGGCGGCGGCAGCTTCGGCGGCGGCAGCTTCGGCGGCAGCAGTTTCGGCGGCAGCGGCTTCGGCGGCGGAGGCTTCGGCGGCGGCGGCGGAGGCTTCGGCGGCGGCGGCGGCTTCGGCAGCAGCAGCTTCGGCAGCAGCAGCTTCGGCGGCAGCAGCTTCGGCGGCAGCAGCTTCGGCGGCAGCAGCTTCGGCGGCAGCAGCTTCGGCGGCAGCAGCTTCGGCGGCAGCAGCATCACGAAGGAAGTCCGCAACCGAAAGCAGTTGATCCTGGGGAAACTCGGCGAATGCCGCAACATCGGCAGCCTCGGCAGCTTCGGCAGCCGCTTGCGCATCGGCAGCAGCCTGGACTTCGGCAGCCGCTTGCGCGTCAGCGGCAGCTTGCGCTTCGGCAGCGGCTTGGGCTTCGGCGGCAGCTTGCGCGTCGGCGGCGGCTTGCGCATCGGCGGCAGCCTGTGCTTCGGCAGCAGCTTGCGCGTCGGCAGCAGCTTGCGCTTCGGCAGCGGCCTCGGCTTCGGCGGCAGCTTGCGCGTCGGCAGCAGCTTGCGCTTCGGCAGCGGCCTCGGCTTCAGCGGCAGCTTGCGCTTCAGCAGCAGCGTGCGCTTCAGCGGCAGCCTGAGCTTCAGCAGCAGCTTGCGCGTCGGCAGCAGCTTGCGCTTCGGCAGCGGCCTCGGCTTCAGCGGCAGCGTGCGCTTCAGCGGCAGCGTGCGCTTCAGCGGCAGCCTGAGCTTCAGCAGCAGCTTGCGCGTCGGCAGCAGCTTGCGCCTCGGCAGCAGCTTGCGCTTCGGCAGCAGCTTGCGCCTCGGCGGCAGCTTGCGCCTCGGCGGCAGCTTGCGCCTCGGCAGCAGCTTGCGCCTCGGCGGCAGCCTGAGCTTCGGCGGCAGCCTGGGCTTCAGCAGCAGCCTGGGCTTCGGCGGCGCCGTCATCGGCAAAGTCAGGCAGGCCGGAAACATCGGCGGCTTCCATCACCACCACCTGCGGCATGCCGGTCATCTCGTCGTCCATGTGCACGGGCACGCTGGGCAGCAACGAGTCAGGGAGGCTGTCTCGCAATGCGAATGCCCGGGCGGAAATCGCGCCGAAATGCGGCAACGCGCGGCCCGGTTCCTCGATTGCGACGACTGTTTCGCGGATAGCACGCGACGCATCCGCCACCAGGGCGATGCCGTCCGGGCCTGGCGTCGTGCCATGGGCCAGGGCGCGCTTGACGAATCCCTCCAGCGGCGACGTGACCTCGGTGATGGCCGAGACATCGGTCATCGCGAATGCACCGTTCATGGTGTGGATCGAGCGCAGCAACTTGTCGGTCACCGGCTGCGGGCCGCGCGACGCGCAGTCCGCCAACCAGGCATCAACGACTTCAAGATGTCCGGCGACTTCGGGCTTGAGGATTTCGAACAGCACCGGGTCGATCGAGAACGCGGTGCCGTCGCCAGCATCGGCATCGGCGACCGATGACGCTGCGGCAGCCGCGACCACGGAATCGTCGAACGCGTCGAAGTCATCAACGGCGGCCGCAGTCGAGGGTCCGTAGATCCGCTCTTCGCCGGTCGCCATGGCTTCGGCGGTCGCCTGGACGCCCTCAAGATCGGCGACGACACCCTGTCCCTGCAGTGCAGCGCGCAACAAGGGCAAGTGCTCGAACGCCAACTGGACCAATGCAATGACTTCAGGACTGGCGGGCCGGCTGCCATCCAGCACGCGATTGAGCAGGCTCTCGACCTTCCAGCTGAATTCACCCAGTGCCTTGGCGCCGACCAGCCGGCCGCTGCCCTTGAGCGTATGGAATACGCGACGGATCGGACGCAATGCCTCGGCGCTGTCTGGATCCTCGCGCCAGGTGGGAAGCAACTGGGAAAGGTTTTCGATCTCTTCCTCGAATTCCTCGAGGAAGACTTCGCGGATCTCGTCGTCGATTTCCTCGCTGCTGGCGGCATCAAAGCCGGAAACCGGCGCGCCCACGGCGATGGAATGCGCCAGGCCCTGGCTTGCGCCAGCCACGGCGGGCATCGGCACGGTAGCCGGGGCAGCGAGCGGCGTCGGCGCGGCCACGACGGCGATATGCTCGGTCTTTTCCGCCTCGAAAGCAGCAGCGGCCACGGCAGTCTGCGGCGCGGGCACGGTTTGCGGTGTGAACGCCACTTTGGCGGGCGCGGCCATTGGAATGGCAGCCCGCATGTCGGCAGTCAACGGCCAGTAGCCAAGCGCACTCAGGCTCTGGCGGGCAACCTCGAGGATCTGGTCGCGATTGGGGCGACGATCGCGCAAGGCCTCGAGGAAATATTCAAGGCTGGCAAGCGCATCGGCCAAGCGGTCCATCTGCTGGCCGGTCGGAACCTGCTTGCGCTGCAGCAGTTCCTTTTCAGTGAACTGGCGGACTCCCACCAGATAGTCGGCCGGCTGCGGCACGTTGAGCATGCGCAGCGCGCCCGCGACTTCGGCCAGCAGGCGCGGAACGTCATTGAGCTGGGCGTGGTCCCAATGGGTCTCGACGAACCCCACGAAGGCCTGGCGGGCCTGGGAGAAATTGACGATCGCTTCCTTGACCAGCACCTCAAGCAGGCGCCGCGATTCATTGCTGTCACTGCCGTTGCCGTCGCCGGCAGCTCGCTCTTCCTTGCCCAGGCGTTCCACCTGGTCGTCGAGCGCGGCTTCCACGTAAAGCAGCGCACCGGCGATATCGAGCAGGGTTGCCTCGTCATTGCGACGCTGTCCACCGACGATGTCGTTGATTGCGGTGCGCTGGTCCTGCACCACGCGACGCGGTACCGACAGGCCGAGCATGCCGAGCGTATCGGCGACGCGATCAAGCGCATCCACCTGCTGCGACAACGCTGCCGGCGACGTGCCCGGAGTGCGCATGTGCAGGTCCAGTGCGTCCTTGACCCGCATCAGGTCGTCCTTGATCGCGACCGCAACGGTCTCGAGCAAGGCGCGGTTGTTGCCGCTCAGGCTGCCGCGCGCATGCGCAAGCTCGGCTTCGCTGGGTTCGCTGCCGCTCAGGCCGAAGACCTGGCGGATTTCACCGATCCGGCCAACATCCGTGCCCTCGTGGGCGACGAAATACAGTAACTGCTTGGTCAGCTCGATCGGTGGATCGGCCCGGAACGCGGCATCGCCGCCATCGGCCAGCCGCTTGATCTCGCGCTCGACTTTCCCCAGCGCCTGCTTGAGCGGCGTGCTGACCGGAAAGGCATTGCGCCCAAGGGCGTCGAGCGTGCCGGCTGCAACCCAGAACAGGCGCCGCGCCGACTCGGCCGAGGTGATCGGCACCAGTTGTTCGCAGACGTCGGTCAGGTCGCGGATGGTGGCGGCGCTGTTGTCATCCTTCAGCCAGCGCAGCAACGCACCCTGGTACAGGCTGCGCAGGCCCTCGGCACGACGGCTGAGCTCGGAAAGCTCGAGTGGCGCGGACGGGCCGCGCGCGGAATCCGGCAGCGGGCGCGACAGGTCGGGCGAGAACAGCGCGCTTTCATTGAGCGACTGCTCGCCACGCGAAGCGCGCAGCTGGTTGAGCAGCGGCAACAGGACGATCGGGATATCGCGATGGCCGCCCTGCAGGCGCTCGAGGTAGTCGGGCAACTGGACGATGCCCTGCATCAGCACCGCATAGGCGTCATCGCGCTTTTCGACCTTGCCGTCGATCAGCGCGCGGCCGAGTTGCTCCATCTCTTCGGCCACCAGCGCGGCGCCGTAGAGTTCCACCATGCGCAGCGTGCCCTGGACCTGGTGCAACAGGTCCGAGCAGGTACGCAGCTCCGCCGGGCTCTCGCCTTCCTCGACGTAGCTCTGCAGGGCATTACGCGCCTGCTTGAGCGTCTCGTCGAGCTCGGGCTTGACCCAGGTGAGGGTGGTGAAATCGATGCCGTTGTCTTGCAGCCCCATGCCGCCTGTCCTTCCTTACCCGGGCACGCACAAGGCGCACCCGTTGACGATCCGTGAGTCCGGGCTGGTCAGAGCGCGGGCAGTTTGAAGTCGGCCACCGAACGACGCAGGTCCGCAGCCAGTTGCGCCAGATTGCCGATGCTCTCGGCCGTCTGGTTCGCACCCTGCGAGGTCTGCGTGGTGATCTCCTGGATGACCGACATGGTCGCGGTGATGTTGGTCGCCGCCACCGACTGCTGTCGCGCCGCCGTGGAGATGTTCTGGATGAGGTCGGCAAGGTCGGTCGAGACCTTTTCGATCTCGCCCAGGGCCAGGCCCGCATCCTCGGCCAGTCGTGCACCGGCGACCACTTCGGCGGTCGTCTGTTCCATCGAGGACACTGCCTCGTTGGTATCTGACTGAATGGTCTGGACCAGGGTCTCGATTCGCTTGGTCGCGTTGGACGCGCGTTCCGCGAGTCGCTGCACCTCATCGGCCACCACCGCGAAGCCTCGGCCCGCCTCACCGGCGGAGGCCGCCTGGATAGCGGCGTTCAGCGCAAGAATATTTGTCTGCTCGGAGATGTCGTTGATCAGTTCAACGATCGAGCCGATTTCCTGGGAGCTTTCACCGAGGCGCTTGATTCGCTTCGAGGTCTCCTGGATCTGGTCACGGATATTGTCCATGCCCTGGATCGTCTGGCGCACCACTTCGGCGCCCTTGGCGGCGATCTGCACGGAGCGGTTGGCCACGTCGGCCGACTCGGCCGAGTCGCGCGACACCATGTCAATACTGGATGCCACGTCCTTGATCTGCGCCGATGCCGAGTTGATCTGCTGCGCCTGGTGTTCCGCGGCTTCGGCCAGGTGCATGGCGGTGGCCTGGGTTTCCTGGGCGGCGGCGGACACCTGCACGGCGGTCTCGTTGATCGTGCCCACCAATCGGCGCAGCTCGTCGACGGTGAAGTTGATGGAGTCCGCGATCGCGCCGGTGATGTCCTCGGTGACCGTTGCCTTGACCGTCAAATCGCCTTCTGCCAGCGATCCCATTTCGTCCAGCAGGCGGAGAATGGCCTCCTGGTTACGCTGGTTGAGTTCGCGGGTGGTGACCAGGTCGCGGCGTTCCCGGCGGCGCTGCTCGGCAAGCAAACCGGCAATCGCCAGCAGCGCGAGCACACCTGCAACAAGGAACCAGATGTTGTTGGGGAACACCTGCTTGATCGTCGAGCCGATGCTGGAGTACAGGCCTTGGGCGTTTTCGAGCAGGACATTGGATTCGGCCGAGATTTCCGCCGAGGCCTGCTGCACCTCGAACAAGTCGGTGGATGCCTGCAGGATGCCGTCCATTTCCTTGAGCGAATCGGCATACAGCTTGTCGACCGAATTCACCGCATCGAGTGCCGCTGTCGAGGTCACGCGCTGCACGCCGATTTCGTCGTTGCCGCTCTTCAGGCCAGCGAGCACCTGGCCGAACACCGCGCTATCTCGCGACAGCGCGTCGGCTGCGGTGACGGCCTTGTCGCCACCACCGAGGATTTCCGTCACGCGGCGTGACATGCGGTCAGCCAGCACGATCTGGCGGTTGGCCAGGTTGATCTGCGATGCCGGCGCGCCGGCATCGGACATGGCGCGCACCACTTCGTCGAGTCGGGCGGAGATCTGCGGGATGCGGCCGTTGAAGGCGTTGGCCGTATCGCTCAGGTTGACGATCTGGTCCTGGCTCTTGAGGATGCGGTCGCCGTCGGTGGACATCTTGGCCCAGGTTTCGGAAACGCGTTTCACCGCACTTGCGACGCCGGGCTTGAGCAGGTTGCCCTCGTATCCCTTGACCGTCGCATCGCCGGCGGTTCCGCCCTTGCGCAGCGCGGACACCAGCTTGTCTGCCAGGGTCTTGGTCGCCTTGAATTCATCGAAGGACTCGGCGTTGCCGCCTTCGACCGCCTCGCGTGAGTACTTCGCAAGCTGCTGCGATAGCACCTGCAGTTGGGATGCCATCGACCGGGCACCGTTGTCTTCGTTGGCCTGGCTGCTGGCCGCGATGAAATTGGCGCCGAAGACGATGACCGCGAGGATGAGCAACGCGATCCAGAACTTGTTGCCAAGTTGGGAAATCCGTCCGGTGAACTTGCTGGCGTTGGTACTCATGGCTGGAACCCACCCTCGAAATGAAATCTGATGACCACTACAGCGTGGCCTGCCTGAATTCCGGGGTCCGGGTCAGCGTCGACATGCTGAACACGCCCCAGTCGATGTCCGCCAGGCGATAGGCCTGGCTGACGAAATGCGAATACCGGCCTGCGTCGGGGGTCGACAGGTCGGTTCGATGCGAATCATTGAAGGTACGCTGGCCAAACAACTCGTCGATCAGCACGGCGACGTTGCCACCGGACTGGCGCACGACCAGCACACGCTGGCCTTCGTGGATCACGGTGCGCTCGCCTTCGAGAAACAGCTTGAGGTCGACCACCGGCAGCAGCGTGCCGCGTACGTTGGCGACGCCCAGCATCCAGTTCTGCGCACCCGGGACCGGAGTGACCGGCGGCAGCGGCAGGATTTCCAGCACCTCGTCGAACGAGGACACCAGCCGGCGCTGGCCGAGCCGGAAACCGACGCCGCGCCAATGGCCCGGCGCCTCGATCTGTTCCGGGCGACCCGGCACATGGGCGAGCGAGCGCTCCTCGATGTCGAGCAGCGCATCGAACGGGGTCTGCCGCTTCTTGCCGGGCTTGCTCATGGGATCAGGCGGGCACCGCGACGAAGGTGCGGATCGCGGCGAGCAGCTCGTCGCGGGTGAACGGTTTGGTCAGGTACTGATCGGAGCCGACGATCCGGCCCCGGGCCTTGTCAAACAGGCCATCCTTCGACGACAGCATGATCACCGGCGTGCCCTTGAACATCTGGTTGTTCTTGATCAGCGCGCAGGTCTGGTAGCCATCCAGGCGCGGCATCATGATGTCCACGAAGATGATCTGCGGCTGCTGGTCGGCAATCTTGGCCAGCGCCTCAAAACCGTCCGTCGCCGTGACGACGTCACAGCCTTCCTTCTTCAACAGCGTTTCGGCCGTCCTGCGGATGGTCTTCGAATCATCGATGACCATGACCCGCAGGCCGGTGAGGTTGCTTTGTTCCATCTGGATCCCCGGTTCAAGGCCGCCTGGGCGCGCTGAAAGCAGCGTCAGGCCACCATGGATATATCCCAGTGAAGGGCAAAACTGTCAAGCGCGAAAGGCACTTACCGCGCTTTTCGTGACCCCCTGCACGTTGTCTGCATGGTGCTGCTAGGCTACACGCGGAACCCGCCCGCTGGATGCGAAATGCAATTGAACGTTGCCGTGGTGATGGACCCGATCGAGACGATCCGGATCGCCAAGGACAGCACTTTCGCGATGCTGCTGGAGGCTCAGCGGCGCGGACATGTCTTGTCCTACGTGCTGCCCGGCAGCCTGGGCGTGGCGGGAAGCCGGGCGACGGCAATGCTGGCGCCGCTGTCGGTTCGCGACGACCCGGCCCCCTGGTTTGAACTCGGGACGCCGGTGTCGGCGCCGTTGGGGCGCCAGGACGTGGTACTGATGCGTCAGGACCCACCGGTTGATTCCAACTACCTGCACAATTCGATCATCCTCGACCTTGCGCAGGCCGAAGGCACGCTGGTGGTCAACGATCCGCGCGGATTGCGCGACCTGAACGAGAAACTGGCGGCCATGCTGTTTCCGCAATGCTGCCCGCCCACGGTGGTCAGTCGCGTCGCCGCGACGCTGCGCGCCTTCGTCGCCGAACAAGGCCATTGCGTGCTCAAGCCGCTGGACGGCATGGGTGGCCGGTCGATCTTCCAGGCCCGCGCCGACGAGCCGAACCTGAACGTCATCCTGGAAACCCTGACCGACAACGGCCGCCAACTGGCGATGGCCCAGCGCTACCTGCCGGAGATCAGCGAGGGCGACAAGCGGATCCTGCTGGTGGACGGTGAGCCGGTCCCCTACTGCCTGGCGCGGATCCCCCAGGGCAACGAGTTTCGCGGCAACCTGGCCGCCGGCGGCCGCGGCGAAGGCCGTCCGCTCAGCGATCGGGATCGCTGGATCGCCGCCCAGGTCGGGCCGGAGCTACGCCGGCGCGGAATGCTGTTCGTCGGCCTGGACGTGATCGGCGACTGGCTCACCGAGGTCAATGTCACCAGTCCGACCTGCGTGCGCGAGCTGGACAAGCAGTTCGGCCTGAACATCGCCGGCCAACTGTTCGACGTGATCGAGGCGCGCCGCGGCACGTCGCACTGAGATGCGCAAGCCGCCCGCGCCCGGGCCCGTGCCCCCTGCCCCGCCGCCCGCGTCTCCGGCACCGGCGCCGTCTCTGGCGCCGACACGGACGCCGGCACCGACACGGACGCCGGCACCGACACGGACGCCGGCACCGACACGGACGCCGGCACCGACACAGACGCCTGCGCCGGCATCCGAGCGTCCCGCAAGGCTGCCGGGCGGCTCCGCGGCGTCGGGGCGCAAAATTGGTCCGCGCGAGCGGCTCAGCGCCACCCTGGCGTTGTCGCTGATCGGCTTCGGCGTATTCATCCTGGGCGTCGGGTTCCGCGAAGACGACGCCGCGCCGGTGGTCCCGACGCTGGACGTGATCCTGACCCAGACCTCCACCCCCGAACCGCCCCGGCAGGCCGACTTCATCGCCCAGGCCAACAACCAGGGTGGCGGGAACAGCGACAAGTCACTCCGGCCGCGAGAACAGCAACTGGCCGCCGTGCCCAAGCCCGAACCCGGCGCTGCGCCGGAACCCCTGGTCGCCCAGGCGCCGCCACCGGCGCCATCGCCGCGCGAGCGGATGATCGCCACGATCGGCAACAGCACGCACCGGATCCCCTCGCCCGACGACCAGCCGCGCACCGACCCGACCCAGGTGCTGCCGACCGGGCGCGAGCTGATGTCGCAAAGCGCCGAGATGGCACGGCTGAGCGCCGAACTGGCGATGAAGACCGAGCTGTACGCCAAACGGCCGAAGAAAAAGATGATCACCGCAAGCACCCGCGAATACGAATACGCGGCCTACATGCGCGCCTGGGTGGACAAGGTCGAGCGGGTCGGCAACCTCAACTATCCCGAGCAGGCGCGCCGCCAGGGCCTCAGCGGTGATCTCGTGCTGACCGTCAGCATCGCCCGCGATGGCACCGTCAAGGGCGTACTGGTGAACTCGGGCAGCGGCCGCAAGGTGCTCGACGAGGCCGCCGTCAAGGTGGTGAACCTGGCCAGTCCGTTTGCACCACTGCCGAAAACCTCCGAGGACGTGGACATCCTCGAGATCACGCGCACCTGGTCGTTCCGCAACGGCGGCGTTTCCTCGCAGTAGCAGCGGTCGGAGTCGCAGTCGGAGTCGCTTCGCACGAGCCGCCGCGCGCCGCGATCACGGCACCCCTCCGCGGCTACGTACGAACTGGCGCGCGCGCGATTGCGTGGGGGGTCCTGCCCGCCCACTCTGACGTCCATGTCTGAGTGGGCTAATCGGCCATCCATGGCCTTTGGCAGGACCCCCCACGCACTCGCGCGACCTTGTTAGTGCGCAACGCTTCGTCCAGCTTCCGCGTAGCCGGGGCTTCGAAGCGTCACGCGTCAGGCCGCACGCCCGACGCACTACGCTTCAACAGCAACAGCAACGCTTTGCAACAGCCACAGCTACGCAACAGCAGTGCGCCGTGCTACATGGCGCGGCAGTGCGACGAAGCGTGGCGATGACGTGCACCGGGGCAGTTGGGTGTGGCAAAGCGGGGTAGTAGGGCGAAGCGCTGCGCTCGAACGAGGTCGCCGCGAGCGCGGTACCCCTCCGCCAAAGGCCATGGATGGCCGATTAGCCCACTGGAACATGGACGTTCGAGTGGGCGGGCGGAGGGGTGCCGTGATCGCGGCGCGCGGCGGTTCGTACGAAGCCACTTGTACTACGGAGCGAGGACAGCCTCGAGGACGGCCATGCGCACCGCAACCCCGCCTGCGACCTGCTCAAGGATGATCGACTGCGGCCCGTCCGCAACCTCATCCGCAATCTCGACGCCGCGGTTCATCGGCCCGGGATGCATGACGATTGCATCGGACGCGGCACGCGCCAGCCGGCGCGCATCCAGGCCGTACTCGGCGAAGTATTGCGACAGCGACGGCACCAGGCCCTCGTTCATGCGCTCGCGTTGCAGGCGCAGCATCATGATCGCGTCCACGCCGTCGATGGCCTGGTCGAGATCATCGAATACGCGGCAATCCTGCAGCTCCGATGTATTGGGCAGCAGCGCACTGGGCGCGCAGACACGAATTTCACCGGCACCGAGAGCGCGCAGGCCCTGCAAGTCAGAGCGGGCGACTCGCGAGTGCCGCACGTCGCCGACCATCAGCACCCGCAGCCGGCTGAAATCGGCGCCTTTGTGCCGACGCAGCGCCAGCATGTCGAGCAGGCCCTGGGTCGGATGCGCGCTCTGGCCGTCGCCGGCGTTGACGAAGGCGGTGCTCGGCTTTGCGCCCGCAGCCAGCCGCGCCACCGTGCCATTGTCGGCGTGACGCACCACGAAGCAGTCCACGCCCATCGCCTCGAGGTTGCGCATGGTGTCGAGCGCGGTCTCGCCCTTTTTCGTG
The DNA here is from genome assembly GCA_038236425.1 of Lysobacterales bacterium. Lineage (GTDB taxonomy): Bacteria > Pseudomonadota > Gammaproteobacteria > Xanthomonadales > Xanthomonadaceae > Arenimonas. Next base: position 11,728 of record JBBRZU010000027.1, read on the forward strand.
GACGACACCAGCACGTCGAAGTTGAGGATGTCCGCACCCAGTCGTGTCGCCGCCAGCGTGAACGAACTGCGGGTGCGCGTGGAGGGTTCGAAAAACAGGGTGCACACCGTGCGTCCGGCCAGTACGCCGCGACGCGCGGTGCCAGCATGTGCGTCGGCGCCGAGCGCCTCGGCGGCATCGAGCAGGGCCACGATGTTCTCGCGCGGCAGGCCGGCCAGGGTCAGCAGGTGGCGCAAGCGGCCATCGGCGCGCATCTGCAGGGACGGGACGACGGTCATGCGGCGGGCTCCGTGGACGTGGGCGGTGACGTGGACGATGACGTGGACGATGACGTTGACGGGGGAAGCGGCAGGCGCGACTGCGGATCGCGCAGCCAGCGTTCGAGGATGATGACCGCCGCCAGGGCATCGAGGCTGGCGGCCTGGCGTCGGCGCTTGCTGCCACTGGCACGACCGGCGGCAAAGCGCTGTGCGGCCTCGATTGAACTGGTCCGCTCATCCACCTGTTCGACCGGCAAAGCGTAACGCGCGCCGATCTCGTGCGCGAAGTCGCGCGCCAGGATGCGGATTGGCTGGTCGCCGCCATCGAGCGTGGCCGGATCGCCGACCACCAGCCGCGCCGGACGCCATTCCCGGACCCAGCGATCCAGCGTGGCCCAGTCGGGCCCGGTATCGCGCATGTCGAGCACGCCGACTTCGCCGGCGCTCATGGAAACGGTATTGCCGACGGCGACCCCGATCCGGCGCGCGCCCACGTCGAAGGCAAGCAGGGTCAGCACCCCGCCGGCGTCGCCCGCCACTAGGCGTGCCCAACCGTGTCGGACAATCGCGACAGGTCCACGCCGAGCGACCGAGCCGCCGCGTTCCAGCGTTCGGCCAGCGGCGTGTGGAAGCAGATCGCGTGATCGGCCGGGACCGTCAACCAGGCGTTCTGCGCGAGTTCTTCTTCCAGTTGGCCCGCCGTCCAGCCGGCGTAGCCCAGCGCCACCAGCGCGTTCCCGGGGCCGGCGCCGCGCGCCATCTCCTGCAGGATGTCGCGCGATGTGCTCACCGCCAATCCGCCACAGCCGTCGCGCTGCCCGAAGCGCAGGGTGGAACCGAAGTCACGCGGGTCGTCGTGCAGCACGAAGCCGCGGTCCGGTTGCACCGGGCCGCCCATCAGGACCGACTGGTTGCCCAGCGTCGGCGAATCCGACGCTATATCCATCTGTCGCAGCACTTCGGCCAAGGTGAAATCGGACAGCCGATTGACCATCAGGCCCATGGCGCCGTTCGCATCGTGCTGGCAGATCAGGGTCACGCCACGGGCGAAGTTCGGATCGGCCAGCGACGGCATGGCAATCAGGAAATGGTCGGCCAGTGATTGCGTAGACTCCATGCCCGGATTGTAAACCTCCCGCCCGCCGCCCCGCGGTAGGATTGGCCATCCGCCAGGAGCCCACCCATGTCCGCTTCCCGATTCGCCCCCGTGCTCGCGCTGCTTACCGTGGCCCTCCTCACCGCCTGCGGCCGTGACGCCGCGCCTGCCGCCGCTGCGCCTGCCCCCATCACTGCCGCCGCGCCCGCTCCGGCCGCCGCCACCTGGGTGGCCGTGGAAGATTTTGCCGAGGGCATGGCCAAGGCCAAGGCCGAAGGCAAGGCAGTCCTGGTGGATGCCTGGGCGCCCTGGTGCCACACCTGCCTGAGCATGCAGCACTATGTTTTGAATGATCCGTCGCTGGCTTCGCTGGCCGACCGCGTGGTGCTGGTTGAACTGGATACCGACAAGGACGAGAACGCCGGCTTCCTGGAAAATTACAAGGTCAGCGTCTGGCCGACCTTTTTCGTGATTGACCCGAACTCCACCAAGGCCGCCGGCATCTGGCCGGGGTCGGCATCGGTGCGCGAGTTCCGCGGCTTCGTCGAAGACGGACTGGCCGGCATCGAGGCGGGACAGGCGGGCGGCGATCCGAACTCCCCGGCGCAACTGATGCTGGCGGCCAAGGCAGCACAGGCCGCGGGCGACAACGCCAAGGCCGCCTCCACCTACGCGCAGATCGTGCAACAGGTGCCGGCCGATTGGCCGCGCCGCAGCGACGCCCTGATGGGCTGGTTGTTCTCGCTCAACCGCGGTGGCAATTCGGCCGAATGCGTGAAGGTCGGTCGTGCCCACCTCGCCGAGGTCGAGGGCGCCGCCGTTCCCGCCGACTACAGTTCCATCCTGTTGTCGTGCGCCGCGGAAAAAGACGGCGGCCCGGATGCCAAGGCCGCCCATGGCGAGGCCCTCGCCCGCCTGCAAGCCCTGGTCGCCAATCCACCCGTGGACGCCAGCGCCGATGACCGCGCCGATGCCTGGAACATCATCAGCGCCACGCTCGCCGATGACGGCGACGCCGCAGGCGCCCGCAAGGCGCAGGAACAGCGGCTTGCCGTGCTTGAGGCAGCAGTCAAGGGGATCGAGGATCCATTGCTCGCCCAGACGTTCGACTACGCCCGCGCACAGTCCTACGTCGCGCTGGATCGTGGCGACGAAGCGGTGGCCATGCTCGAGGCGCGCGAGAAGGAATTGCCCGATTCGTATGAACCGCCCTCACGCCTTGCCAGCGCCCTGGCGAAGATGAATCGGCTGCCGGCATCGCTGGTTGCCTATGATCGCGCCATCGCCAAGTCCTATGGTCCGCGCCAGCTGCTCTTCATGCACCAGAAGTCGGACGTGCAGGGCCGCATGGGCGACAGCAAGGGCCAGGTCGAGACGCTGCGCAAGGAAGTGGCTGGTTTCCAGGCACTGACCGGTGGCCACGCCAATCCGGAAGGCCTGGCCGATGCGAAGAAGCGCCTCGCGGAGGCTGAACACAAACAAGGTGCCTGAAAGGCGGCCGGACGACGGGCGCGGTAACATCATGGGCTGAGTGCCCACGGAGTTCGCCATGCCCCGCTTCCACCTCGCCCCGCGCCGTTCGTTGATTGCCCTGTCGCTGGCGGCCGCACTGACCGCTGGCCTTGCCGGATGCAAACCCGATGCGCCGCCGGCACCCCCGGCCGCTGCCGTGCCCGCCGCACCGGCGGCTCCCGCCGTGCTCAGTTATGCCGAGCAGCACGCGGGTGACTACGTCAGTGTCCCGCTGAAGGCCGACCTGTCCGCGTTCGATGCCCAGGAGCAGGGAATGATTGCGTTGCTGGTCGAGGCCAGCGAGGTGATGAACGATATTTTCTGGCTGCAGAGCTATGGCGAAAAAGAGCCGCTGCTGGCGAAGATCGAGGATCCGGCAACGCGCGCGCTCGCCGAGACGAACTTTGGCCCCTGGGACCGCCTGAACAACGACACGCCATTCGTCGAGGGCATCGGCCCGCGTCCGGCCGGCTCGACCTTCTACCCGCAGTCGATGTCGAAGGAAGAGTTCGAGGCCGCCGACCTGCCCGAGAAAGCCAGCTGGTACACCCTGCTGCGCCAGAACGACGCCGGCAAGTTGATCACCGTGCCGTATCACATCGCCTACCAGGGCGAGCTGGAAAAGGCCGCCACGCTGCTGCGCCGCGCCGCGCCGCTCAGCCACGACAAGCGCTTCGGCGACTACCTGCGCATGCGCGCCGATGCGCTGCAGTCCGACAACTTCCAGCCCAGCGACCTGGCCTGGATGGACATGAAGACCAATCCGGTGGACATCGTCATCGGGCCGATCGAGACCTACGAAGACCAGTTGTTCGGCTACAAGGCGGCGTACGAGGGCATGGTGCTGGTCAAGGATCGCGCCTGGAGCGAGCGGCTGGCGAAGTTTGCCGGCTACCTGCCGGCGCTGCAGCGCGAGCTGCCGGTGCCCGACAAGTACAAGGCGGAGCGGCCGGGCTCCGCTGCCGACCTCAATGCCTATGCCGCGCTGTACTACGGCGGCAATGCCAATGTCGGCGCCAAGACCATCGCCATCAACCTGCCCAATGACGAGCAAGTCCAGCTGAAGAAGGGCACCCGCCGCCTGCAGCTGGAAAACGTCATCCACGCCAAGTTCGACGCGATCCTGCTGCCGATCGCGAAGGTGCTGATCGCCGAGGACCAGTTGCAGAACGTGACCTTCGATGCGTTTTTCGAAGACACCATGTTCCACGAAGTTGCGCACGGACTGGGCATCAAGAACACGCTCGACGGCAAGGGCACGGTCACCGCCGCACTCAAGGACTACGCCAGCAGCTTCGAGGAAGGCAAGGCCGACGTGCTCGGGCTGTACCTGATCACCAAACTTGGCGAGAAGGGCGAGCTCGACAAGACCAGGCTCAACGATGCCTATGTCACCTTCCTGGCCGGCATGCTGCGCTCGGTGCGCTTCGGTGCATCCGACGCGCATGGCAAGGCCAACATGGTGCGCTTCAAGTTCTTCGAGGACATGGGTGCCTTCACCCGCGATGCCAAGTCCGGACGCTATCGCGTGAATGCGGCCAAGATGGGTGCCGCAGTGGACGCCCTGTCGGCCAAGCTGATCACCATCCAGGGCGACGGCGACTACGCGGCGGCCAAGGACATGACCGACTCGATGGGCGTCATCTCGCCGCAGCTGGCTGACGACCTCGGGCGCCTGAAGACGGCGAAGATTCCGATCGACGTCCGCTTCGAGCAAGGCCTTGAAGTGCTCGGCATCCAGGCGCCACCGGCCGATCCGGCAATCGCCCCTGCAACGCCGGCAGGCGCGCGATGACCTGCGGCACGCGAGCCCTGGCGCCGACGCTGGCACTGCTGCTTGCTGCCTGCAGCCAGACCGCGCCGGTCACCGCTGTGCCGAAAGCGCCGGTCCCGGCCGCGCCGGATACAGTCGCCCCGGATACAGTCGCCCCGGATGCAGTCGCCCCGGAAACAGGCGTCCCGGCAACAGGCGCGCCGACGGCAATGACACCGACCGCGAGCGCGTCCGCTCTGGAGCACCTGCGTGGCCAGGCGCTGATGGGCAAGGACGGCTACGGCGTGACCCTGTGCGGCGAAACACGCCAGCGCATCATCGCGCTCGACCCGGAAGCCAAGGCACAGTTGGGCAACTTCCTGTCCAACGGCGCACACACGTTCGACGTCGATGGCTGGGGTACGCGGATCGAGGACGGGCAGGTGCGATTTGCCAGCTTCGAACGCTTCGGCGTGGAAGGAGCGATTTGCGACTTCGATACCAGCAGCTTTGCGTTCCGCGCGATGGGTACCGAGCCGTTCTGGCGGGTTGACGTGACCGGCGCGCTGACCGTGCTTGAGCGCCCCGACCATCCCGCGCTCAGTGGGCCGACCAGGGAGCGCAACTCGTCGGACGGATCACCCGTATTCGAGGCAGAGACGTCCGAGGGCACGCTGCAGGTCCGCTTCTCGCCCGGCCCGTGCCACGATGGCATGTCCGAAGCGCAGTACACCTGGCGTGCGCAAGCAAGCCTGGCGACGTCGCATTGGAGCGGCTGCGGATTCCGCGGCGGTGCCAGCCTGCCGCGCTGAACTTCCTGCGTCGAGCATGCCGCGGCAGCCCTGCCGCGGCAATTGCCCTGAAGTAATCGAGCCGCAGTGGATCAGCGGGCTTCGCTGATCTCGATGCCGTCCATGCCCTGCGACAGGCTGCGCGCATCGCCACCCTGGGCTAGCTTGATCTTCAGGCGCACCTCGTTCTGCGAATCGGCAAACCGCAGTGCGTCCTCGTAGCTGATCTCGCCTTCCTGGTAGAGCTCGAACAGGGCCTGGTCGAAGGTCTTCATGCCCAGCTCGGTGGACTCCTTCATCAGGTCCTTGAGCTTGTGGATCTCGCCATCGCGAATGTAGTCGGACATCAGCGGGGTGCCGATCAGGATTTCCATCGCCACGCGCCGGCCCTTGCCATCCGGGGTCGGGATCAGCTGCTGCGCGACGATCCCCTTGAGGTTCATCGACAAGTCCATCAGCAACTGGTTACGGCGTTCTTCCGGAAAGAAGTTGATCATGCGGTCCATCGCCTGGTTGGCGTTGTTGGCATGCAGGGTGCACAGCACCAGGTGGCCGGTTTCGGCGAAGGCGATCGCGTGGTCCATGCCCTCGCGGGTACGGATTTCGCCAATCATGATCACGTCGGGGGCCTGGCGCAGGGTGTTGCGCAGCGCCGCATCCCAGCTGTCGGTGTCAATGCCGATTTCGCGCTGGGTGATGATGCAACCTTCGTGCTTGTGCACGAACTCGATCGGGTCCTCGATGGTGATGATGTGGCCCGAGGAATTCATGTTGCGGTAGCCGACCATGGCCGCCAGCGAGGTGGACTTGCCGGTACCGGTGGCGCCGACGAACAGGATGATGCCGCGCTTGGTCATCGCCAGCGTCTTGATGATCGGCGGCAGGTTCAGTTCTTCGATGGTCGGGATGCGCGTCTCGATCCGGCGCAACACCATGCCCACCTGGTTGCGCTGGTAGAAGCAGCTCACGCGAAACCGGCCGACGCCAGACACGCCGATGGCGAAGTTGCACTCGTGGGTTTTCTCGAACTCCTCGCGCTGCGAGGGACTCATCACATTCAGCACCAGGTCTCGGCTCTGCTGCGAGGTGAGCGGGCTCTGGGTGATCGGCGACAGCTTGCCGTGCACCTTCATGGTCGGCGCGACGCCGGCGGTGATGAAAAGATCCGACGCCTTCTTGTGCGCCATCAGCTTGAGGAACGAGGTGAAATCGATGCTGCTCATGGCGGGGTACTCCGATGTGCCTGCGACTGGGGGGTCGCGTGGTGCGGCAAGCGCGCGCGGAACACCCGCACGCGCCCTGGATGGTTCAAGCGGTCATCAATCGAACAGACGCTTGTCCTTGGCGTATTCGCGCGCCATCGGCTTGGTCACCAGGCCGCGCTTGGTCAGGTCCTGCAGGCACTGGTCGAGGGTCTGCATGCCCACGGCCTGGCCGGTCTGGATCGAGGAATACATCTGCGCGACCTTGTCCTCGCGGATCAGGTTACGGATCGCCGGGATGCCGATCATGATCTCGTGCGCAGCGATGCGCCCGCCGCCGACCTTCTTCATCAGCGACTGCGAGATCACGGCACGCAGGGACTCTGACAGCATCGAGCGCACCATCGGCTTCTCGCCGGCGGGGAACACGTCGATGATGCGGTCGATGGTCTTGGCCGCGGACGAGGTGTGCACGGTCGCGAACACGAGGTGGCCGGTCTCGGCCGCCGTCAGGGCAAGTCGAATGGTTTCCAGATCGCGCAACTCGCCGACCAGGATGTAGTCCGGATCTTCGCGCAGGGCCGAACGCAGTGCCTCGTTGAAGCCGTGGGTATCACGGTGCACTTCGCGCTGGTTGATCAGGCACTTCTGCGAGGTATGCACGAACTCGATGGGATCTTCCACCGACAGGATGTGCGCGAACTCGTTCTTGTTGACGTGGTCGATCATCGCCGCGAGCGTGGTGGACTTGCCCGAACCGGTCGGCCCGGTGACCAGGATCAGGCCCTGCGGCTGGTTGATCAGCTCGGCAAACACGCGCGGGCAGCCGAGCTCCTCGAGCGAGAGGATCTGGCTGGGAATGGTGCGGAACACGGCGCCGGCACCGCGGTTCTGGTTGAAGGCATTGACCCGGAAGCGGGCCAGCCCGGGGATCTCGAAGCTGAAGTCGACCTCGAGGAACTCCTCGTAGTCGCGCCGCTGCTTGTCCGACATGATGTCGTACACCAGCGCGTGCACCTGCTTGTGGTCCAGCGCCGGGATATTGATGCGGCGGACGTCGCCATCCACCCGGATCATCGGTGGCAGGCCGGCCGACAGGTGCAGGTCGGATGCTTTGTTCTTGACCGAAAATGCCAGCAGCTCAGCGATGTCCATCGAGTCTCTCCCTTCGTGCGGGGGTTGGGCCCACACAGCCTCTCGGGGCAGTATAACCCTCCCCTACCAGTGGACAATGCCGGCCATGGACCATCCCGGGCAAGCACGAAAACGCGTCCTTCAGGCTCTTGAGAACGTGGCCAAGCAGGCTGAACGGCCAGTGGCGCGCCTGTTGGCGGTGTCCAAGACCAAGTCGGCCGAGGCGATCGGTGCGATGGCCGACGAGGGACAGCGTGCCTTCGGCGAGAACTATGTGCGCGAGGCAATGGACAAGCGCGAGGCACTCGCCGACCTGGGCCTGGAGTGGCACCTGATCGGCCACCTGCAAACCAACAAGGCGCGCGATGCCGCGTCCTGCTTCGACTGGGTGCAGTCGGTGGATCGGTTGCGCCTGGTCGATGCGCTGGCCCGACATCGCCGCGCCGACCAGCCACCATTGAATGTGCTGGTGCAGGTGAACGTGGACGGCGAGGCCGGTAAATCCGGGTGCCGGCCCGACCAGGTGCAAGCCGTGGTTGATGCCATCACCGCCTCCCCAACCCTGCGCCTGCGCGGCCTGATGGCCATCACCGAACCCTTCCCGGACATGGAACAGCGGCGTGCAAGCTTCCGCCGGTTGCGCGAGTTGTTTGATGCGCTGCGCGCCGGGCATCCCGATGTCGACACCCTGTCCATGGGCATGAGCGAGGACTTCGAACTCGCAGCCGAGGAAGGCGCGACCATGGTGCGTGTTGGCTCGGCGCTGTTCGGGGCCCGACCCGCAGCCTAGCGGCTTGCTATCCTGCCGGGATGGACGAGTATCCCGATATTGCCTTCATCGGCGGCGGCAACATGGCACGCAGCCTGATCGGCGGCCTGGTCTCGCGCGGCTGGCCGGCGGCGCGCCTTCACGTCGCCGAACCCAATGTACACTTGCGCGAGTCCCTCACCGGGGAATTCGGCGTGGATACCGGCGCCGACAATGCGCAGGTGGCATCGCGCGCGTCGGTCTGGCTGTTCGCGGTCAAGCCGCAGGTGATGCGCGCGGTCGCGCAGGCAATGGCGCCTGCCGCTGTCGCGCAGCATCCGCTGGTGATCTCGATCGCGGCCGGCGTGACCGGTGGACAACTCGACCGCTGGCTGGGTGGCGGGCAGGCCGTGGTCCGTGCCATGCCCAACACACCGGCATTGCTCGGTGCAGGTGCCACCGGATTGCATGCCAATGCGAAGGTCGATGCTGCGCAGCGGGCGGTCGCCGATCGCGTGCTGGCCGCGGCCGGAACCACGACCTGGATCGCCGATGAGGTGGGCATCGATGCGGTGACCGCGGTGTCGGGCAGCGGGCCGGCTTATGTCTTCCTGCTTGCCGAGGCGATGCAGGCTGCCGGAGTCGCCGAAGGCCTGGAGCCCGAGGCCGCACGCGCCCTCGCCTTGCAAACCATTTTCGGCTCGGCGCGGATGCTGCTCGAAAGCGGCGAGCCCGCCGAGGTGCTGCGACAACGCGTGACCTCGCCCAATGGCACCACGCATGCGGCGATCGAAACCTTCGAGGCTGGCGGCTTCCGCGAGTTGGTCGCGCGCGCGATTGCCGCCGCGGCCGCGCGTGGCCGCGAACTCTCGCAAGCCAACGAGGCACCGGAGGCGTGAGCCTGCTGCTGGTACGCCACGGCCAGGCGCGCGCCGGCACCGAAGACTATGACCGCCTGTCGGAGCGCGGGCGCGAGCAGGCGCGCCTGCTTGGACGCTGGCTGGCAGATAGCGGGCATGGTGTTTCGGGCGTGCTGGTCGGCGCGATGCGCAGGCACCAACAGACCTTCGACGCAATTGCCGAAGGCATGGCTGATGCCGGCGGCGCGTCCCTGCCCGAGCCGACGGTGGAAGCCGCGCTGGACGAATTCGACCATCACGCGGTGTTCGATGGCTTCGTGCGCGACAACCCGACCCACGCCGCTGTCGTCGGCAGTCGCGACGGCGGGCTGCAATCACTCGGCGCGATGATCCACGCCGCGCTCGGCGCCTGGTCGGAAGACCGGATCGCTGGCGTCCCGGAAACCTGGTCGGCCTTCGGCGACCGCGTCGGGCGCGCTGCGCAGGCGTTGGCGACGCGCGTCACCGGCGATGTGCTGGTGGTGAGCTCCGGCGGCGTGATCTCGCGGCTCGCCCAGGCTGCGTTGGGCGCCAACGACCGCGGCGCGGTGGACCTCAACCTCAGCCTGCGCAACAGCGCAGTGAGCGAATTCCATGTCCGTCCCTATGGCCTGGCGCTGGGCAGCTGGAACACCCTGCCGCACTTGCGCGACCGGCGTGACCTGTGGACGTACTATTGATCCGGACCGCCATCGCGCGCGGCAATCACCGATCGCGGCCCCGGCCGCAGCCACAAGGACAGGCATGATGGCCGCACAGGAAACGGGCGCACAGGAAACGGGCGCAGCCAGGGGCGCGCACAGCATCGGCGGGCTGTTCCCGATGTCGGACCGGGTTCGCGAACTCGACACACGCCTGGCCCGATTCATTGACGAGCATGTGCTTGCCGCCGAGCGTGAATTTGCCGCCTGGGACGAGGATCCTGTGCGCCGCTGGCAGGTACCGCCGCTGCTCGAAGAGCTGAAGGCAAAAGCGCGCGCTGCCGGCTTGTGGAATCTGTTCCTGCCCGACGCCGACCACGGTGCCGGCTTGAGCAACCTGGAATACGCGCGCCTGGCCGAACGCATGGGTCGCTCGCTGATCGCCTCGGAAGTGTTCAACTGTTCGGCGCCCGACACCGGCAACATGGAATTGCTGCACCAGTTCGCCAATCCCGACCAGCAGGCAGCCTGGCTCGCACCTTTATTGAAGGGCGATATCCGCAGCGCCTTTGCGATGACCGAACCGGACGTGGCCTCGTCGGATGCGACCAACATCCGCCTGCCGATCCGCCGTGACGGCCATGATTTCGTGCTCAACGGACGCAAATGGTGGACCACCGGCGCTGGTGATCCAAACTGCAAGCTGCTGATCGTGATGGGCGTCACCGAGCCCGATGCGCCGGCGCATCGCCGCCAGTCGATGGTGCTGGTGCCGATGGACACGCCCGGCGTGAAAATGGTGCGGCCGCTTCGGGTGTTCGGTTACGACGATGCACCGCACGGCCACGTCGAACTGAGCTTCACCAATGTCCGCGTGCCGCAGGCGAATCTTGTCCACACTGCTGGCAGTGGCTTCGAGATCGCCCAGGCGCGGCTCGGGCCCGGTCGCATCCACCACTGCATGCGCCTGATCGGGCTGTCGCAACGCGCGCTGGAGGCAATGCTGGCGCGCGCCGCATCGCGGGTCGCGTTCGGCGTGCCGATCGGGCAACTGGGCATGACCCAGGAAGCGATCGCGCTGTCTCGCTGTGAAATCGAACAGGCGCGCCTGCTCACCCTGCAGGCCGCCGATGCACTCGACCGCTTCGGCCTGAAAGGCGGCCGCGATCCCTCGCTATCCACGCCTGAAATGCGCGCCGGCGTGCAACAGGCGCGCGACCTGATCGGCATGATCAAGATCGTCGCCCCGCGCATGGCCTGCGCGGTGATCGATCGCGCGATCCAGGTGCATGGTGCGGGCGGCCTGTCGCAGGATCATTTCCTGGCTGCCGCCTATGCTGGTGCACGTTCGCTGCGGTTGGCAGACGGGCCGGACGAAGTGCACATCGCCTCGCTCGCACGCTCCATGCTCAAGGCCTGAGCGATGGCACAGGCGCTGTCGCTGGACTTGCCCGATGCCGCGCTGGCGGAGTACCTCGCGGCCCATGTCCCAGGCTTCCGCGGGCCGCTGTCGTCGAAGAAGTTCAAGGGCGGCCAGTCCAACCCGACCTATTTGATTGAAGCGGCGAGCGGACCTTATGTGCTGCGGCGCAAGCCACCGGGCGTGCTGCTTGCCTCCGCGCACGCGGTGGATCGCGAATTCCGCGTGCTGACCGCCCTGCAGGACAGCGCCGTTCCGGTGGCGACACCGCTGCACCTGTGCCGCGACGAGGCGGTGATCGGTTCGATGTTCTACCTGATGCAGTACGTCGACGGCCGGGTATGCTGGGATCCATCGCTGCCCGATATGGATCCGTCGGTGCGCGGCGCGCACTACGACGCGATCATCACCACCCTGGCTGCGTTGCACCGGGTGGATGTCGCCACGGTTGGCCTGTCCGGATTCGGCAAGCCAGGCAATTATTTCGCCCGCCAGCTCGCACGCTGGAGCGAGCAATACCGCAACAGCGAAACCGGCCCGATCCCGGCAATGGACGCCCTGATCGATGCCCTGCCCGCGCGCTGTCCCGCCGACGATGGCGTGGTCGCGCTGACCCACGGCGACTACCGCATCGACAACCTGATGTTTGCCAACGATGCCCCGCGCATCGTCGCCGTGGTGGATTGGGAGCTGTCCACGCTCGGCCATCCACTCGCGGATCTGGGTTACCTGTGCATGGCGCTGCGCCTGCCACGCAATCCCGCGTTGCCGGGACTGGCCGGGTTGGATCGCGCCGCACTCGGCATTCCCGACGAAACCGCAATGCTCGCGCACTATTCCGGACTCAGTGGGCGGCCGATCCCGGCCGACTGGAACTTCGTGCTTGCCTTCAGCTATTTCCGGTTGGCCGCGATCGCCCAGGGCGTGGCCAAGCGCGTGCAGCAGGGCAATGCCTCGAGCGAACAGGCGGTGCAGGCGGGGCGGATGACCGCGCTGCTGGCAGAATCAGCGCGCGCCCTGCTCTAGCGGCGCGACCAGGCGTGGATGTGCCGCGCAATCTCGCGTATGCCGTCGGTCAAGGCCGCTGGCCCGGGCTGCAGGATCAGCGGTGACTTGATCTCGAACAGCTGGCCATCACGCACTGCGGGAACATCACGCCATCCCTCCCGCGCCGCCACCGTGGCCGGTTGGAATTTCTTGCCGCACCAGGAGCCGAACACGATCTGCGGCGCACGCGCAAGGATCTCGCTGTCATCTGGAAGGATGCGATCACGGGCAAGCGACATGGCCGCGCGCTCGGGAAAGATGTCGTCGCCGCCGGCAATGCGCACCAGTTCGGCCACCCACTGGATGCCGCTGATCCGCGGCTCGTCCCATTCTTCGAAGTACACCCGCGGCCGCACCGGCAGTCGCGCTGCAGCGCGGGCGATCGTATCCAGGCCCTCGCGCAACGTCGCCGCATAGGCCGCCGCGCGATCGCCCGCGCCGACCAGGGCGCCCAGCCTGCAGATGTACTCGAGGATGCCCTCGACACTGCGGTGGTTGCTGATCCACACCTCCACCCCGCGCCGGATCAATTCGGCGGCGATGTCGGCCTGGATGTCGGAAAAACCGATCGCCATGTCGGGCTTCAAGGCCAGGATGGCCTCGATCTTGGCGCTGGTGAAGGCACTGACCTTGGGTTTTTCGCGGCGCGCGCGCGGCGGCCGCACGGTGAAGCCGGAGATGCCGACGATCCGCTCCTGCTCACCGAGTGCATACAGGGTTTCGGTCGGCTCCTCGGTCAGGCAGACGATGCGCCGCGGTCCAAAGGTCATCAACGCTGCGCTTGCATCACGGGAACAGCATGCGCTGCACCCAGCGCCCGTCCACCCGTTCGTGCCGGTGCCGCTCGTGCAGGCGGTAACGCGCGCCGTACCAGAACTCGACCGACTCGGGCAGCACGCGCAAGCCCGACCAGTTCGGTGGCCTCGGCACGTCCACGCCCTCGTAGCGCTGCTCCACCTCGGCGATGCGCTGCTCGAATTCTTCGAGTGAAGACAGCGTGCGCGATTGCGCCGATGCCCAGGCGCCGATCTGGCTGCGACGCGGCCGACTGGCGAAATAGGCATCCGCCTCGGCAGCGGTCACCGGTTCGGTGGTGCCTTCGATCTTCACCTGGATACCTTCGCGCACCAGCTTCCAGTGGAACAACAGGGCCGCATTCGGGTTGCCCGCGAGCTGGTGGCCCTTGCGGCTGTCGTAGTTGGTGTAGAACACGAACCCGCGCGCATCGAAGGCCTTCAGCAGCACCGTGCGCGCCGATGGCCGCCCATCGGCGGCCACCGTTGCCACGGTCATCGCGGTCGGCTCGCGATCGCCCGATGTGTGGGCTTCGTCGAGCAGGGCAGCAAAGGTGGCGACCACTTCGTCGGGCAGCATGACGCCGGCGTCAGGCTTCGAATCGGCCATGGCGTAGTGGCTCAGGAGACGATGAAGCTGACGCGCAGGCTCACCCGCCACTCGGTCACCGTGCCATCGTCGGCGGTGACGACCTTGATTTCGTTGACCCAGGCGCCCTTGATGTTCTTCACCGTCTCCGAGCACTTGTGCAGGCCGGATTGCACGGCAGCTTCCATGCTCTTGGGGGAGGACGAATTGATCTCGATGATCTTGGCAACCGACATGGCAGAACTCCTGCGTCTTGGGTGAACGACAGACTATACGCCGGGCTCTGTTAGCGCCGCGTAGCCGGCGCGGAAGTCCGCGTAGTCCGGCGACCAGCCCAGCCCGCGCAGCCGGCCATTGGCCACCCGGCGTCCCTGCTCCGGGCCGGCGTCCGGGGTGATCGCAGGCAAGTCTTCTCGCGCGCGGATCCAGGCCTGGACATCGCACTCGAGCGCGGGGCAGTCGTCGCTGCCCAACCAGCTGCCAAGGGCCTGATCCAGCGGCGCCGCCAGCACAATGTCCGCTGCGGCCGCGGCATCATCAATGTGCACCCGGTTGCTCCAGCGCTGCGCGCCAGCCTGGCCAGCGCGCGCGCGCCGCAGCATTGCCTCGCGACCTGGGCCGTACAGGCCGGACAGGCGCAGCACGCTGCCACCGCGATGCAACAGGGCCTCGGTTTCTGCTTCCAGCAAGACCCTGCCATTGAAACTGCTGGCCAGCGCGGGGCTGTCTTCATCGACCCACTCGCCGGCATCCTGTGCGTACACCGCGGTTGAGGAAACCAACAGCACTCGCGGAACTTCAAGGCGATCGAGCAGGCGGCGCAGGCCATCGCGGTACAGCGTGCGATAGGCCGCTTCATCACGCACATCAGGCGCCGGACAATACAGCAGGGCCTCGGGTCGCCGTGGCAGGCGATCCATGCCAGCACCGGTGGCCAGGTCAACGCGCAACCCACGCAGGCCGGGGCGCGGTGTGATCTCGCGACGACGCAGGCCAAGCACGTGCGCGCCACCAGCAAGGCGACGTTCAGCGACGCGGGCACCGAGGTCGCCGAAACCGGCAACCAGCAATAGCGGGGCGGAATCCATGCGCGCGGATGCTAGCATCACGGCATGAATCCCGCGCCCAACCTGGTGCTTGTCGGCCCCATGGGCGCTGGCAAGAGTTCCATCGGCCGGCGCCTGGCGATCCGGCTCGGGCTCGACTTCGTCGACCTCGACCGCCGCCTCGAACAGGACGCCGGCGTTCCCGTCGCCACCATCTTCGCCCTCGAAGGCGAGGCCGGTTTCCGTCGCCGTGAAAGTGCCCTGATCGCGGACGTGCTGACCGGCCATGGGCTGCTGGTGTCCACCGGCGGCGGCATCGTGCTCGACCCGGTCAATCGCGACTTGCTGCATCGGCGCGGCTTCGTGGTTTACCTGCGTCTGGGCGTTGAAGAGCAGTTGGAGCGCCTTGCGCGCGACCACACCCGCCCCTTGCTGGCCGGTGACAATCGGGAGGCGACCTTGCGCAAGCTGTCCACCGTGCGCACCCCGTTGTACGAATCCCTTGCCGACCGCGTCTTCGACTCGGCCTCTCTGGGCGTGGACGGCGCCGTGCGTCGGCTTGCGGCGCAGCTGCAATCGGGATGGACACGGCAGGACGTGGCGTGAGCGCGCGGCTGATGGTCGGACTGGGCGAGCGTGCTTATCCGATCTCGATCGGCGCCAACCTGCTGCGCGACCACGACCTGCAGCTGCTCGCCCCCGGGCGGCAGGTGCTGGTGGTGACCGACGAAAACGTTGCGCCGCTGTACCTGGACGCCGTGCGCAGCCGCCTGCCCGACCGCGACGTGGTCGCGCACATCCTGCCGGCGGGCGAACAGGAAAAAAACCTGGCCCGCTTCGGCGATGTGGTGCAGCAACTGGCGACAATGGGCGCCCGGCGCGATGCCACCATCTTTGCGCTCGGCGGCGGCGTGGTCGGCGACCTGGCCGGATTTGCCGCCGCCTGCTGGATGCGCGGCATCCGAGTGGTGCAACTACCGACCACCTTGCTGGCGATGGTGGACAGCAGCGTGGGCGGCAAGACC
>JBBRZU010000028.1:0-27427 GCA_038236425.1 Lysobacterales bacterium
CCAGCTTGCTGCCGGCGATATCGCGATGGAAGCGCTCGGCATTGTCCGGTGGGATCAACCGGTCGCGACCGCCCCACAGGATCAGCGTGGGCTGGGTAATCCTGCGGATGCGCAACGCGTCCTGTGCAGTCGGCAGGAAAGTGAAGCGCTTCGGCAGCGCACCGCGATTGCCCGCCCGTGTGCTCAGGTCGTAATAACGATCAACCAACGCCGGCGTCACCTTGTCCGGATCGCCATACACGTTGCGCACACTCGATTGGACCAGGCTGCGCGGCAGCACGTACTGCATTCAGCGATTGAGCCGGGGACAGTCGGCTACCTCAAGGCCTAGTGCATCCGCAGGTAGACGACCACCGGATCGTGGTCGGAAACACGCATGGGCAGTTCAACGTCGCCCAGATAGGCTTCGGCGAAGTCGGCGTTGATCCGCGCCACCTGCACATCCAGATCGGGATGGGCCGCCAGCATCGGCGGATTCGCGAGGACGTGGTCGCGCGCCTCGGCGTTGCCCTCGCGGGAGACCGTGTAGCGTTCGGCCCTCGGTAGTCGCATGGTCAGGTTGCTGAGCCCGGCTCGCGCCATGGTCCGCGCGCCCGCGTCCTCGCCGTCGGCCGTCAGCACGGCGAGCGGCTCCTCTTGGCCATCGCTGAATTCCAATGCATCGAAGCCACCAAGCACCAGAAGCCGCTCGGTCGGATTTGCGCGACGCCGTGCTTGCAAGATGCGTGCTAGTTCGCGTGCTTGCGCGGCGCGGCGCGCGCGGCGCTTATCCTGTGTTGTCGCCGACTCACGCGATTCGAGGGCGGTCCACTGGTTCAGGATGACGGTCAGGGGCAGCGACGCACCGTTCGCGTTGATGCGCGCCTCCAGGACCAACGGCGGGCGCTCGAACAGCCAATCGCTGCCTCCGTCGGGCCCGCGCCAGCGCACGGCTTGCGCGGCTTGCTGCAGTGACAACACCTCCACGCGCGCAACCCCCGGCCGGGTATCGGCGCTGCGGACCAGGAAGCCGATGGTCCCCTGCCCGGCCAAGTTGGCCGGCAGGACAAAGGCCCGATAACCCGCGTCGCCGCGGCAGCCGCCGGGGAACAAGATCTCGCCATCGCGCGCGTTCACCGCAGCGGCCAAGTCGGCCAGCACCGCTTCGCCCTCGATGCCGGCGACGCCGAGGATGTCAGGCGATCGCGCATAGGCGCAGATGACATTGGCGACCTTTGACAGGCCGATCGCATAGGCGTTGCCGGTGATTGCCGACTGTCCATCGCCCGGCTGGTCGTCGACGAAGTCGCGCAGTACCAGAGTGCCAACCGTGGCTTCGTCAGGCTGCGGGACGCGCACGGGACGCGGCAGCGCGCTGGAACGGATATTGACCTGGGCACCAGGATCGGGGAGCAGTTCGTAGGCGCCGCGCGCGTACCCGAGCACGCCGACCAAGCCCGTTGCCACGTCGCCGACGTCGGCCGACAACAGCGGCGCACCGCGTTGGCCTCCCGAGTGGATCCGTAGCCGCTCGGGATTGGCGTCGAAGGCTGGAGCCGAGGCCGCCGGCTGGCTCTCGACCGCAGCCGCTGAATCGAGGACACTCCGCCCAGGCTCGCGGAACGGGCGCGCGACGCCTTCGACCACGCCATAGAAGCGCCCGTCGCCGCGCGCAGTCTGGTTACGGGGGTCGATGCTTCCGCCTGCGGGTCCGACCACGCTCAGTCGCGGCACCGAGACGCGCATGCCTTCGAAGCGCTCCAGGGCGGCGACGCCTTGGCTCGGTCCTGCAACAGTCGCATCCAGCACTACCGGCGCGGGCAGCGCGGTCTCGTGGCCTTGCACTTCCAGATCGATGGCGGCCAGGGTTGTCAACGAAGACGTCTCGGCAGCCTCAGCTTCGCGCAGTTCCAAGATCTGGCCGCGCACGCGCAAGCGGTCGCCGACCCGAACGCGATGATCCGAGGTAGCCACGTGCAAGCCTTGCGACGCGTCGCCCGCGCCGAGCCGCAATGCAGGAGACGACTGCAGGTAGAGGCCGTCCGACACCAGCGCAGTCACCACGCCTTCGGTATCTACCTGCTCCCCCGTGTATGGCGAACGTGATCCGGTCCCCTGGATGGCGGCAATCGGAACGGTGACAGGGTCATCGTTGATGATCGTGCCGGTGGCGACACCATCAACCAGATTAGCGCCGACGACATTGCTGATGGTGACAGTGAAGGTTTCGTCGGCCTCCGCGCTGCTGTCGCCATTGACCTGGACCTCGAATAGGGTGCGTGTCCGGCCTGCATCGAAAATACGCGACTGGCTGCGCGCAACATAATCCGAGCCGGCCGTGGCGCTGCCGTTGCTGGTGGTGATGTCGAAGCTCACGGGGACCGACATGGGCTCCTGCAGGGTGATGACGAAGCTGGCCGTGCTCTGGCCGGCGTTGCCCTCGGTGACGGAAGCGTCGGCGATCGACAGCCCGGTATTATCATCGTTGACGATCTTGCCAAGGGCCTGGCTGTTGCCCACCACCGCCCCGACGACATTGTTGAGGTTGACGGTGAAGGTTTCATCGCCCTCGACAGCGGTGTCGCCATTGATGGTGACGCTGAACGTCTTGCTGGACTGCCCGGCGGCGATCACCTGCCCGACCAGCGCGTTGTCCACGAAGTCGTTGTCGCTGGCGGTTCCATGCCCGGTGGCGATGTCGTAGCTCACCGGAGTGGCCGAGGCCCGCGAAAGTTTGACGGTGAAGGTCGCAAGCTTGGTCCCCGCATTGCCCTCGCTGATGCTGACGTCCGCGATGCTGATCGTCGGCGGCGTCTCCGGCGGAGCCTCTTCGATGCGCACTTTCCCCTGCACGAAGCTTCCCTGCTCGACGGCGGCGACCTGGTTGAAGAAACTCGCCGTGCCGTCCAAGTCCATTGTCCCGGTGGTTGTTCCCAGGTCGAAGGCGATCGTGATGTCGCCCGCACCGAGGTCCGCCCCCGCCGCCACCGCGACCACCATGCAACGCACCCGGCCTGCAGAAGGCACGCGGCAAGCGACGGTGCCGTTGGGGATGCTGCCCCCGATCTTTGCCGTGGCCGTCGTGGCGAGCGCGCTGTAGGTCAACTCGAAGTTGAACCCGCCGGTGTCCGCGCCGGGGACGAAGCTGATCGTGGCAATGTGGTTGACGCTGCCCGGGGCGCCAGTTGTCTGGCTGGCGACGAGGGTCTGCGCCTCGGCGGCCGGCCCCGCCATCAGCAGCGCCGCGACGAAGGCTAGTCGCCTTCCGAGTCCTGCGGATTGGCGGCGCTCGCCTACCACTGCGTCGACGTGGCATTGCAGTTGGTGCCGGCCGCCGCGAGATTGCGCGTGCAGATCGCGTCGGCGGCATCCACCTGGCCATCCTCGTTGCAGTCCGGCTGGAGAGGCGCCAGCCCAACTCCCAGGAATTCATTGGCGATGCTCGACTGGTCTGCGCCATCGCGCGCGTTGGAGCCATCCGCATCACCCCGACAGACGCGACCGATTGGCGTGGCGCGACGGGACTCATAGGCATCGATCAGCAAGATAGCGGCCGTGCTGCCACCACTAATCCAGCCCAAGGAGACCGAGTCGATGCGGTCAGACGCGTCCGAAGGGGCGGTGACGACCGGAGCCAGCGCGGCGCCCCCCGCGCCCTGCACTGACGCGGTCATGGCCGCCCCCGCGGCCCAGTTCAGTTCCACGGCGTACCAGCGATCCAGCGCCACCACCGTGGAACTGCTGAACACGCCGCCGCTGGTCGCGAACTCGAAGTTGCCGTAGGCGCCGCTGTTGTTGAAGCGCACGGTGATCATGTCGGCACCGGCCGAGTTCGTGGCCCGGAACACAATGCTAGTGCCAGCGGGAACCGCGTTGGGGGCGAGCCGTTTGGACATCACGTAGAAACGTGCGCGAAAGGCCGACTCGCTGCGAGGGCTGGAATCGGTCACGTAGTTGGCCGGGGAGCGCGCCGTCATCGCGCAACGTCCCGCATACCGCGAAACGGTTCCGTCGGGCTCGCTCGCGGTCAGGCTCAGCGGGGGGTTGGACGCGGTGACGCTGGTCCATCGACCCAGGTCGCAGGCGCGCACTGCCGGGCTGCTCGCCAGCAGTGCAAGCACCAAGCCCCCGAACAGCCTCAACGCACGAAGCATCTCGTCCCCACGAGGGTACAGGGGCGGCCCGGCACGATAAGCAGCCCCGACTGGGGGGACGGTAGCAGACTTGCCGGCCACATGCGAGCCGCGCCGCCAATGCTCATTGGCGCGCCGAACGGAGGACGTGCATACTGCTTCAACATCGCGCGCGGGGAGCCTGACGATGAGACGTCGAAGCGTCGCCTGGTGGGTGCGCGCCAGCTTGCTGCTGTGCTATCTCGTTAGCCCGGTGCACGCGGTCGCCGCCGTGACCGGCTTTGCTCTGCGGGTGACAATGCAGTCAAGCTCCGGCACAGCGCCTCCGCGGGGATCGATCACATCGAACTCGACGCATTCGGGCATAGGCGATCTCCGCCGACCTGACCCTTGTGATGCCGAGGGCGGCCGGGCCTCACAGGCGCTGGAGTTGCAACGGGGGTGTCCGCTCTGGGCCCGTTTGAGGCCGCAAATCGGATGAGCAAACTTCTGCGCGGGCTATTGCTGACGGCTCTTGGCTGGATCTGGCTCGCGCCGGGTATGGCAAACGCGACGGCCACTTCCAGCGACCTGTGGCAGCCGGTACCCGAGTCGGCCATCGTGCGCAACGGGAAGGCGCGGCAGATCGTCCCCGATCGGTACCGGTCCTACACGCTGAACCGCGGGCGTTTGCAGGCGCTCCTCCGGCAGGCCCCCAACGAAAAGTCGCGGCGGCCACGGGACAGTGGCGCCACTCTGCAACTGCCCCTGCCGGCGGGCGGATTCGGACGCTTCCGCATCGTTGAATCCCCCATCATGGAACCGCAGCTGGCGGCCAGGTATCCGCAGCTCAAGACCTACCTGGGCCAGGGCATCGACGACCCTAGCGCGACCTTGCGCTTTGACCTGACGCCAAAAGGCTTCCATGCGCAGATCATCGGCGTGGGCGGCACGATCTACGTCGACCCGTTTCAGCCCGGCGACCTTGACCACTACATCGCCTATCGCAAGCAGGACCATACCAAGGGCGAGCGCGGCGTTTGCTCGGTCACCGGCGAGCCGATCATCGACAAGCCCGGCCTGGGCGGGCCGGCAGATCGATCGCCGCTGCTGGCGTCCGAACTGGTGTCGTCGGGTGCAACGCTTCGAACCTATCGCCTGGCCATGGCAGCGACAGGCGAGTACACCGCCTTCCACGGCGGAACCGTGCCCGACGCGCTCGCCGCCATCGTTACCACCGTCAACCGCCTAAACGGCGTTTACGAGCGCGAAGTCAGCGTGCGCATGGTGCTGGTCGCCAACAACGACAAGATCATCTACACCAATGCCGCGACCGATCCGTACGACAACACCGAGAATGACCCCGACGCCAATCAGGCCAACATCGATTCCGTCATTGGCAATGACAACTACGATATCGGGCATCGGGTGGGCACGGGCAAAGGCGGCAGAGCTACCGTGGGCGTCGTCTGCAAGGCGGGCGGCAAAGCGCAAGGCGTGACGGGGCGGCCAAGCCCGATGGCCGATGGTTTCGACATTGACTACGTCGCCCACGAGATCGGCCACCAGTTCGCCGGCCATCACACCTTCAACGGCTCGGGCCTCTCCTGTGGTGCGGGCAACTTTTTCAATCCCGCTCGCAACGCGTCCACCGCCTACGAGCCGGGCAGCGGCCTGACCATCCAGGCCTACGCGGGCAACTGCGCTGGCGACAACCTCCAGCTTCACAGCGAAGACTATTTCCATCGAGTCAGCCTCGACGAGATTCTGGCGTACACCACCTCCGGTACCGGCGGTACCTGCGGCACGACCAGCGCCACCGGCAATGCCGTGCCCGCCATCATCCCGCTTGGCGCGTACACCATTCCGGGACGCACGCCGTTCACCCTCAGCGCCAATGGCAGCGATACCGACGGCGACCCTTTAACCTACGTGTGGGAGCAGTTCGACCTCGGCTCGGCCAATAGCGAAGGCGTGCTGAGCGATACGCAAACCTCGGGCCCGCTGTTCCGCTCCTTCGCGCCGACCACCGAGCCGACACGCACGTTTCCGAGCTGGCGCTACATCCTCAATAACGCCAACGCCGTGCCAGCGACGGCCGCGTTACCCGGCACCGCCTCGCCCCTGTGGATGACCGGCGAAGTACTGCCCAATGCCAGCCGTACGCTCAACTTCCGCGTCACCGTCCGCGACAACCAGGCCGGCGGCGGCGGTACCAACGAAGAACAAACGGCGATCACCGTGAACAATGCGGCGGGCCCGTTTGCGATAACGGCGCCCAATACAGCGGTCAGTCTGCCCGCCGGGTCCGCGCAAACGGTTACCTGGAATGTCGCGGGCACCTCCGGCGCCCCTATCAGCACCAGCAGCGTACTCATCAAGCTGTCAACTGACGGCGGCCTGACTTTTCCTTATGTATTGCTGGCCAACACTCCCAATGACGGCAGCGAGGTTGTAACGCTGCCCGCGGCAATCGCGACGACCCAGGCGCGCGTGCAGGTTAAAGCGGTCGGCAATATCTATTTCGATGTGTCCGACACCGACTTCACCATTACCACCGGCGGCAACACGCCGCCTTCCGTCGACGTCACCGGGTCGGTAACGACACGCCAGGGTGCGCGGACGGCCAGCGCGGTGGTCGCCACCATCAGTGACGCCCAGGACGCCGCCTCCGCGCTTACCGTGGCCGTCTCCGGGGCGCCACCGGAGCTGCTGGTCAGCGTGCAGAACGACAATGGCAGCGTGACCCTGTCGGCAACCGCTGCGTGCACGCTGGTGGCGCCAACCACCGGCAGCAAAGTCTATCCGGCCGTGCTTCGCGTTACGGACAGTAGCGGCGCGGTGCGCACGGCGGAGGTCAACGTCGATGTCGGCAGCAACCTGAAGCCCATTCTGGGCCCTTACCCCAGCCTGACAATGACGCAGGGCTCGAGCTGGGAAAGCATTCCCAGCCCATTTGCTGGCGACGATGGCAACGTAGTTGGCGCATCCGTATCACCGACCATTTTGCCGGGGGGCGGCACCATCGGCATCGCAGCCGATGGCAGTGTCTCCGTGGTCGTGGGCGCCGCGACGCCATTGGGTACCTACGTCATTCGTCCGAAGGTCACCGACAACTGTGGCGCCGTGGAGCAACGTAGGTTCAGCGTGTTGGTGGCTGAAACTCACCTGCTGCAGGTGACAAGAGAGGCGGCCACCGGCACGGCGCCTCCGCTGGGATTGGTCACTTCCCCAGCTTCGCCTTTTGATCGCATCGATTGCGGTGCAACGTGCGCGGCCCCATTTCAGAGTGGCACGCAGGTCGTGCTGAGCGCAGCAGACGCCGCACCCTGGATATTCGTCCGGTGGGGAGAGGGCGGGGCGTGCGCCCTCAGCACCAGTCGAACCTGCGCGGTTCAGATGACGTCCGACCGTACAGCGCGTGCCGTGTTCGCCAATACAACCCCGACGCCGATGGCGCTGCAGACTTACAGCCAGTCTTGCTTTGCCGAGCTCTATCAGAACAGGGAATATTGCAACTACACACCAGTCCCGGGCGCCGGATCCGCTGCCTTCCACAAGGACCTGCGCGTAGATGCGTATTCACCGGAAAACGGCGGCGGGTTCGCCTACATCACCCTTGACGGACAGATCAATGGTGGGGCCGCGCTGTCGTCAGTTGAGAACACGATCGACGCCTCTGCTATCGGACAATGGTACTCCCGCGGCAGCCAAGAAATCACCGCCCACTTTGGCAGCGACGTTCTCGTTTCCAGCGGCACCTTGCCCGCTGGAACCCCCGTCTCCGTCCGGGCCACGTTTCAGGTGGACCTGCGATTCAAGCAAGATGTGGCCCTGAGCGAACTCCCATATGTGCAGTGGAGTTCAGCCCAGCCCTTGATATTTGCTTCGGTTGGCGCAGGCGGCCAGAGCAGAAGTTTTGTTCTGAACCCGCTCGCCAGTTTCAGTGACCATATCGACGAGCCTAGAAGCGAAACCGTCGACCTGATTGTCCAGAGCTCAGTTGGGCAAACGATCCCCTTCCGAGTGGACATCACCAACGATAGTGGAAGCTGGGGCGGTACCACTGCTGCGCGCGCTCATATCCTGAAGGAGGCCAGTGCGAAGGTCAGTGGGCCGTATCTGACCATTTCTCCGGCCGGTGTCGTCGTCGAGCAAATTTCGATCTATTCGCTGCGCTATCCGTTCCCGGACGAGTGGACGCAGTCCTACCCCGTCTTTGATGGAAACCCCCTCAAGCTCGAGGCGCAGGTTCGGAATTATTCCTCAACCGCAATGACTGCAGTAGTTGACTTCGCGAGATCCGACTACGCGCCCATCACCGGCGCGTTTCCCTCCACCTCGGTCAGCGTCAACGTTCCCGCGAATGGCACCGCAATCGCCTCGGTCCGCATTCCGAGCGACGGATTGTCGCGGGATGGAGAAGGGAAGACGCGGTTGACTCCAATCGAGTTCACTGCGGCAGTCACCGGCATCGGCAAGTCGAGCGCCGTCCAGGTGAAGCCGCGCCCAATCTTCTTGTTCAACGGAATTTGGTCCGGCGTCGAGACCTGGGACCAGGTGGTCGCGGAATCAAAAGCCCGCGTTGATGGCGCACTCCTTAACGTAGTCCCCGTGCCCGGCTTGCTGACGTCGCAAATTCGTCCAGCCGCTCCGCTTTTCCCGCCGATTCCTTATCAGTCGATCGCGACAAACGCAGGCGTTGCGCGCAAATTCATCGAGGAGTTTCGCAAGAGCAGCAACGTCTGGAAGTACTTTCTGGTGGGCCACTCCATGGGTGGGTTGATGATCCGGCAGTACCTCGCCGACAACAACCATCCGCTCATTCAACTTGGCGGCCCCGAAGTCGAGCGCATTTTTACCATCGGCACGCCATACCTAGGATCCAGGTGTGCGGACGTATTCAGCTACCTCCGCAAGGACTTGTACGAGCTGAAGACGGACTACCAGAAAAACGTTGATGCGACCGTTCCATTTTCTTTCAACAGCTCCTCGCTCGCTGGCTTCTCGACACCGGTCGGCGCGACGTGCGGTCAAACCGGGCCGTCGGACACGGTGGTTAGCGCCTCCAGCGCAACGATCGAGGGGCGCGTACCTAGCGTGCCTAGCCGCCACTTGAATGCGATCCTTGATTCAAATCCGATCCACACAGATCAGACGAGTGCCGCTGGCCTGTTCAATCTCGCGATTGCGCCGTACACGATCGGTCCCAGCCCAGATCCCGAACCAGCGACCGCCAAGCCGGTCTCGCCGATCGCCCTGGCGAGCGCCGCCACGAGCTCGGAATGGAACACCGGCTCCGGATCTTCCTGGATGCCTGCGGGTGGAGGTTGCGCCGCCTCCGAGATGGTGCGCGTGCCCGCGGGAACCGTTTCGCTCTCGCTGCTTTCCGACGGGGAGGGCACTGCGTCGGTTACCTCACCTGCGGGCGCTACGACCGTGGCTCCCGTCGCCTCGCCTTTCTCCGGAACGATGTTCACGCCGTCACAAGTGGGAGCCTGGACCGTGCAACTCTGCAGCGCAAGCGGAGGGGCTTCGTTCGCGGATTGGAGTGCGATGGTCAGCGGCTCCCAATACACGCACGAGGTTTCGGATGTGGTGTACAGCGGTGGCAACCAACTGATTCCAGTGCGGGTTGGCGTCGCCGTGGGCGCGCCCCTGCCGCTCGCCGCGTCCTATGTCATCACCAGTGACGGACAAAAGCAAACCGGTTCGCTACCGCTTTCGGAATTGCTCCAGAACGGAGCGACCATTTCGATCGACTCTTCACTATTTGCTGGCGAAGAGTTGCTGCAACTAGAGATTTCACTGACTCTGCCGGACGGCGTTGTCCTTAGGACGAATTCAACGATTGCCAACGACGCAATTTTCGCGAGCAGCTTCGAGTGAGTGGGCGATCAAGCATCCGACGACGTCGCGCAGAACGGGGTCACGGCCTTGTTCCGACCAATGCCAGATCGCCATGGTCGTGACGAACTTGCCGCCGGCGCGACAGTAACGGTCGCGTCAGAGCCTCGCCAAAGAAGTAGCGCGGTTTCCCAAGCCCACTTGCCGTCGACCTTCGTGCAAGCGTTGGCACACCCAAGGAAGGCTCGCCTCGGGCGCAGACTCCGTTCAGGCTAGCACCGTCCTGGGGCTCGCCCTCAGGCGTTTGGTGTCGACTTTATGTGGACACCAGTCCCATGAGCAAAACCCCGGTGCACCGTCGTTCCCCGTGGGACGCAGCCGGCACTAGCTTCGATCGTCTTGCCGATGCTGCGGCTTCCGGCGGCAGCTTTTTCGGCGATCGGAGCAAAGGACGTCTTGGATGGTTGATGCACACCAGCCGTGACGACCGCCACCTCCGAAAGTCCCGTCGCAGCTCAAGCTGCTCCCACAGCGCCTAATCCAGAAACGCTAACACCGCCGCCACCGTGGCCGCAGGATCTTCTTCTTGCGGCACATGCCCCAGCAGCGGAAACACGACCAGCTTGCTGCCGGCGATATCGCGATGGAAACGCTCGGCATTGTCCGGTGGGATCAACCGGTCGCGACCGCCCCACAGGATCAGCGTGGGCTGCGTAATCCTGCGGATGCGCAACGCGTCCTGCGCGGTCGGCAGGAAAGTGAATCGCTTGGGCAGCGCACCGCGATTGCCCGCCCGTGTGCTCAGGTTGTAATAACGATCAACCAACGTCGGCGTCACCTTGTCCGGATCGCCATACACGTTGCGCACACTCGATTCGACCAGGCTGCGCGGCAGCACGTACTCCATCCAGCGATTGAGTCCGGGAATACCGGCGATCCGGAAACCAATTGGCACTGAGGCGGAATTTCGCGGGTAGCCCAGCGCGTCCACGAGGATGAGCTTTTCAATACGTTCTGGATGCGCCAACGCCACGTCAAGCGCGACCTGCCCACCAAAGGAGTTGCCGGCAACCACCGCGCGGCCGACCTTCAGCGTATCGAGCAGGTCGATGACGAAGCGGGTATTGCGCGCCCGGCTGTAGTCGCCCTGCGGGTTGGGACCGGTCAGTCCGTAACCGGGCAGGTCGACGCTGATGACGCGGTGCCTAGTGCGCAGAACCCGTACCCAGCCTTCCCAGGTGTGCAGGCTGGCCGAGGTGCCGTGCAGTAACAACAGCGGATGCGGATCGTTGCGTGGGCCCTCATCACGCAGATGCACCTGCATGCCATCGATCGCGACGAACTGCGACGGGGCCGGCGCCCAGCGCGCGCTCAGCTCGGCGGCCGGCCGATCCGGTGCCCAGTAGGCGACGGTCAGGCCAATGCACAGCACGACCACGGCCAGCAGCAACCAGGCAATCAGTTTGAGCAGGCGGACCAGCCATCGGCGCATCGTGGTTCCATCAGGCCGCGAAAGCGCGGTGTCGTGCGCTGCAGTCTAGCGAGTGCTGCGCCAGGCGGCACCTGTCACGTAGTTTGCAAGTGCGGTGCCGATAGCCGATCTTTCTATCCGGCGTGAGAGCCAAAGCTTGCCGTCAGGCCAAGGCACCATTGCCTCATCTGTTCTGCCTCCGTCCAGACGCGGAAGCGTTTTTCCCGCGGGGCGTTGATCGCCAATCTGGTGGCGGAAATCTTCGACGGCGATGCCGCCAAGGCCGCGCTATGGTTTCGCACCAAGAATCCCATGCTTGGGGACGTTTCGCCTCGCGACATGGTGCGGCTTGGTCGATACGACCGCCTGCGGAAGTTCATCATCACCGCGGTGGTCGATCGATCACCGCAGCCCAACCTGGTCTAAGGCAATCCGTGTCGAAGTCAGGCGCCGTCCCTGGCGAGGATCTGGCCGGGCCCGGCTTCAGCGCGATTGCTTGTTGCCAGCATCTGCCTTGACCGACCAGTTCGGATCATCAAACACCCGCGGGTAGTCGGCCGCGGCCCGGCGCATCGCTGCGACAGTCGAGGTGTCGGCCGGATTCTTCTCGAACGCCTGGACGCCGTTCAGCAACGGCACCAACATGCGGTGCAAGGCAGCGTCAGCCTCTGGATCGAGCTTGCAGTTGGCAAACAGATAGGACGTTGCCTGCTTGATCGTGGCAACGCGCTCGACAGCAATTGATTGCGGCATATGACCCATCTCGTAGTGCGCCAGATCATCAAGTGCGGCGTGGATACGCGACATGCCTTCGCGAAGTGCTGCGTCGGTGGCGTAGCGATGGGCCGGAATCGCGGCCGGTCCAGGGGTTGTAGCCTGGCTCTCGTGCGCGCCACGGCTGTGCTGGCCGGATGCCGGCGGCGCAGTGCAGGCCAGGAGCACAGGTAGCAAGAGTGCGGCAAGCAAGAGTGCGCGGTGGCTGGCTTTCATGATGGGGCTCCTGGAGCGCTCGCTGTCGGGAACGCAAGCGCAGATGTTAGAACTTGCCGTCCTGCTGGCGCTTGATTCAGATCAACATGGATGCAACGGGGATTGTGCGAGGCTTGGGCTGTACCGATCCGCGCGCGTGATCAGCCGCGCGCGTGATCAGCCGCGCGTAAGATCAGCTGCATGGGAGATCAGGTGGTGATGCGGATGACGGACTCAACAGTCCCGGAACAGCACCGCAGATGAATGCGACGCGCCCGCCATCGCTGCGCAATCTGCAAGGTCTGCGCGCCGACGAGGCCGCGCGCCGGCTGGCCGCGAACGGGCCCAACGCCCTGCCCGGAGCAAGCCCAAAATCCTTCGTTGGGATCGTTGTCGGGATTCTCGTCGAGCCGATGTTCCTCATGCTGCTGGTTGCGGGCGGTCTGTACCTGGCGCTCGGTGACCTCGCCGAGGCGATCTTCCTGCTCAGCTTCGTGTTTGTCGTGATCGGCATCACCGTCGCCCAGGAAAGAAAAACCCAGCGTGCGATCGAATCACTGCGCGATCTGTCCGCGCCCCGCGCGCTGGTCATGCGCGATGGCGAGGAAGTGCGGATTGCTGGGCGTGATGTCGTCGTCGGCGACCTGCTGGTGCTGCACGAAGGCGATCGCATCGCTGCAGATGCAACCCTGGTCGATGGCCAGCTTGATGCCAACGAATCGCTGCTGACCGGCGAAGCAGTGCCGGTGACCAAGTTGCCGATGAGCCCGATGTCAACGAGCCCCTTGTCAACGAGCACGTTGTCAACGAGCCCGACGTCGGCAGCGCCGGAAGCCCGATTGTTCGCCAGCACCCTGGTCACGCGCGGTGTCGGCCTTGCCGAGGTCACCGCCACTGCAGCGGCGACAGAGGTCGGCCGCATCGGCGAGGCCTTGGCAGCCACTGAGGAACCCGTTTCCGGCTTGCAGCTTGCCTCGCGGCGACTGGTCCGCAACCTCACGATCGGTGGTCTGGCCTTGGCCACGATCTATTTTCTCGTCAACTGGCTGTGGAATGCCCAGGGCCTGCTGGAAAGCCTGCTCGCCAGCATCGCCCTGATCATGGCCATCCTGCCCGAGGAAATCCCGGTCATCTTGACCGTGTTCCTGGCCCTTGGTGCGTGGCGTATCTCGCAGCGCAAGGTGCTGACCCGGCGTGTGCCGGCGGTCGAGGCGCTCGGCGCAATCTCGGTGCTGGCGGTGGACAAGACCGGCACGTTGACAGAAAACCGCATGCAGCTTGCCGAGCTGCAGTTGGAAGACGCGACGTTTGTCCGCGAAGGCGCGACCGAGCTTGCCGAGCCGTTCCACGAAGTGGTCGAGTTTGCCATGCTGGCGACGCCGGCTGATCCTTTCGATCCGATGGAAAAGGCGATCCAGCAATTTGGCTTGCACTGGTTGACTGGCACCGAGCACGTGCATGCCGAATGGTCGCCCGATGTCGAATATGGCTTGTCGCCGGATATCCTGGCGATGACGCGGGTTTTTCCAATCGGGGCCAGTTCCCAGCAGATGCTGGCAACCAAGGGCGCGCCCGAGGCCGTGGTTGACCTGTGCCATCTGGACAGCGCACGCGCGCAAGGGATTCTCGCCCAGGCCGAACACATGGCCGCCCGTGGCTTGCGTGTGCTCGGTGTTGCCCGCGGGCGCTGGCAGGGCGGGACGTTGCCACGCAGCCAGCATGATTTTGACTTCCAGTTCCTCGGCCTGCTCGGGCTGGTCGATCCGCCACGACCGGATGCGCCGGCAGCGATCGCTGAGTGTCGCGCGGCGGGCATCCGCATCATCATGATGACCGGTGACCATCCGGCCACGGCCAGGGCGATCGCCGGCGAAGTCGGGCTCAGCGAGCGACCGGACGTGATTACCGGCGTCGAGATTGATGCGCTCGATGATCCGGCCTTGCGTGAGCGTCTGCGTCATGTTGACGTCTGCGCGCGCCTGCAGCCGGTGCAGAAAGTGCGTCTGGTGCGCATGCTGCGCGAAGATGGCGAGGTGGTGGCCATGACCGGCGATGGCGTCAACGACGCGCCGGCACTCAAGGCGGCGGATGTCGGCATCGCCATGGGCAAACGCGGCACCGATGTAGCCCGCGAAGCAGCCGCCCTGGTCCTGCTCGATGACAGTTTCGCCAGCATCGTCGCGGCAATCCGCCAGGGGCGGCGCATTTATGACAACATCACCAAGGCAACGCGCTTCGTGTTTGCCGTGCATATGCCGATCATCGCGCTGACCCTGGTGCCATCGCTGCTGCATTGGCCGGTGCTGCTGATGCCGGTGCATATCGTCCTGCTGGAGCTGCTGATTGATCCTTCGTGTTCGATCGTGTTCGAGGCCGAGCCGGAAGCCGACGGCATCATGCAGCGTCCGCCACGCGCCTTGGCCGCCTCACCCTTTGCTGCGGGCAACATCGGCGTCGCCGTCGTGCAGGGAATCGGCGCGGCGGTCCTCATGCTGATTGGTTACGGCAGCATGCTCGGCCTGGGGATGGATGCCGAACACAGCCGCGCGGCGGTCTTCATCAGCCTTATCCTCGCCCTGTTCGCCCTGGTCCTCGCCAATCGTCATCCGGATCGTGCCTTGCTGTCACCGGGCACTGCGCGCAACCGCTGGCTACGGCCGATGTTCCTGGGCGTCCTGCTTGTGTTGGGCCTGTCGATTGGCGTGCCCTACCTGCGCGCAGTGATGGGCCTTGCGTTGCCGACAGTGTCCAGCCTGGCCGGTGCGGTCATCCTGATCGTGTTGATCTTCCTGTGGCTGGAAGGATTGCGTCTGGCACTGGCGCGTCGCCCCCGGGGGCAACGCGGATGACCCGGCTACCGGCTTGCGATGCATTGGTGGTGGGCGGCGGCTTGGCCGGCATCGTCACCGCGCTGGAACTGCTGCGCGCCGGTCGACGCGTGACCCTTGTCGACCGCGACACACCAGAACGTTTTGGCGGCCTGGCGTTATGGGCCTTTGGTGGCATGGCCTTGGTCGGCACACCGCTGCAGGCAGCCAGGAAGATTGCCGATTCGCCCGAACGCGCCCTGCGTGACTGGATCCGCTTTGGTGAATTGGATTTGGACGACCAGCACTCACTGGTTTGGGCCCGGTATTACGCCGAACATTCCTGCAGCCAGGTGCATGACTGGTTGAAAAGCGAAGGCATCACGTTCATGCCGGCGGTCAATTGGGTGGAGCGGGGCCTCAATGGCGATGGCAACAGCGTGCCCCGCTACCATGTGGTGTGGGGCACGTCACGCGAGCTGGTGCGCATCCTGGTGGCGGCATTGCACAGCGCCAATCGTGACAATCGCCTGACCCTGCTGCATGGACATCGGGTCGATCAGTTGGAACAGCAGGATGGCAAGATCTGCGGGGCGCTGGCGGTGAATGAAGCGACTGGCGAAACCATCCGCCTGCGTGCCGAGGTGGTTGTCCTGGCGACCGGCGGCATCAACGGCAGTCATCAGCAATGCCGTGCCAACTGGCCGAGCCAACGGCCATTGCCGGCGGCGATGTTGAATGGCGCAAATCCAAATGCCGACGGCAAACTGCATCACGAAGTCGCCGATCGGTTCGGTGGCCATATCGTCAACGCCGGGGAAATGTGGAATTACTCTGCCGGATTTCCGCATCCGTTCCCGCATTTCGATGGCCACGGCCTGTCCACCATTCCATGCAAGTCCGCCCTGTGGCTGAACCACCGCGGCGAGCGCATCGGCCCGCAGCCGCTGGTGACCGGATTCGACACGCATTGGCTGTGCCAGCGTGTCGCCGAACAGGAACAGCCATGGACCTGGCACCTGTTGAACTGGCGCATCGCGGTGAAGGAGTTTGCCATTTCCGGTGCCGAACATAACCAGCGCATCCGCGACAAGCAGTTCCCGCAATTCCTGAAAGACCTGTTGCTGGGCAATCAGCAACTGGTCAGGCAGATGGCTGCCGAGAGCCAGCATTTCCTGGTCGCCGATACACTGGCGGAGCTGACGGAGAAGATGAACGCGCTCACCTGCTCGCTCGACATTGACCCGGCGGTGTTGCAAACCACAGCCGATGCCTTCGACGCCAATTTTTCCAACGGCGACAAACTCGAAAACGACGATCAGATCCGGCGCATCCTGCACGCCCGTCAATGGGGGCCAGACCGCTTGCGGACCTGCAAGCTGGCGCCGCTGCAAAAACCAGGCGCAGGTCCCTTCATCGCCATCCACATGCAATTGATCACGCGCAAGAGCCTGGGTGGGCTGCGTACTGACTTGCACAGCCGCGTACTGGGCGTCGATAACCAACCGATCGCTGGCCTGTACTGCGTGGGCGAGGCAGCCGGCTTTGGCGGCGGCGGTTGCAATGGCAAACGCTCGCTGGAAGGCACCTTCCTGCCCGGCTGCATCCTGACCGCGCGTGCCGCCGCGCGCGCAATCGTTTCGGGCGGCTGATCATGGCACTTCGGTTTCCCGTGAGCACCCGCGATTTTCGGGAACAGGCACGTTCGCGGCTACCGCGTTTCCTGCTCGATTATCTGGACGGCGGTGCCAGCGACGAATACACCCTGCGCAGCAATGAAACCGCCTGGAACCACGTCACCTTGCGCCCGCGCGTTCTGGTGGATGTCGATCAGGTCGATACCCGTACCACCTTGGGCGGACAGACCTGCGCCATGCCGGTGGTGCTGGCACCCGTGGGTCTGGCGGGCATGATGGCTCGGCGCGGTGAGTTACAGGCCGTGCGCGCCGCCAATGCCGCCGACATTCCATTTACCTTGTCCACCGTGGGTATCTGCGCGCTGGGCGAAGTTGCAGCAGCCGCCAGTGCACCGTTCTGGTTTCAGTTGTACATGATCCGCGATCGCGCGCGCGTCGAAGCACTACTGCAAGATGCCTGGCAGGCGGGCTGCCGGACACTGGTATTGACTGTAGACCTGCCAGCGCCTGGCATGCGCCATCGCGACACGCGCAACGGGCTGGGCGCCAGCGGTCCGCGCGCGACTGCATTGCGGATGCAACAGGTGCTGAGTCGGCCCGGCTGGTTGTGGAATGTCGCGCTGCGTGGCGGTCCGCTCACTTTTGGCAATCTGAGTGCAGCGGTGCCGGGTGCACGCAACCTGGGGGCGTTCAAAGCCTGGGTCGATGCGCAATTCGATGCGACGGTGACCTGGGCCGACATTGCGTGGCTGCGCGAGCGTTGGCCGGGTACGCTGATACTGAAAGGCATCATGGAAGTCGACGATGCCCACCGCGCCACACAGGCAGGCGCTGACGGCATCGTGGTGTCCAACCACGGTGGTCGCCAGCTCGATGGCGTTGCGGCAACGGCCAGCAAACTACCGGGCATTGTGGCTGCGGTGGGCGGACAAACTGAAATACTCGTGGATGGCGGCGTTCGCAGCGGAGTGGATGTCTTCCGGGCACTTGCATTGGGGGCCAACGGGGTGATGATCGGTCGTCCATGGGCATGGGCCTTGGCCGCCGCCGGTGAAGGCGGCGTCACCCGACTATTGAATACCTGGCAGCAGGAACTGCGGCTGACCATGATGCTGACAGGTGTGACAGACATCGCTGGCATCGGCCGTGCTCAACTGGACCAGTCAACCCCGATTCCAGCAAGCCAGCTTCCAGCAAGCCAGCTTCCAGCAAGCCAGCTTCCAGCCAGCCAGCTTCCAGCAAGGGAACAGAAATGAAAAATGGCGCGCAAGCCTTGATGAAAACCCTGGTCGATGCCGGGATTGAAGTTTGCTTCAGCAACCCGGGAACCAGCGAAATGCACTTCGTGGCAGCCCTGGACGGTGAGCCAAAAATGAAAGCCGTGCTGGCGCTGTTTGAAGGCGTTGCCACCGGCGCTGCAGACGGTTATGCGCGTATGGCCGACAAGCCTGCGGCGACCCTCCTGCACCTGGGTTGTGGCCTCGGCAACGGCCTGGCCAACCTGCACAACGCCCGCAAAGGCAAAGTGCCAGTGCTCAATATCGTCGGTGACCACGCCACCTATCACGTGCAATACGACGCGCAACTGCAGTCGGATATTGAAACCGTGGCGCGCAACGTATCGCCGGGTTTTGTCCGCACGTCCCAGAGCACGGCCGAACTGTGCCAGGACGCGGCCGCTGCCATCGTGGCTGCACGCGGCTTTCCCGGTTCGGTTGCCACGCTGATCCTGCCGGCCGATGTGTCCTGGGGCGAAGGTGGCGTGCCTTGCGCGGTGCTGCCACAGGCGCCTGCACCCGTCGCCGACGATGCGGTGGTGGATGCCATTGCCGCCGCGATTCGTTCTGGCGGCAAAGCCGCGCTGCTGATGGGTGGCCGTTCGCTGCGCGAGCCCAGCCTGCTCGCCGCTGGCAAACTGCTCGCCCATAGCGGGGTCAAGCTGCTTGCCGAAACATTCCCCACCCGTATCGAACGTGGTGCGGGTTTGCCGGCAGTGGAACGCATCGCCTATTTTGCAGAACTGGCTGGCGTGCAACTGGCCGATGTACAACACCTGATCCTGGTCGACTGCAAGGCGCCGGTGTCGTTCTTCGCTTACCCCGGCAAAAAAAGCTACATCACTCCCGATACCTGCACGGTCCACACGCTGGCGACTTCCGAGCAGGACGTCACCGCCAGCCTTGATAAATTGGTGCAGCGCCTGGGTGCTGGCAGTGCGACGCCACCACTGCAGGCAGCGCAGCGCCCGGGTCGTCCGCGTGGCCGCCTGACCGCCGAAAAAGTGTGCAAGGCCGTTGGTCATCTGCTGCCGGACAACGCCATCATCATCGACGAGGCCATTACCTCGGGATTGATGCTCAACGTCATGACTGCCGGCTGCCCCAGGCACGACATGATCTCGCTCACCGGCGGCGCCATTGGCCAGGGGCTGCCGAATGCCGTCGGTGCGGCCATTGCCTGCCCCGATCGCCCCGTGCTGGCACTGATTGGAGACGGCACTGCCATGTACACCATTCAAGCGCTGTGGACCATGGCGCGCGAACGCTTGAATGTCACCAGCATCATTTTCAACAACGCATCGTATTCAGTACTGAACATCGAGCTGGAACGCGTCGGCGCCGACAGTATTGGAGACAAGGCCAAATCCCAGCTTGACCTGCACGGCCCCGTGCTCAATTTTGCCCAGCTTGCGCAAGGGATGGGGGTGCATGGCGTGCGCGTCAGCACCGCCGAGGGACTGAACAAGGCGCTGGAATACGCCTTGCTCAATCCTGGCCCGCACCTGATCGAAGCCATGGTTCCGGAATCGCTCAATGGCGTGAAGCGAAAGATCCTGCCTTGGGTCCTCCGGTCCTTGCCTGGGTTGCCGCTGTCGGTGACGCGGGCGCTGAAGCGGAAGATTGCGCCCTGATCGTGTTGCTTGGGCAGGATCAGCCTGTTGAAGTTGGATTGGTCGTGATTCAATTTCTACCGCGATGAATCCGGCGGATGCAGCCAGGAAACATCCATAGCCAGCTTGATGGTTGATGCATCAACCAAGCTCCTGCGGGTGGTCAGGAAGCCTGCAGCGCGATGCGGACAATGGCGACGATGCCGGCCACGGTGAATACCAGACAAGCCAAACGCATGGCGGTCAACGCCACTGTTCTGCGGGCGATGGCGTGGACATAATCCTGGATCACCACCGCCAGGCCCAGGGCGGTGTGCCAGAACAGCATGATCAAGAGCAGTGCCATCAACACCGCATTGAGCGGCATCTGCAGCCATTCGATCAGTGCGCCGTAATCGCTGTCGGTATGTGCAATGACCGATCCAGCAAACCAAACTGTCAGCGGAGCCAGCACGAGCGCCGTCGCGCGTTCGAGCAACCAGCCACCGACATTCTTGCGCAGTGCACCGGGGCCGTAGTCACGGGGTGAACGAAAACGCGGCGTGTTCATCAGGTCATCGCCCCATGAGCGCACTGGCGACCCACGCGGCGACTGTGAGCACCACACTCGCCGTGAACACGATCCACCCGGATAGATAGATCGCGCGCAGGGAAAAACCACGCACGGCATCCCATGCAAGGTGCCGAAAGCTGCCGCACAGGTGCATGAAGAATGCGAATGTGGCTGCGAGCAACAGGACCTGGCCGAGGATCGATGCAATGGCCGCGTGCATCACTGCGTAAGCATGCGGCCCCGCGGCGGCGGCTACCAACCAGACCACCAGCATCACCGCACACGCACTCAAGAGCACGCCAGTCATCCGGTTGACGATCGACAATACCGAGGTCAATTGCGGCCGGTAAATCTGGATATTGGGCGAACGCGGCCGCTCGCGACTGGTGGGTTGGTCTGGCATGGTGGGATCCTTGTCGATGCGCTGGTCAGCCCACCCGCTCAAGCATCATCCGTTTGGTCTCGGCGATCGCCTTGCCGGGGTTCAGCCCCTTGGGGCAGGTGCGGGTGCAGTTGAGGATCGTGTGGCATCCGTATAGCCGGAATATGCCTTCCATGTCATCGAGTCGTTCAGCGGTGGCATCGTCGCGACTGTCGGCCAGCCACCGCCACGCCTGCAGCAGCACTGCCGGGCCGAGGAAGCGCTCGCCGTTCCACCAGTGGCTGGGGCATCCAGACGTGCAGCAAAAACACAGGATGCATTCGTAATAGCCGTCGAGCTTGGCGCGCTGCTCTGGCGATTGCAGGCGCTCCCTGTTGGGTGCCGGGCCGCTTGCCTCCAACCAAGGCTTGACCGAGGCATATTGTGCGAACAGGTGGGTTTGATCACCCACCAGGTCCTTGATGATTGGCATGTTGGCCAACGGATAAATCGCGGCCTGCTCGTCGGTATCGGTGATGTAGCGCGTACATGCAAGCCAGTTGGTGCCGTCGATATTCATCGAGCAGGAACCGCAGATTCCCTCGCGGCAGGAACGGCGGAAAGTAAGCGTGGGGTCGACCTTGTTCTTGATCCAGATCAGCGCATCCAGGACCATCGGGCCGCAATCGTCGAGATCGACCGAGTACGAGTCGATGCGTGGATTGTCGGTGGAATCCGGGTCGTAGCGATATACGTTGAAGGTCTTCGTGCGGATCGCGTCGGCAGACGGCGGCCATGTCCGCCCGCGCGCGATACGCGACTCCGGCGACACTCCCAGGTTGCGCGGCAGTGGAAAGCGCTTCAGCAGCGTGAAGCGGGAAACTTGATCCGAGGACCGGATGATCATGACGTGGGCTCCGCGCCGCTACTGCTCCATCTTCGCACTCGCAGAAGCGGTTATCCGTGCGTTGGCGAACTGATGGGAATCACAACGCCGCTACGGCTTACGGCTACTGCCGGTGATCAGCCGGGCGCCGTACTCGGTGGTCAGGTAGGACCATAGCCAGGAGAGCATCACCATCACACGGCTGCGAAAGCCGATCAGGAAGAAGATGTGTGCCGCGCCCCAGGTCAGCCAGCCCGGCAGGCCGCTCAGGCGCATCCAACCGAAATCCACGATTGCCGATTTGCGCCCGATGGTGGCGAGATTGCCATAGTTGCGATAGTGGAAGGCACCCGGTGGCAGCCTTCCAGTGAGCCGCCGGATCAGGAGTCGGCCGACGTAGGCGCCTTCCTGCTTGGCGGCCGGAGCGATGCCTGGCACCAGCTGGCCGTCGGGGTTGACGACGTGCGCGGTGTCGCCGATCACGAAGATGTTCTCATCGCCGGGCAACGACAAGTCCGTCCGGACGCGTACGCGGCCGCCCGGGTCGGACTCGGCATCCAGCCATGTCGCAGCAAGGGACGCGGCAACACCCGCTGCCCAGATCAGGGTGCGTGCCTGGATACGTCGTCCAGCAGCAACGATGCCATCCGCGTCGCAGAGTTCAACCGGAGTGTCGAGTAGCACCTCGACGCCAAGCACCTCGAGTGAGTGGCGGGCTTTATCCACGAGTGACTCTGGAAAGGCGGACAGCAAACGCGGCCCCGCTTCGACCAGGGTGACCCAGACACGCTGGCCAAAAAGCTTTCTGTGCGGCATTGCCAGTTCGGCCTTGGCCAGCTCCGCAATGGCGCCCGCCATTTCCACGCCGGTGGGACCGCCACCGATGACCACGAAACTCAGCAGGTGACGGCACTCGTTGGGGTCCGCAGTCAGCTCGGCCATTTCAAACGCCGCAAGCACGCGCTGGCGGATGGCGATGGCGTCTTCGGCGGTCTTCAGGACTGGAGCGAACGGCTCCCACTCGTCGTGTCCGAAATACGTGGGGCGGGCGCCGGTGGCCACCACCAGGTAATCGTACAAAATGGGACTATCAAGCTGACTCAGATGAATGCTGCGCGCTTCACGATCGATGGCCTCGACATGGCCAAGCAGGACTTGCGCATTGCCCTGGTGACGCACGATGTGGCGGATTGGCATGGCGATATCGGCGAGCGACAACGCCGCCGTCGCTACCTGATAAAGCAGCGGCTGGAAAAGATGGAAGTTGCGTTGGTCTATGACCGTGACTTTGGCGTGTGCCCGGCGCAGCGCTTTGGCACAACTCAGGCCACCAAAACCGGCGCCAAGAATGACGATGTGAGGTTTGATTTGTGCGCCGCCTGGTTGCAACTCGGTGCCCATGAGTGCTCAATCTTCGCGCTGGTGCGCGTTTTCCTGGGTAACAAACAACGGGACGGGATGCTTGCCGGCGATTGGCATCTCCATCGGGTGGTGCAGTGTGTCGTGTACTATTTCCCGGTGCGGGTCAGTGCTTCGCCGGAATGATGAACAATGGCGGGTTCGCCAGGATGGTGATCACGTTGCTTGATAGAGTACATCGTGTTGGCAGCGGTCGTGCCGTGCTTGTGGATGCCGGTCACGGTCCCGTGGCCGATGGCGCTGCGATAGTGCCAGGATACGTCGGTACCGTTGGGTATCGTGTCGAATGACGCTGATTTCTTGGTCGCTTTCTTGCTAGTCATAACGGGTTCCCTATCTTTGGATCAATCAAAATGCACTCAGGTAGCCGGCGAACTCCATGGTTGCAGGGTGCCGCAATGTGCAGCTCTCCGGGTGATCCCGGCGGAGCTCCCGTGACCATGTCGGTTCAATAGTCAGGCTTGGGTATACGTTTATCTGTGCGGCAGCGAACGGACGTGAGCATCCCGGAAAGCGCCCATTGGCAAATGTGAGGGGATGCATCGTGACAATATTGGACGACCCGCCTGGCGCTGCTGCGCCGGCCTTTCCTGCATCTGCTCGCCGGCACCCCGCTGTGCGCCTTGTCCGGCACCCCAAGGCCACCTTGGCAGCACCGGCAGCGGACGGGCCGATGCAGGTGAGCGCCTCATCGGATCCAAGTCTTCGCTGGTGTCTGCCGAATGTTATCAGGCGTGCAGGCGGTCATGAATCGCTCGTGGAGTTGCTCGGCAGGATGCTTACCCAATATCCATTGGTGTTTGCACCTGCCAATTTGATAGGCTCGCCGAGTCAAACCGACGCTGGACAGTCCGGAACGCTCCGAGAGCGGCTCAATCCAACCGCGCCGCGTCTCGGAATTCATCCGCATCGACGGCGGAACATGACCCGCGGCCTTAAGCGCCATTTGGAGATTTGCCATGACAGCCAACCGTCTTCAATTTTTTCTCGCAGTTGCTCTCGGAATCGTGGTCGTGAGCGGCGCCCGCGCTGCTGGGCCGACTCCAGCGGAACCGACTCCCGAAGACTCGATTCGACAGGGAATGCATCTCGAAGATTACCAAGTGCTCAAGTTCAACGACGCCAATGGGGTATCCATTACTGCCTCGGAGTTCATGACGCTTGCGTCCACGGGCCACTCGTTCGCGATAGCAAAGAATACGACTGCATCCGTCGCCACCCTCAGCATCAATCCCCCGGCCAAGCAAAGTGCGCCGGTTAATGCCCCTGCGCCGTTGAATGCGGGGCTGAAGGTCTTGATCGGCGAGAAGATTCCGGAGCCGCCTATCCCGGCACTGATTGGCGTAGCCGGCAATCGGCAGCCCATGACTGGCCGACCCGTCCTGATCAGCTTCTTCTTCCATGATTGCATCCCCTGCATCCAGGAGATCCCGGCACTGAATGCATTCGCCGAGAAGAATCCCGATGTGTCGGCTCTTGCGGTGACCTTCGAGTCCAAGGATGACGCAACCCGCTTCGTTTCAGAGTACGGACTGAAATGGCCGGTGTCGGTTGGCGCAGGGGAGTTTGTCGAGAGCCTCGGCATCAAAACCTACCCGACGCTTGCCCTGATCTCGGCCGACGGGAAACTGCTCGGCGCGCGCACCGGAAACCTCGCGAGCACGAACCAAGCCGGCGATGGATCGAGTGTCTTGCAGTCTTGGGTCTCGGCCCTCCTGAAGTAGGCGGAGAAACAACCTGATGCGCGCCTCCACATTCCCGCACCGCATGGTGACTGTTCTTTGCGCCGGAGCATTCTTGTTGATTGCGGGCTGCTCAGCGAAGCCAGAAGCTCAGCCTGGAACGACTAGCGATGTAGAGGCGAAAGAGTCCGTTCCGACTGTACCGGTCGCAACGGTCACAACGGTCACAACGGATGCAACGGATGCAGGGGTCGAAACGAGTCCAACCTCACCAAGCGACACCGCGCCCTCCGCACCCGACACCGCTCCCCACCTGACGGTAGAAGGCGAGGGCCTGCGCTGGCTTCTCCCACCCAACGGCAGCGCCCGCCCGATTCCGTTCGGAGCGCCGCAATCCGAGGTGCTCGCATCGCTGGAGTTCGTGCTCGGCCGGGCCGGCAAAGGCACGAACGAGGATTGCGGCGCGGGGCCGGTGCAATTTGCCAGTTGGCCAGACGGGCTGAGCCTGGTGTTCCAGGATGGCCGCTTCGTTGGCTGGGGTCTCGGTATCCGCGCCGCGCATGCGATCACCACCGCAGCCGGCATTGGCCCTGGTTCAACGCGCGCCGAGCTCGGGGCCGCGTATAGCGCCGCTGTGACCCAGACATCCCTCGGGAGCGAGTTCAGCGCCGGCGACTTGCATGGTGTGCTTGATGGTCCCTCTGCCGGAGCAAAGATCACGGACATGTGGGCCGGCGTCAGCTGCGTCGCGCGGTGATGGGCGCTCAATGGAGCAGCTGCGGACGCCCGCAATGCGATGCAACGATGTGGCATCAACCGGGTAGGCGTCTGGATGCGCCTTGGAAGCCGTGCTAGCTTTTGACGATGCGACTCGTCATTCCTCTCGCGATCCTGTTGCTGTGGGCGCTCGCCTCGCCAGCCGACGCCTCATGCGCTCCCGAGCCTGGCCCGGTTACGTCCGAATCCTGCGTGCTGCGCGAATACATGGCGGCGTACGGTGCGCTCAACGCGGCAATCCTCGACGTCACCGAAGACCTGCGGCCCCTGGCCTCGAGCAATCCGGAGTTCGAGCAGGCTGAAGCAATGTTCTCGGCCACGCAGCAGCAATGGTTTCAACGCGTGTTGAAAACCTGCGGCGAGGAGGGCGCCACATCCGCGGCGGGCCTGACTGAAGCGCCCGCTCTGCAATGCATGACTCGACGAACCAGTGAACGGACTACCGCGGTCGTGCGTTATGTGGCGGAGCTGGAGCGGATCAAGACGCTGCCTTCAACCAATCCGCCAATCGCTCCGGTTTACGATTGTTCGGTGTCCGAGGCGCAGCTCGCCACGATCTCCGCGCAGGACAAATGCGTCATCAAGGCCATCGCGCCCAGATGCAACCAGGCCGATGCCTGTCACGTTCGGTGCCTCGCCGTCGGTGGGGGCAAGGACATAGGCGGGGGCTGCTATCACCTGTGCGCGCGCTCCGGCCCAAGAGGGGTGCCGTGGGCGCCTACGCCGGAGGCTGCGGCTTGCTCACGAGCTGCGGGTAATTAGGAACGATCATGGCTACCTCCGACGCACTGCTGCTGACCTTCAAGGCTGGCGAAACCCGAAACACCGTGTCCCGCAAGACGGTCAGACAGCTGGCCAGCATCTTGGGCTTCAGTCAGAATGAAGTCGTCTTGTACGCGTTGGCCAAGCTGCGGGACGAACTGGTCCCAGCCCACCCCTCGGATGCGCCCGAGCTGTCGGCAACTGTGATCAAGAGGATTTGCAGTCAGGTGAAGCAGCACGGTTACAAGCCGACGCGAACCTTGATCAAGGGGTTCTGACCATCGCAAGGACGCGACCTGCGCCGATCAGCTTTCCGATCCAGAATCGCCGTCAGTCGCACCCATCTCGCGATGCGTCATCCACAGCCGCATATCCAGCTCAAGCTGGTGATAGTCCGCCGCCATGTTCGTGCACAGCTGGTAGAACGCCTTGTCGTGCTCGGGCTGCCGGAGGTGCGCGAGCTCGTGCACGACGATCATCTGCAGGAACGACGCGGGCGCGTCGCGGAACACGCTGGCGATGCGAATCTCCCGGCTGGCCTTCAACTGGCCGCCGTGCGCGCGGGAGATCGCCGTGTGCGTGCCGAGCGCGTGCTTGACCACCTGCAACTTGCCGTCGTAGACAACCTTGCCCAGCGGCACCGACTTGCGCAGGTGCCGTGACTTCATGTCCTGCACGTAGTCGTACAGCTGGCGGTCGTTGCGGACGGCATGCGCCTCGGCGTACTTGGTCGCGAGCATGGGGCCGAGGCGATCGCCTTCGATGAGCGCGCGCACCTGCGCCTGCAGGGTTTCGGAATAGCCGGCGAGGTATTTCAGGGTCGGCATCGGTAGGTGGGAGCAGGGTGGGCGCTAGAATGGCCCCAGTATCCCAGACCCGAGCGCAGCCGATGGCGAAGATGAATGCCCTGCAGGAACAACTGCACAAAGCCGGGCTGGCCAAGAAATCCAAGGTGGCGGCGGTCGCGCGCGAGCAGGGAAAGGTGCCGTCCGGTCCGAGCGAGGCCAAGCGCGACGCCGAGCGGGTGCGGCAGGAGAAGGTCGAACGCGACCGCCTGCTCGCCGCCGAGCGCAAAGCCCAGGCACTTGCCCACGAATTGCGCGCCCAGGCGCGGCAGATCATCAACGACCGCAAGTTGCCGCGCAAGGGAGAGCGCGAGTACCGCTTCGGCAGCGGCTAGGTCTCTCCTGGAACAGCCTCCAGGCCACCCCGCCGGAAGCGCGAGAGAAGGCGGGCAACGACGAACCCGAGTAGGACGACCGAGCCGTCGATGAC
>JBBRZU010000029.1:0-26648 GCA_038236425.1 Lysobacterales bacterium
CAATCGCGGCTGAAGCCGCTCCCACAGAAGCCGCTCGCGCTTTACTCGAGGTCGAGGAAGCTGCGCAGGGTTTCGGAGCGGCTGGGATGGCGCAGTTTGCGCAGGGCCTTGGCTTCGATCTGGCGGATGCGCTCGCGGGTGACGTCGAACTGCTTGCCGACTTCTTCCAGCGTGTGGTCGGTATTCATGTCTATACCAAACCGCATGCGCAAGACTTTCGCTTCGCGCGGAGTAAGTCCGGCCAGCACGTCGCTCACCGTCTCGCGAAGGCCGATGTTGGTTGCCGTCTCGATCGGCGACTCGACATTGGTGTCTTCGATGAAATCGCCCAGGTGCGAATCTTCATCGTCGCCGATCGGAGTCTCCATCGAGATGGGCTCCTTGGCGATCTTGAGCACCTTGCGGATCTTGTCCTCGGGCATCTCCATCTTCTTGGCCAGTTCTTCGGGCGTGGGCTCGCGGCCCATTTCCTGCAGCATCTGGCGCGAGATGCGGTTCAACTTGTTGATTGTCTCGATCATGTGCACCGGGATGCGGATGGTGCGCGCCTGGTCGGCGATCGAGCGGGTGATCGCCTGGCGGATCCACCAGGTGGCGTAGGTCGAGAACTTGTAACCACGACGATACTCGAACTTGTCCACCGCCTTCATCAGGCCGATGTTGCCTTCCTGGATCAGGTCGAGGAACTGCAGGCCGCGGTTGGTGTACTTCTTGGCGATGGAAATGACCAGGCGCAGGTTGGCCTCGACCATTTCCTTCTTGGCCTTGCGCGCTTTCGCTTCGCCATAGGCCATGGCGCGATTGATTTCCTTGATGTCGGTGAGCGACAGGAACAACGCCTTCTCGACGCCGATCAGCTTTTCCTGCTCGCCGACGATGTCGTCCTTGAACTCGCGCACACCCGAGGACCACTTCTGCTTGCGGCGGATGACTTCATCGGCCCAGGTCAGGTTGGTCTCGTTGCCCGGCCAGGCGCGGATGAAATCCTTGCGCGGCATCTTGGCGCTGCGGGTGGCGATGTCGAGCACCTTGCGCTCGTGTTCCTTGATCGAGCCGACCACTTCGCGCAGCTTGCGCAGGAA
This sequence comes from Lysobacterales bacterium, assembly GCA_038236425.1. GTDB lineage: Bacteria > Pseudomonadota > Gammaproteobacteria > Xanthomonadales > Xanthomonadaceae > Arenimonas. Next base: position 1,083 of record JBBRZU010000029.1, read on the forward strand.
GCTTTCGGTCTGGACCATCGGCAGCTTCAGGCGCATGAACTCCGCGGCCATTTCCTCGCGCAGCTTCAGCGACTTCTTGTCGACCGCGCCGACCTTGGCGTAGGTCTTCTGGAACTTGCCGTACAGGCCCTTGAGGACCTCCATGCGGCGCGCGACTTCGGCCGGATCCGGGCCGGTATCGACGGCGGTGGTTTCCTCGGAGTCGTCGCCTTCAACAGCGTCGTCCTCGCTTTCTTCGGTTTCCTCGGCCACCACTTCAACCGCGGCGACTTCCTCGGCCGGCGGCTCGACATCGGTGAAGCCGGTGACGACTTCAGCCAGGCGCTTCTTGCCTTCGATGTGCTGGTCGTAATCCTCGAGAAGCAGGTGGATCGACCACGGGAAGCTGGCGAGCGAAGAATGGACCTGCAGCAGGCCTTCCTCGATGCGCTTGGCGATGGCGATTTCGCCTTCGCGGGTCAGCAGCTCGACCGTGCCCATCTCACGCATGTACATGCGCACCGGGTCGGTGGTCCGGCCACCCTCGGTGTCGAGCGCGCTCAGCGCGGCCGCGGCTTCCTCGGCGGCGACAGTGTCGTCGTCGGTGCGGGTCGGGGTGGCGTCGGAGAGCAGCAGGGTCTCGGCATCGGGCGCAACTTCATGCACCTCGATGCCCATGCCGTTGATCATGCCGATGATGTCTTCGATCTGTTCCGGATCGACGATGTCGTCGGGCAGGTGATCGTTGACCTCGGCATAGGTCAGGTAGCCCTGTTCCAGGCCCTTGCTGATCAGCAGCTTGATTTCGTTCTGTTGCGCCGGACGATCGATGGCCATGGACTCTGCCGAAGAGGGATTCGAAGGAACCACATAGTATATACGCCGGAGGACCGATGGTCCATCCCATTGATTCGTATGGAAAATGTGGAAAGCGTGCCCTAGGGGGCTCTGGAAGGATCAACGCGGAGTCGGAACGTAACCGGACCGTCGTTGACCAGACTGACCATCATGTGGGCGCCAAAGTGCCCGGTTTCAACCCCTGGAAGGACGGCGCGGCACAGGGCCACCAGCCGATCGAACCCGTTTCGCCCCAGTTCGGGGCTGGCCGCCGAGGTGAAACTGGGGCGCATGCCACGGGCGGTATCGGCGGCCAGGGTGAACTGCGGGACCAGCAGCAAGCCGCCGCCGGTATCGGCCAGGGACAGGTTCATCTTGCCGGCGGCATCGGAGAATACCCGATAGCCGATCAGGCGTTCGGCCATGCGGGTGAACTGGGCTTCGCTGTCGCCCGGCTCAACCGCCACCAGGGCAAGCAAGCCCGGACCGATCGCCCCGATGCAGTTGCCATCCACGTGGACGGCGGCTTCAGTGACGCGCTGGATCAGGGCAATCATGGATCGCAGTTTAGACTAGGGCCATGACTGCATCCGAGCTGCTCGGCCGCCTGCTGTTCGCGCTCGCCTGGATCCCCGGCCGGCTGCCGCTCGGCGCGCAGCGCGCGCTCGGCCATGGATTTGGCCGACTGGTGCGCGTGGCCAATGCGCGCGAGTGGCGGGTCGCCCAACGCAATCTCGAGTTGATCGATCCGGACATGCCCGCGCCGGCACGCGACGCGCTGGCGAGCCAGATCGTGCAGGCGACTGGCGCAAATGCGATGGAGACCTTGCGCGTGTGGACCCGCGGCCGCGCGGCGAACCTTGCCCTGGTGCGCGCGGTGCGCGGGCGCGAGTTGCTGGATGCGGCGCTTGCCCAGGGCCGCGGCGTGATCATTTCGGCGCCGCATTACGGCAACTGGGAGCTGATGATCGAGTACCTGGCGACGGTCGCGCCGTTTTCGCTGGTGTACCGGGTGCCGGAAAAACGCTTCGGCGATGTCTTCCTGCGCCTGTGTCGGCGCGGCCACAACGTCACTCTGGTGCCGGCGGAAAGTACCGCGATGCGACCGTTGTTCCGCGCGCTGCAGGCCCGGCAACTGGTCGGCATCACGCCCGACCAGCAACCCAAGCAGGGCGCCGGCGAGTTCGCGCCGTTCTTCGGCCGCGAGGCGCTGACCCTGACCCTGATCCAGAAGCTGGCCCAGCGCAGCGGCGCGCCAGTGCTGTTTGCCTGGGCCGAACCGGTGCCGGGCGGCTTCGATGTCGTCTTCGAAGCGGCGCCGCCGGAAATCGCCGACGCTGACTTGCACGTCGCGACCACGGCGATGAATGCAAAAGTCGAGGAAGTCGCGCGCCGCCGTCCGGACTGGTACCAGTGGACCTACAAGCGCTTCAGCCGGCGGCCGCGCGACGCCGGCGAGGACAATCCTTACTACCCGGACTGCTACTGACATGGCCCGCATCGAAACACTCCCCGCCGGAGACTGGAACACCCTGCCCACTGAAGCCGCCACGGTGGCGATGTTCGGTGGGCTGGTTACCGGCGGCGTACTCGGCGCGCTGTCTGCACTGGTGCTGGGCTGGCCATTGACCACGTTGCTGCAGGTCGGCTGGCTCGCCAGCATCGGGATCGGACTGGCCTGGCTGCTTGCGATCACGATGCTGGCCATCTGGCTGTCCTGGCGGCGCTGGAAGGCGACCGGCTGGCGGCTGGACGGCATCGGGCTGCATGTCCGCCGCGGCCGCGCCTGGCGCCGGGAAATCCTGATCCCGCGCTCGCGCGTGCAGCACCTGGATATCGAGCGCGGGCCGATCGAGAGGCACTTCGGCCTTGCGACATTGGTGGTGCACACCGCTGGCACCCGGCAACACGCGTTGCGCCAACCGGGTCTCGCCGATGCCGACGCGGTGGCGCTGCGCGACGCGCTGGTGCCTGCCTCGGACCGCCACGACGATGTCGTCTGAGTCCACTGCTCCGCCTGAGTCCACGCCTCCGCCTGAGCCCACCGCTCCGCCTGAGCGCATTGCGTCGCCCGAGCCGATCGCGGCACCCGAACTGCGCCTGCACCCGCTGAGCTTCCTGTTTGCACTGATCGGACAGCTCAGGCAATTCGCCCTGCCGCTGCTGGTGATCGTGTTCACCGGGCGGCGCAATGCCTTCGACATCGGCGACCTGATCGGCGCCATCGGCGTGGCCGCGCTGGTGCTGGTGTCGATCGCGCAGTACTTCACCTATCGCTATCGGATCGAAAGCGACGGCGTGGTCATCCGCAGCGGATTGTTCCAGCGCAGCGTCCGGCATATTCCGTTTTCGCGGATCCAGAATGTCAGCCTGCATCAGAACCTGCTGCATCGCCTGTTCGGCGTGGCCGAGGTGCGCCTGGAGTCGGCCGGCGCGGCCAAGCCCGAGGGCCGGATGCGGGTGCTGCGGATGGACCGGGCGCAGGCGCTGGAGCGCCTGATCCGCGGCCGCCAAGTCTCGCGCGCCACGCCCGCCGGAGCGGACTACGCGGCGGCGATCGACGCCGGCACGGACGATGACGCGGCCGCTGCCCGCACCTTGCTGCGCCTCGATACCGGCGAGGTGATCCGCCAGGGCCTGGTGAGCAATCGCGGCATGCTGGTGGTGGGCGGCGCCATGGCGGTGCTGGCGCAGTCGGGCAACAACCTGCTCGGGCGCATGTTCACCGAGACTGGTCGCTGGCTGTCGGGCCAGGCCGATGCGCTGCACCTGTCGACCTGGGCGCTGGCCGGCGCGGTGTTGTCGCTGCTGCTGGCGGCGATTGTGCTGCTGCGGATTTTTTCGGTCGCCTTGGCGTTGCTGCAATTCCATGGTTTCGTGCTGCGCGAACAGGCCGGCCGCCTGAGCGTGGAGCGCGGCCTGTTCACCCGCTTGCGCGCGAGCCTGCCGGCCCATCGCATCCAGGCCTGGACGATCGAGGAAAGCCTGCTGCACCGGTTGCTGGGTCGGCGCGCGCTGCGCGTGGATACCGCGGTGATCGAAGCGGTGAACGAGGCAGGGTCGCTGCGCGAACTCGCGCCGATCGCCACGCCGGAAACCATCGACGCCCTGGTCGCTGGCCTGCTGCCGATCCGCGCCTGGCCGGTGCGCGAATGGCAGCCGCTGCATCCGCGCGCCTGGCTGAGGAAGCTGCTGCCGTTACTGGTGGTGTTGCTCTTGGCGAGCGTGGCGGCCGCAGTGTGGTGGCGGCCGTGGGCGCTGTTGGCCCTGCTCGCGGCGCCGGCGCTGGCATGGCGCGCACGCAACTGGGCGACACACTCGGCCTGGTCAGTAGCCGACGGCCTGGTCACGTTTCGACGCGGCTGGATCTCTCGCCAATGGCGCTTTGCGGAAACCACCAAGCTGCAGACGCTGGAGTTGCAGCAGTCGCCGATCGATCGGCGCTTCGGCATGGCCACGCTGCAGTTCGATACAGCAGGCGCCGGCGCCTTCGAGCCCGGGCTGGAAATCCCCTGCCTGCCCGAGGCGACGGCGCGCGAGATCTACGTCCAGCTTTCTGGCGCGCTGGTGGATTCGCGCCCGGTGCGCCCGTTCACTCGGTCCAGAACTGCGGCGTCAGCAGCACCAGGATCGTGAACACCTCGAGCCGGCCGAGGATCATCGCGAAGCTGCAGATCCAGGTGGCGATGTCGCCCAATCCACCGAACCCGTGGGCGACGCCACCGATGCTGCCGCCAAGGTTGTTGAGGCAGGATGCCACCGCCGCCACCGCGGTGATCGGCTCGACACCGGTGGCTGCGACACCCAGTGACATGAGCACGAAGCTGAGCAGGTACAGGGTGAAAAAACCGCCGACCGAAATCACCACGCTTTCGGACACGCGCTTGCCGCCGACCTTGACTACGAACTGACCCTTGGGGTGCACCAGTTGGCGGATCTCGCGCAGGCCCTGGCGCACCAGCATCTGCCAGCGCGCCACCTTGATGCCACCGGCGGTCGAGCCGGAGCAGCCGCCGATGAAGGCCAGCCCGATCAGCAACATCGGCGCCGCGCCCGGCCAGCCGGCGTAGCCGCCCGCCGCGACGAAGCCGGTGGTGCTCAGGTTGGACACGGCCTGGAAGATGCCATGGCGCAGCGCGCTGCCGGGCTCGTTGTAGATGCCGCCCGCATACAGGGTCGCGGCGACCAGCAACCCGGCGATCAATGCGAGCAGGACGAACGAACGCAGCTCGGGATCGGCCTGGTAGTGCGCCAGCGTCGCCCGTCGCCACGCATACCAGTGCATACCGAAGTTGGCGCCGGCCACCAGCATCATCAGCGTGGCCATGCCCTCGAGCAGCGGGCTGTTCCAGTAGCCGAAGCTGGTGTCGTGGGTGGAAAAACCAGCGGTGGCAACCGTGGACATCGCGTGGCAGATGGCATCGAACAGGCTCATCCCGCCGACCCAGTAGACCAGCGTGCACAGCACATTCAGGCCGAGGTAAACCATCCACAACGCGCGCGCGGTTTCGGCGATGCGCGGGGTCAGCTTGTGGTCGCGCGTGGGCCCGGTGGTTTCGGCGCGGAACAGATGCATGCCGCCCACTTTCAGCATCGGCAGGATCGCCACGGCCAGGATCACGATGCCCATGCCGCCGATGAAGCCGAGCGACTGGCGATAGAACAGGATGCTGCGCGGCAGCGCATCCAGCCCGGTGATGACGGTGACGCCCGTGGTGGTGAGCCCGGAGGTTGCCTCGAACACGGCATCGGTCAGGCTCAGGTGCGGCGCCACCAGGGTAAATGGCACTGCCAGCACGACGCTGGCGATGATCCAGATGGCTGCGGTGACCAGGAAGCCATCGCGCAGGCGCAATTCGACGTCGACATTGCGCACCGGATACCAGACCAGCAGGCCGAGCGCGGCGATGGCCAGGAAGGAATCCAGGAAGGCGCCTTGGGTCGGTTCGCCGAGCCAGTGCGCAATGACCAGCGGCGGCAGGCTGACCAGCGAACTCAGCGCGATGATCGCGCCGAAGATCCGTTGCATCGCCTGGCGCCGCGGTCCCATCTCAGGCGGGACCGGCCTGGAACAGCGCGTCCACCTGCGGCATCTGCCGCTTGTCCATGACGAACAGGATCACGTGGTCGCCCGGCTCGATGACCACGTCGTGGTGGGCGATCAGCAGCTTGTCGCCGCGCACGATGCCGCCGATGGTGCAGGCCTCGGGCAGGTCGAGCTCCTCGAGCGAACGGCCGATCACCCGCGAGGTGCGGCGGTCACCGCGCACCACGGCTTCGATCGCCTCTGCTGCACCGCGACGCAACGAGTACACCCGCGCCGGCGCGCCTTCGCGGATGTGCGCGAGCAGGGCACTCAAGGTGACCAGCTGCGGGCTGACCGCGATGTCGATGTTGCCGCCCTCGACCAGTTCCGCGTACGAAGGCCGGTTGATCAGCGCCATCACCCGCGGGCAACCCAGGCGCTTGGCCAGCATCGCAGAAAGGATGTTGGCCTCGTCGTCGTTGGTCACCGCCATGTAGACGTCGGTCTGGTCGATGTTCTCTTCGCGCAACAGGTCCTCGTCGGCGCAGTCGCCAACCAGGACGATCGAGTTGAGCAATTCTTCGGCGATGCTGCGTGCACGCTCGCGCGAGCGCTCCAGCACTTTCACCTGGTACTTCTTTTCCAGCCGCCGCGCCAGCTTGCGGCCGATATTGCCGCCGCCGGCGATCAGCAGGCGCTTGGTCGGCCGGTTGTCGAGCCGGCGCAGTTCGCTCATCACGGTGCGGATGTTCTTGGCGTCGGCGAGGAAGAACACCTCGTCATCGGCCTGGATCACCGTGGTGCCCTCGGGCTTGATCGCGCGGCCGCCGCGGAAGATCGCCGCCACGCGCGCGTCCACGTTCGACGGCAGGTGCTGGCGCAGCTCGCGGATCTCGTGCCCGACCAGGGCGCCATCCCGAACTGCGCGCACACCAACCAGTTGCGCGCGGCCGTCGGCGAAGTCCAGCACCTGCAACGCGCCCGGGTATTCGATCAGGCGCTCGATGTGCCTGGTGACCAGTTCCTCGGGCGAAATCGCCGCGGTTACCGAGTTGGCGATGGCCATGTATTCGGATTCGCGCAGGCGCGCCACGCGGGTCGGGGTGCCGAACTGGCGCTCGGCCACCTGGCAGGCAATCAGGTTGACCTCGTCGCTCGAGGTCACCGCGACCAGCAGGCCGGCTTCGCCGGCGCCGGCCTGCTCCAGCACGCTGGGCAGCGAGGCATGGCCAACCACGGTGCGGATGTCGAGCTTCTCGGCGAGGTCGCGCAGGCGCTGGTGGTCAAGATCCACCACGGTGATGTCGTTTTTTTCGGTGGCCAATGCCGCAGCGACCGACGAGCCGACCTGGCCAGCGCCGAGAATGAGGATGTTCATGCGCGTTCCCTTGCGCTGGGGAGCGCCATGATAGCCGCGCCGTTGCGCAGGCGCATGGGCGATGTCGCATGGGTCGGATCACCCACGATGCCAGGCACGCGGCAGCAGGCGGTCATGGACTGTCGTCTTCAAGCGCGGCGGCTTGGCAACCCGGGCCCAGCGCGCCGAGCGGCGCCAGGTACCAGTCGCGCCGATTGGCGGTGCCGACGCGTTGCGGTGCCTCGCTGGCACCGGCGAAGCACGCGGCCAACTCTTGCGGCTGCGACAACAGCAGTCGCCGATGCGCAGGGTCGGCACGCAGCCATTGCGCGGCATCGCGCAGCTGGTCGGGCAGCGGCTTGAGGTAACCGAATTCCACCGTCGGGCCGCGTGCCTGCAACAGGTTCTGCTCTTTCCACCCGACCAGGCCAATCTGCGTGTCGGCGCCGGCAAGCGCGCGGGCGCGCAGCATCAGCGCCGAGGCTGAACTGCTCGGATCCAGCACCGGATGCGCGACCAGGCCGTAGCCGCACCACAGCGCGACCAGCAGCACGGCGACCGCCATCGGCGCCCGGGCGATGCGATAGAACGCGGCGGCAAGCAGGCCGATCGCGCCAACCGCCAGCAGCATCAGCCAGAGCCAGCGTACCTCGGGGCCCATGCCGCGATCGGTGACCAGCGCGCGCATCGCCGGTAGCGGGGATAGCAAGCCGAGTGCGCCGAGCACCAGCAACAGCGCCGACAGCGCGACCGCGAACAACAACAGGGCGCGCCGGAACCCGACCCGCTGCAGGAGCGCGTCGAGATACGGGGCAGCGGCCAGCGCCACGGCAGGCAGCATCGGCAGGATGTACATGTCGCGCTTGCCGGGGCTGGCGCTGAAGAACGCCAGCACCATCAGGCTCCATGCCAGCGGCAGCCAGGTGCGCGCGTCGCGGCCGCGCCAGGCGTCGCGCCAGTCGCGCCACAACCAGCCCAGTGCCAGCGAAAACGGCAGCCAGAATCCGGCAATGATGCCGAGGAAATACCAGGCCGGTTTCTGGTGATGCCAGGCCTCGGCGTAGCGGGTTGCGGTCTGCTTGAACAGCAGGTTGTCGAGGTAGGCGCGGTGTTCCGGATCGCCACTGCCGAGCACGACGATCAGCATCGGCGCGAGCCACAGCGCAATCGCACCGAAGAACGCCAGCGCGCCCAGCGCCCAGCGCGCGCCGTTAGCGGTGCCGGTGCGTGTCGCCGTGTTCGGCGCAAGACCATTCCATCCGCGCGCACGCATTGCCGCATAGGGCAGCAGAACCAGCAGCGGCAGGAAGCCGACGCCCTTGAGGATCACGCCGATGCCGGCGAAGAAACAGCCCAGCCAATAGGCACGCCAGTCGGGCCCGAGCAGCAGGTGGCGCAGCAAGCCGTACAACGATGCCGTGGTCGCGAACACCAGGGTCGGATCGATCTGCGCGCGTTTGAACTGGTAGTCAAACTGCAGCGCCGACAACACCGCCACTGCTGCGAGCACTCCGGCGCGATGGTTCCACAATCGCCGGCCCAGGTCGTAGGTGAGCGCGAGCACGCCGATGCCCGACAGCAGCGAGGGCAACAGGAAGCTCCAGCGCCAACTGCCCAGCAGCGTGCGCGCGCCGGCAAGCAGCCAGAAGTACAGCGGCGGCTTGTCCGGATACAGCTCCTGGCCGCGATGCGGGAACAGCCACGAGCCGCCATCGAACATCTGCTTGGCCACCAGCACGAAGCGCGGCTCGTCCGCTGGCCATGGCTCGCGCAGGCCGTAGCCGGCGAACAACACCAGCAAGGCGATAGCAAACAGCCAGTACAGGTCACGACGCTCGCGCGCATCCAGGGGCGGCAGCGCGATCACGCGTTGTCCCGGGGCTGCGTTGTCGCGTTGCCGGCAGACTTCGCCAGCAGCGCGTAGAAAAATCCATCCATGCCCTGCTCGCCCGGCAGACGCTGGCGACCAGCGCCAGAGACACGGCCGAAGCGCGCGTCGAGCGGCGCGGCGCGGGCATCGGGCTGGCGGGCAAGGAAGGCATCCACTTGCCGGGCATTCTCGTCCTGCAGCACCGAACATGTCGCGTACAACATGCGGCCACCCGGGCGCAGGCGCGGCCACAGGGCATCGAGCAGCGCGGCCTGGGTGGCAACCAGCGCGGCGACATCATCGGGGCGCCGGTGCCACTTGATGTCGGGTTGTCGACGCACGATGCCGGTGGACGAGCACGGTGCATCGAGCAGGATGGCGTCGAACAGGTCGCCAGGCGCAAGCCAGGCATCGGGCTGCGTTGCATCGCCTTCCAGCAGCACGACGTTGGGCGCGCTCAGCCTGAGCCGGGTCAGGTTGTCCTGCACGCGGCGCAGGCGGCGCGCTTCGAGGTCCACCGCGAGCACAGCGCCGCCAGGCCCAAGCCGCGACGCCAGCTGCGCGCATTTTCCGCCGGGCGCGGCGCAGGCATCCAGCACGGTCATGCCGGGGTCGGCGGCAAGTGCATCAACGGCCAGCTGCGCAGCGCCGTCCTGGATCCAGAGGCGGCCGTCGTGCCAGCCCGGCAAGCGTTCGGGCACGGCCGGGGAGTCGAGGCGCAAGCCGAGCGCGGGTGCCTGCGGCGCATCGGCATCGAGTCCATCGGCGCGCAGCAACTGCAGGTAATCGTCACGCGACCCACCACGCGGATTGACCGCCAGCCACAGCGGCGCCGGCGTGTTGTTGGCCGCGGCGATGGCTTGCCAGTCATCGGGCCAGTCGGTTTGCAGCGCGTCCAACAGCCAGTCCGGATGCGACAGCAGCACCGCCGGTTCACTGCTGGTCGGCAGCGGCTCGCGCGAGGCGCGGCGCAGGATCGCATTGACCAGGCCGACATGGTTCGCACTGCCCATCGCGCGCGCCGCTTCGGCGGTCGCGCCGACCGCCGCGTGCGGCGACAGCTTCAGCGCGTCGAGTTGCGCCAGGCCGCATTGCAGCAGCGAATGCACCAGCGCATCGCGCCCGCGCAGGCCGCGCGCCAACCACTGGTCGAGCACGAAGTCGTAGCGCCGGCGATGGCGCAGCACCGCAAAGCAGATCGCCTCGAGCAGCGCGCGATCGCGCGGGTCGGCGATGCCGGGCAGCACCTGGGACAGTTCGGCCTTGAGCGAGCGGCCCTCGACCAGCACTGCATGGACGCTGTGCGCGGCTTGCGCACGCAGCGCGGCGCCGGGTGGCAGGGGCGCGCCGTCGCGCGGGCCGCCGGCCGCGCGCGGACCGGTCACGCTGTCTTCAGCGTCGAACGGGCGTTGAGGTAATCGGCGACCGGCATCGGACGACCGCCTTCGCGTTGCACCTGCAACAGGCGCAGCGCGCCGTCGCCACAGGCAATGTCCACGCCCGTGCGGGTGGCCATCAACACTGTGCCGGGTGCGGACTTGTGCCGAAGCGGCAGGTTGCGCGCCGCGTGGATGCGCAGGCGCTCGCCTGCCACCATCGCCTCGCAGATCGGCCAGGGGTGGAAGGCACGCACGCGCCGCTCGAGGACATCGGCGGGCAGCGTCCAATCCAGTCGCGCTTCGGATTTTTCCAGCTTGCGGGCATAGGTCACGCCCTGCGTGGATTGCGTCTGCGGCACCGGGCGCATGCCCGCGCGCAACAGCTTGAGGCCGTCTTCGAGCACTTCGGCAGATAGCCGGGCCAGCGTGTCGTGCAGGCTGCCGCCGGTTTCAACCGGGGTGATCGGAGTGGACAGGCTCAGCAGCACCGGACCGGTATCCAGGCCTTTCTCCATCTGCATGAGGCACACGCCGGTCTGGGTGTCGCCGGCCTCGATCGCGCGCTGGATCGGCGCGGCGCCACGCCAGCGCGGCAACAGCGAGGCATGCAGGTTCCAGCCACCGGAGCCCGGGATCGACAGCACCGATTGCGGCAGGATCAGCCCGTAGGCGATCACCACCAGCAGATCGGGCTTGAGCGCGGCCAGCGCATCGCGCGCCGCCTTGGACTTGAAGTTTTCCGGCTGCATGACTGGCCAGCCATGCGCCAGCGCTTCGGCCTTGACCGCGGAAATCCCCACTTGGCGACCGCGACCGGACGGGCGGTCAGGCTGGGTGTAGACCGCGACCAGTTCGCCGCGCGCCCCAGCCACGCGCAGTGCCGGGACAGCGAACGCAGGAGTCCCCGCGAAGACGATCCGCAGGGACATCAGGCGGCGTCTTCGGACCCTTCGTCGGCCAGGCGCTTCTGCTTGGCCAGCTTGCGCTTGACCAGTTCGCGCTTGAGCGGCGAGAGGTAATCCACGAACACCTTGCCTGCGAGGTGGTCCATCTCGTGCTGGATGCACACGGCCAGCAGGCCGTCGGCATCCAGGTGGAAGGGCTTGCCGTCACCGTCGAGGGCATCCACGCTGACCCGCTCGGCGCGGGTGACATCGGCGTAGATTCCCGGCACCGACAGGCAGCCTTCCTGGTAGACCTGGCTGCCCTCGGAGGCGGTGATGACCGGGTTGATGAACACCATCGGCCGGGTTTTGTCCTCGCTGATGTCCAGCACCAGCAGGCGTTCGTGCACGTCCACCTGGGTGGCGGCCAGGCCGATTCCGGGGGCCTCGTACATGGTTTCGAACATGCTCGCGACCAGGGTGCGGATGCGCGCATCCACGGCGGCAACCGGCTTGGCGACGGTGCGCAGGCGCGGATCGGGGAATTCTATGATCGGCAATCGGGCCATCGGAACTGGGAACTGGGTCGCGTAGACAGCAGGGGTCAGGCCGGCATTGTATCCCCTCCGCTTGCATCCTGTGCCTTGATCTGGGCTATATTGCGGTCACTTGTCTTGGGGAATCAGGTGGATAGCAGCCATGTTTAAACGGCTTCTTGCAGTTTCGACTGCCATGTTTCTCACCCTTGCCACCTTCGCCCTGGCGGCGGAGTTGCGCGAGGACCATCCGAGCACCTATGTCGTCCAGAAGGGCGACACGCTCTGGGACATCTCTGCGCGCTTCCTGTCCAAACCCTGGCTCTGGCCGGAGATCTGGCAGGCCAACCCGCAGGTCAAGAACCCGCATCTGATCTACCCGGGCGACGTGCTCAGCCTGGTCTACGTCAACGGCCAGGCGCGTATCAGCGCCGGACCGGAGCCACAGATCCGCACCGGCGAGTCGATCGACACCATCCCGCTGTCGCAGATCGAGCCCTGGCTCAAGCAGCTGACTGTCGTGCAGAACCCGAAGTCCTTCCCGTACGTGGTGGGCGTCGAGGAAGACCGCCTGCTCAGCTCCGCCGGCATGGTGGTGTACGTGCGCGGCATGCAGGGCGCGCAGGCTGGCCAGCTGGTGCAGATCGCGCGGCCGATGAGCCTGTACACCATCGCCAGGGTGAAGGGCGTGCCCACCGGCGGCGTGTCGTCGCTGGATTTCCGCGCTGATCGTTTCCACTCGCACTGGTCCTACGGCGATGCGCCGATGGAAGCGCACGGCGAGAAGCTGGGCGTCGAGATGATGCTGCACTCGATCGGCGAGGTGCTGCGCAACCAGGGCGACATCACCGTCGTGCTGCTGCGTGAGGAAGGCCGCGACGTGCACGTCGGCGACCGCGTGTTGCCGGTGGAAGATCGCCCGTACTGCAATTGCTTCATCCCGCATCCTGCAGCCTCGATTCCGGAAGGCGCGCAGATCCTGGCGGTGACCGATGGCCTGCGTTGGGCTGGTCCGCGGAGCGTGGTTGCGCTGTCGGTCGGCTCGCGTGATGGCGCCGACAACGGCACCGTCTACTCGATCTGGCACAAAGGCGCGCTGCGTCCGGACATCGTTGCGCACAAGCAGCCATTCGCCCAGAAGAGCGACAAGCTGCAGATGCCGGACGACTACATCGGCCACGTGATGGTGTTCCGCACGTTCGAGCGCGTGAGCTACGGCCTGATCATGGATGGCATCCGCCCGGCGCGGACCAACGACCTGCTCAAGAACCCCGACGCGACCCAATAAGTCGCACACGCGGTTCCAGTGTTTCCCGACATCACGGCGCCCCAGGGCGCCGTGATGCTGTGCGGACATGGAAGACGCCCTCGCCCTGTCCACCCTGCTACGCAGCGGCATTGCCGGTGCCAGCCTGCGCGCCCTGCTTTCGCATCCGCGCGGCGAGACGGGCGCGTCCGGCGGCAGCACACCCCACGCGGCCCTGGCAGCGAGCGCCCTGGACGACGCGCAGTGGCGCTTGCTCGGCGTCCCGGCGGCGGCAGTTCTGCGCATTCGCCGTCCGGATCCGCGCCTGCGGGCGCTCGATGCGGCCTGGCTGGAGGTTCCCGGGCACCGGCTCATCGGTTGGCACGATCCGGACTATCCCGCCCTGCTGCGCAGGCTCGAGCATCCGCCGGCGGGCCTGTACGTCGTTGGCGATGTGTCCCTGCTGTGGCATCCACAGGTGGCGGTGGTCGGCAGCCGCCGGCCCAGTGCCGGCGGGCGCGACAACGCACGCAGCTTCGCCCGCGATTTCGCCGCCTCGGGCCTGGTCGTGTGCAGCGGCCTGGCCGCGGGCGTGGACACCGAAGCCCACCTCGGGGCGATGGAGGTCGGCCGAACGGTGGCGGTGCTGGGGACCGGGCCGGACCGCTGTTTTCCCGCCGACAACGCCGGCCTGCTCGCCCGCATCGGCGCCGGGCACGCCGCAGTCACCGAACATCCGCCGGGCACGCCTGGCATCGCCAGCCATTTTCCAAGCCGCAATCGCCTGATCGCCGGGCTCAGCCTGGGGACAGTGGTGATCGAGGCGGCGCTGCGCTCTGGCGCACTGATCACCGCGCGGCTGGCAGCGGAGGCTGGCCGCGAGGCCTTTGCGGTGCCCGGCTCCATCCACAATCCCATGGCCCGGGGCTGCCATCGCCTGATCCGCGAGGGCGCCGGCCTGGCCGAGTCGGCGCAGGACGTCATTCCGCAGCTGGCCAACCTGGCGGCGGAATTGGCGGCATCCCTGCGCGGCCGGCTGGCCTGCACTGGCGGCACTGACGGCGCTTGCGGCACTGGTGGCGAAGCACCCGCAGCGGCCAGGCGCGCGCCACGGGAGCGCATCGGCGGGAGCGGCGGCGGCGGCAGTCGCGCAGGCGAATCTCCGGGGCCGGGATTGTTTCCCTCCGCGCCGCCCCAACATCCGGGTGAGGCGCTGGTTTGGCGCTGCCTCGGCCACGATCCGGTGAACCTCGACCAACTTTCACAACGGACCGGATTGACGCTCGGAGCCCTCTCCGCCATGCTGCTGACATTGGAGTTGGAGGGGAGGGTTACTGCCGAACATGGTCGCTACATCCGCCGTTCATGAACTTCCCCCGGCGCACCGACGCACGGTGCAGGCGAAAGGGTGATGAAAGAAACCATACTCGACGTACTCCTATTCCTGTTCGAACACTATTTCTACGAGGATCCCGACGCGGTCCGCGATCGTGATTCGCTCCAGAAAGGCCTGCTCCAGGCCGGTTTCAGCCCAGCAGAAATCAACAAGGCCTTCGACTGGCTCGATGGACTCGCCGAGCAGCGCCCGGCCACGGCCGAAGCGCGCGTGGGCGGTCCGGTGCGGGTGTTCGTGGAGGCCGAGCTGGACCGGCTCGACATCGAGTGCCGAGGCTTCCTGATGTTCCTGGAACAGCACGGCGTGCTTGATGCCGACCAGCGCGAGCTGGTGATGGATCGCGCGATGGCCCTGGACCAGGACGAAGTGGACGTGGACGACCTCAAATGGGTCGTGCTGATGGTGTTGTTCAACCAGCCGGGGTCCGAAGCCGCCTTTGCCTGGATGGAAAACCAGATCTTCGGCGACGATCCCGAGCCAATTCATTGAATTCGGCCCGGAAACCAGGCCCGAGCCCGACCCGGTAGTCGACAGTTTTACACCGCTGCAGCTCCTCGTCTCACCCCCTTGTGCGACGCGGCGCTTGACATCGGCCGTCCCATGGCCGACCTAATAAATAAGAGACGGGCCCGCGGATACGCGGGCCTTGCTGTCTGCGTCCCCCAATCATTGCCGGAGCCGTCACCCTTACATGGCCAAGAACCTGCTCATCGTCGAGTCCCCTGCAAAGGCCAAGACGATCAACAAGTACCTGGGCAAGGACTTCACCGTCCTGGCCTCGTACGGCCATGTCCGCGACCTGGTGCCGAAGGAAGGCGCGGTTGACCCCGCCAACAACTTCGCGATGCGCTACGAGCTGATCGAGAAAAACGAAAAGCACGTCGAGGCGCTGTCCAAGGCGGCCAAGTCGGCGGAGGCCATCTACCTGGCCACTGACCCGGATCGCGAGGGCGAGGCGATCAGCTGGCACATTGCCGAGATCCTGAAAGAGCGTGGCCTGCTCAAGGACAAGGCGCTGCACCGCGTGGTGTTCACCGAGATCACCCCACGCGCCATCCGCGAGGCGGTCGACAACCCGCGCAAGATCGCCGTTGACCTGGTGGACGCGCAACAGGCGCGCCGCGCCCTGGACTACCTGGTCGGTTTCAACCTGTCGCCGGTGCTGTGGCGCAAGGTGCAGCGCGGCCTGTCCGCCGGCCGCGTGCAATCCCCGGCGCTGCGCATGATCGTCGAGCGCGAGGAGGAGATCGAAGCCTTCATCGCCCGCGAGTACTGGTCGATGGAAGCCGAACTGGCGCATCCGCAGCAATCGTTTACCGCGCGCCTGGTCAAGCTGGACGGGCAAAAGTTTGAACAGTTCACCGTCACCGATGGCAAGTCTGCACAGGCTGCACGCGACCGGGTGATCAAGGCGGCAGGCGATGCATTGCACGTCACCGACGTCACCAGCAAGGAGCGCAAGCGCCGCCCCTCGCCGCCGTTCATCACTTCCACCCTGCAGCAGGAGGCTGCGCGCAAGCTCGGCTTCACCACCAGCCGCACCATGCGCGTGGCGCAGAAGCTGTATGAAGGTTTCGCGCTGGGCGAGGAAGGCACGGTTGGCCTGATCAGCTACATGCGTACTGATTCCACGCACCTGTCCGACGATGCCGTCGCCGAGCTGCGCGACTTGATCGCGCGCGATTTCGGCACCGGCGCGGTGCCGGACAAGCCCAACGTCTACAAGACAAAATCCAAGAACGCGCAGGAAGCGCATGAGGCGATCCGCCCGACCTCCGCGTTGCGTACGCCAGCGAGCGTCGCAAAATTCCTCGGCGACGACGAGCGCCGCCTGTACGAGCTGGTGTGGAAGCGCGCGGTTGCCTCGCAGATGGTGCCGGCGGTCATGAACACGGTCAGCGTCGAACTGGCGGCCGGCAGCCAGCACAGCTTCCGCGCCTCCGGCACCACCATCATCGATCCGGGCTTCCTGGCCGTGTACGAGGAAGGCAAGGATGCCAAGACCGCCGAGGACGAGGACGAGGGCCGCAAGCTGCCGCCGATGAAGCTCGGGCAGAACATCCCGCTCAGCTCCATCCACACCGACCAGCATTTCACCGAGCCGCCGCCGCGCTTCTCCGAAGCCTCGCTGGTGAAGACGCTCGAGGAATACGGCATCGGCCGTCCGTCGACGTATGCCAGCATCATCCAGGTGCTGCTGTTCCGCGATTACGTGCAACTGGACAACCGGCGCTTCAAGCCGTCCGACGTCGGCCGTGCCGTGGCCAAGTTCCTGGCCGGCCGGTTCGCGCAATACGTGGACTACGAGTTCACCGCGCGGCTCGAGGATGAGCTGGATGCGGTCTCACGTGGCGAAGAGGACTGGACCCCGCTGCTTGAGCGCTTCTGGAAGCCGTTCAAGAAAATGATCGACGATGAGACGCTCGAGCCGCGCGGTCCGGAAACCGGGCGCGACCTCGGCCCCGACCCGGTCAGCGGCAAGCCGGTGGTCGCGCGCATCGGCCGCTACGGCCCGATGGTGCAGATCGGCACCGTGGACGACGAGGACAAGCCGACCTTCGCCTCGCTGCGCCCGGGCCAGAGCATCTTCACCATCACCCTGCCCGAAGCGATGAAGCTGTTCACGCTGCCGCGCAAGCTGGGCCTGATGGACGAGAAGGAACTCACCGTTGCGATCGGCCGGTTCGGGCCATTCGTCAAGCGCGGCGATACCTATGCCTCGCTCGACAAGACCGATGACCCCTACGAGATCGACTACGAGCGTGGCGTGGCGCTGATCCGCGCACGCGAGGAACTGATCGCCAACCGCCTGATCAAGAATTTCGATGACAGCGCCATCCAGGTACTCAACGGCAAGTACGGCGCCTATATCACCGACGGCGACAAGAACGGCAAGATCCCCAAGGATCGCGACCCGAAGACGCTGACGCTGGAGGAATGCGAGGCGATCCTGCTCGCCGCCCCGCCGCGGCCGACCAGGGGCCGCTTTGCCCGCGGGGCCAAGAAGGCGGTGCCGGCGAAGAAGGCGACGAAGAAAGTCGCGACCAGGAAGGTGCCCGCAGAGGGCGACCCTGCCGGCGAACCCGCGAAGAAAGCCGCAAAGAAAACTACGAAGAAGACTGCGAAGAAAACTGCGAAGAAAACTGCGAAGAAAGCCGCGAAAAAAGCAGCCGGGACGACGGTGAAGAAGGCCGCGAAGGCAACGATCACCAACACAGGGAAGAGCACCGTGAAGAAAGTCGCGAAGAAAACCACCAAGAAGTCCAAGGCCGCAGAGCCGGTGCCCGCCGTTGAAGTGGCACCGCCGGTACCGTTCGTGCCCAAGCGCGGCCTGGTCAAGGCGGTCAAGTAGTCATCCGCCGCGCCGCACCATGCGGCGCGGCGCAACCGGCACGCCAGTGCGTGCCAGAACGCCCGGTCAGGGCTGGCGCAATGCGCGCTTGAGGATCTTGCCGGTTGCCGTCATCGGCAGCGATTCGACGATCTCGACGATCCGCGGGTATTTGTAGGCCGCCATCCGTTCGCGGCACCAGCCGATGATCTCGTCGGCATCGGCGGCATGCACGGGCTTGAGCATCACGTAGGCCTTTATCTCTTCGCCATGCACCGGGTGCGGCACGCCGATCACCGCGGCCATGGCAATCGACGGGTGCTGCAGCAGCACTTCCTCGAGCTCGCGCGGATACACATTGAAGCCGCCGCGGATCACCATGTCCTTGAGCCGGTCCACCACGTAGAAATTCCCGTGCTCATCGCGGCGGCCGATGTCGCCGGTGTGGAACCAGCCATTGCGGATGGCGCGCGCGGTGTCCTCGGGACGCTTGTAGTAGCCCTTCATCACGTTGTGTCCGCGCACCACGATCTCGCCGTCGGTGCCATCGGCCACCTCGGCGCCGGCCTCGTCCATGATCGCCACTTCCACGCCGACGATCGGCTGGCCGACGCTGCCGGGGATACGCTGCGAGTCGAGGTGGTTGAAGGTCGCCACCGGGCTGGTCTCGGACAGTCCGAAGCCCTCCAGGATGATCACGCCGAATTTTTCCTCGAACGCGCGCAGCACCGCGACCGGCATCGGCGCGCCGCCCGACACGCCCAGCCGCAGGTGCATGGCAATCGCCTCGAGATCGTGCCGGGTTTCGGCGTCGGGCAGGTTGAGGATGCCGATGAACATGGTCGGCACGCCGCAGAAGATGGTGACCATGCTCTGCTGCATCGTGCGCAGCACCAGGTCCGGATCGAAGCGCGACAGCAGCACGATGCTCGCACCCACCATCAGCGCGGCATTCATCTGCACGGTCTGGCCGAAGGTGTGGAACAGCGGCAACGCAATCAGGTGCTTGTCCTGGCTGTCGAGCTTGGTCAGCGACGCGCAGGCCAGGGCATTGGTATTGATGTTGGAGTGCGACAGCTCCGCGCCTTTCGGCTGGCCGGTGGTGCCGGAGGTGTAGAGGATCACCGCGGTATCGTCGGCGCCGGTCTGCGCGAGTTCCACGTGGTCCGATTCCATGGCCATCATGCTCGACAGGGTCGGCATGCCGTCCACCTCCGCCGCCGACGCATCGGCACCGATCAGCACGAACTTCCTGCAACCCTCGGTCTGCTGGAATGCCTCCCAGCCTTCGCGCGCCATGGCCAGGTCGGCATGGCCCTCGTGGCAGAGGAACACGCGCGCATCGCAATCGCGCAGGTGGTAGGCGATCTCGGGCGCCTTGAGCAGGATATTGAGCGGCACCACCACGGCACCGACCTGCAGGATGCCGTAGTAGGCAACCGGGAACCACGACAGGTTCGGGCAACTCAGGGCGACCTTGTCGCCCTTGCCCACGCCCAGGGAGCGCAACACATTGGCCACCCGGGACGCGGCGGAGAGCAACTGCGCGTAGTCGAGGTGCTCGTCGCCACAGGACACGGCGACGCGCTTGCCGAACAGACGCGCATTGCGCACCAGGTTGCTGCTGATGTTCATCATGCCGCCCCTCCTCCCGGCCAGCGCAGTGATGCCAGCCCCATGCCAGCGTAGCAGCGCGCGCCGACTGGCGTGCAGGCGCGGCGTGAACAACGACGTGCACAAACCCGGCCGGTACATGAACCACGCCGGCGACGCCGGGAGGGGCGTGTGGCGGCGGCGGCGAAGCAGCCGCACAATGGCTGCATGGACGCACGGTGGCTCCTCGGGGTGGCTTGGTTGCTGGCAGGCGCGACCAGCGTGACCGCCACCGTGCCCGGCGCCACCAAGCCGATCTCCCCGGCCACAACGGTGACCGTGCATCGTTGCGTGGACGCGCGCGGCCACGTCAGCCTGCAGGACGACCCCTGCCCGGCGGGTAGCCGCGACGCGACCATCGAGATGGTCCGGCCCCTTGATCCCCTGCCCGCCACGCGGCCCAAGCCAGTGCCGGCGGTGAAGCTCGTCGAGCTGCCACCAGCACCCCCGCCGCGCGAGCTGATCCCGCCCCCGCCGATGTACAAGTGCACGACCTATGACGGCAACCAGCGCTTCAGTGAAAGCTACGATCCGAATCCGCGCTGCGAGCCGCTGGTCATCTACTACCCGTATCCGAACAACCTGACCCCGGCCCAGGCGCTGAGTTGCCGCTGGGTCGAGGATAGCTGCGTACGCCTCAGCGACGACGCGGCCTGCGATCGCTGGCAGGCGATGCGAAAAGATGCGGCGTCAGCCCTGCAGCGATCCTTCAGCGATACCAGCGCTTACCGGAAGTCGGAACTCAGGCGGATCGGCCAGATTGTCGACGAAAGTTGCCGGTAACACGCAGCCCTTCGCGCGCAGGCAGTAGCGCGCAGGCAATAGCGCGCAGGCAATAGCGGATGTCCCCGCGCAGGATGCGGGAGCTCAGAATCCGTAGCGCAAGAACCCGCCATCCACGGCGATGCACTCGCCGGTGACGTAGCTTGCCGCCGGCAGGCACAGCCAGGCAACGGCGGCCGCGACTTCCTCGGGTTCACCGATGCGCCGCATCGGCGTGCGCGCGATGACCTCGTCGTAATACTCCGGATTGGCGAGCGCGTCGGAGGTGCGCCGGGTGCGGATGTACCAGGGCGCCACCGCATTCACGCGCACGCCGTCCTCGGCCCATTCGCAGGCCAGGTTGCGGGTCAGTTGGTGCAGCGCGGCCTTGGCCATGCCATACACCGCGCCTGTTCGTACGGAGGTCAGGCCCGAGACGCTGCCGACATTGACGATGCTCGATGCTGCGTGCCGGCCGAGCAGCGGAAAGGCGAAGCGCGCCAGCTCGAAGGCGGAAAAAAGATTGGACTCGAACAGGCCGCGCCACTCTGCATCGCCGTAATCGATCGCGGCACGATAGGTGTTGGCGCCTGCATTGTTGACCAGGATGTTGAGACCGTCGCCGAGGTCCTCGACCCAGTCGAAAATCTCGCGCCGCTGTTCCGGATCGGCGACATCGGCGGCGAAATGACGGATTTCGCGGTCGGGATGCAGTTCCTCGAGCTCAGCAACGCTGTCGGCCAGTTGGCCTTCGTCGCGCGCCACCATCAGCACATCCGCGCCCAGCCCCAGCAGCTCCGAGCAGACCGCGCGGCCGATACCCAGGCTGGCACCCGTGACCAGGGCGATCTGTCCGTCCAGCCGCCAGCGGTGTGCGTCCATCGGCCCGATCCCCGGTTGCGCCCCGCCGGGGCGGCTACGGCGCTAGCATAGCCCGCGATCCCTGCATCGGAGCCAATGCCATGCGCACCCTGTCCGCCACGACCCTGTTCGCGCTCACGGCCTCCCTGCTGCTGGCCGGTTGCGACCTGGTGCCATCGCCCGAGCACCAGAGCGCTGAAGCGCGCAAGGCCGCCGAGCATCACGAACTGCGTGATGCCATCCAGGCCAAAGACTATCGCAAGCGTGCGGCCGATGCCGCGCAACCGGTGCTTGATGCGGACAAGCAGCACGACAAGGCGATCGACGACGCCGGCGGTTAAGCCACGCGACGTCTTGCCAACTGGTCGAGAACCCGATTACAGGCCGCAGAAGCAGTGCGCCACCGCGCGGATCGGGCTGCCGCCCGCCGGGTGTTGCAACCACTCCAGCTCGTGCGCGATCTTCGCGCCGGTCTCGCCCTGCATGAGCATCGCCAGCGGGCCGAAGTCACGCACCATCCCGGCCATGCGTGCATTGCGGCTCATGTCGATCGCAATCTGCTCGAACGGTGACAACGGCTGCTCAACGTAGTCCACCTGCCACGCATCGGCCTTGAGGTGGGCCAGGCGTGCTGCCTCGGCCTGCGCCTCGGCGAGCCCACCAAGTTGATCGACCAGCCCGCGTTCATGCGCCTGTGCGCCGCTCCAGACCCGACCGCGGGCGATGGCGTCGATCTTCGCCGGCACGCTGCCGCGCGCGGCGGCGACCTTGCCGATGAACTGTGCATAGCCGTGGTCGATCACCGACTGGATCAGCGCGCCGGCTTCGGGCGGCAGCGACCGGGTCGGGTCGAACACGCCGGCCAGCGGCGTGGTGCCGATGCCGTCGCTGTGCACACCGATCTTGGCCAGCGCGCGCGGCCCGCTCATCCACAGGCCGAAGATACCGATCGAGCCGGTGATGGTCGACGGGTCGGCGTAGATGCGATCGGCGTTCATCGAGATCCAGTAGCCGCCCGAGGCGGCCACATTGCCCATCGACACCACCACCGGCTTGCCGGCTTCCTTGGTCAGCGCGATCTCGCGGCGAATCTGCTCGGACGGGAAAACGCTGCCACCGGGCGAATCCACGCGCAACACCAGCGCCTTGACCTGGTCATCCTCGCGCGCCTTGCGGATCAACTCCGATGTGGACTCGCCGCCGACCGTGCCCTGCGGCTGCTTGCCGTCCTGGATCTCGCCCTGCGCCACCACGACCGCGACCTTGTCGCGGCCGTCGAGCATGCCGCCCTTGCCCTTGACCTGCGCCAAGTAGGGATACAGGCCAACCTGCAGGAAGCCGTCGCCTTCATCGTCGGCAGCGCCTTGCTTGGCCAGCATGACCTCAAGCTCATGCGGCGTCTTGAGCGCGTCCACCAGGTGTTCGTTGAGCGCCAGCTGTGCAAGATCGCCCTGCACCGCCTGCACGCGCGCCGGGAGTTCGTTGACCAGCGCGTTGACCGCGGCCACCGGCAGCTTGCGCGCCGTGGCGATGTCGCCCAGGTAGCGCTGCCAGAGGTCGTTCATCCAGTACAGGTCTGCCTCGCGCGACGCCGGCGAGGCGGCATCCAGGATGTAGGGTTCGGCGGCCGACTTGTATTCGCCGACGCGGAACAACTGCACGTCCACGCCAAGCTTGTCCTGCAATGCCTCACGGTAGTACAGGCGATAGCGGCCGAGGCCTTCGATCATCACCGCGCCATCGGGATCCAGGAAGACCTTGCTGGCTTGTGCGGCCAGGTAGTACTGCTTCTGGTCCATGGTCGTGCCGTAGGCATACACCGGTTTGCCGCTGGCGCGGAAATCGCGCACCGCCGCGCCGAGTTCGTGCAATGCGGCGAAGCCGGCGGCGTTGAAGCCATCGGTCAGCAGTACCAGGTGCGGGATGCGATCGTCGGTCTTGGCCGACTGGATTGCCTTGACCAGGTCGCGAAGCTGCAATTCGCGGCTGCTGTCGCCGCCATTGGCCTGCGCCCACGCGCGCTGCAACGGGTTGCTGGCGTATTGCTCGACCAGGCTGCCCTGCAGGTCGAGCACCAGGGCCGACTTGTCGTGGACCTGGGCGAATCCGCCGCCGGACTTCGCCGCCGTCGCCAGTCCAATGACAGCGATCACCAGGAAGATCAGCACCAGCATGATCAGGTTGAAGACCAGGGTGTTGATGAAATTGATGACCTTGCCCAACCCGGACAGCAGGCTGAGGAAGGGATTGCGAGGGGACGCGGCAGACATGCGGAGCTCCGGGATAGCGATGCCACAGGATACCTGCCGGGACGGGGCGAAGGCATGCGCCACAGGTCACCCCGCCCGGGCCACAGCGTGCGCGGCTCCGCGCTTTGCGAGGCTGTCGCCGGACGCGACCCGGCCCGGCCCGGCGTCCGGCCTCAGGCGGCCGACCAGGCCGCGTGGCGCAACTGCCGGCGCAGGCGCAACCCAAGCAGGATGGCAGCGACGGCCAGGCCCAGGATCAAGCCGATCCACAGCCCCGGTGCGCGCTGGCCCTGATGCAGGCCGAACCAGGCGCCGAGCGGCAGGCCGACGCCCCAGTAGGCCAGGATGGTGATCAGCATCGGCACCCGGGTGTCCTTGAGGCCGCGCAGCGCGCCCGCTGACAGCACCTGGATGCCGTCGGGCAACTGGAACACCGCGGCGTAGCGCATCAGTGAAACAGCCAGCGCAGCCACCGCTGCATCGTGCGTGTAGAAACCGGCGATCCAGGCACCACCGAACACCAGCAGGCCGGCGGCCGCGGCCTGGGTCAGCGCACCCAGCGCGAAGCCCGCGCCGACTGCATAGCGTGCCGCTGCGCGATCACCGGCGCCGGCAGCGTGGCCGACCCGCACCGTGGTCGCCATGGCGATGCCCAGCGGCAGCATGAAACAGACGCTGGCGACGTTGAGCGCGACCTGGTGCGCCGCGACGTCGACCGCACCCATCCGACCGATCAGCAATGCAGTGGCGACGAACAGGCTGCCCTCCATGAAAATGGACACGCCCATCGGCAGGCCAAGCGCGAGCAGCCCACGGATTGTCGGCCAGTGCGGTCGCTCAAAACGGTCGAACAGGCCGAGGTCGGCAAATCGTTTCGTGCGCCGCAGGTAGAGCAGGAAGCCGGCCGCCTGCAGCCACAGCACGATCGCGGTGGCGATGCCCAGCCCGGTCGCGCCCATGCCATGCACTGGGCCGATGCCGAACATCAGCGCGTAACCCATCGGGATCAGCAGGGCCAGCGCGGCGATACCCGAGACCATCGTCGGCGTGGTCCATGCCAGTCCTTCACTGAGGTAACGCAAGCAGAAATACAGGGCGAGGGCCGGCGCGCCCCAGGCGATCGCGCGCAGGAAGCCGGTCGCCTCGCTACGCACTTCGGGAACGATGCCGATCGCCTCGAGCAGCCACGGCGACAGGTGCACCAGTACAGCCAAACCCAGGCCGAGCGGAATCGCGATCCACAGCGACTGCCGCCACAATGGCGCGATCGCGTCGCGGCGATTGGCGCCGTTGAGCTGGGAGATCGACGGCGGCAGGGCCATCATCAGGCCCACGCAGGCGAGCAGCGCGACCGTCCAGATCGAACTGCCGACCGTCACCGCGGCCAGGGTGTGCAGGCTGTGGCGACCAGCGAGCAGCGAATCCACCACATTCATCAGCATCGCCGCCAGTTGCCCAAGCGCGAGCGGCAGGGCCAG
The DNA here is from genome assembly GCA_038236425.1 of Lysobacterales bacterium. GTDB lineage: Bacteria > Pseudomonadota > Gammaproteobacteria > Xanthomonadales > Xanthomonadaceae > Arenimonas. The sequence continues at coordinate 25,927 of JBBRZU010000029.1, forward strand.
CACGAAGCTGACCCGCATTTCGCGCAGGAAACGCAGGGCGCGTGGTTCGCTATGGCTCATGGGCTACGCCGGCGAAATCGAGGGCCGCTATAGTAGCGGCATCCGCCGGGGAGCTTTGCGCGATGCCTGCCGCCGAAACACCCAATCCGCCGTCGCCCGCACCGGCGCCGCTGCCAGGGTCACCGCTGCCCGCGGGCCTGCCGCCCGCGCCCGGCAAGCAGACTAGTCGCCGCTGCGAGAATTGCGGCGCGCCCCTGTACGGCGAGCACTGCTACTCCTGCGGCCAGCCAACCAAGGGGCTGATACGACAGTTCTCCAGCATCCTTGGCGACTTCTTCGACACGGTGTTCGACATCGACTCGCGGGTGCTGCGCACGGTCGGCCCGCTGATGCTGCGGCCGGGCTACCTGTCGCTGGAATACTTCGCCGGCCGGCGCGTGCGCTATGTGACGCCGATGCGCCTGTTCCTGTTCCTGAGCCTGGTCGCCTTCTTCGCGATGCAGGGCAACATCGATATCAACGAACCTGATTCATCGCCGGTCTCCATCCACACTGGCAATGGCGGAATTGCCGATGCGGCCACGCCGGAAGCCGCGCAGAAAATGGCCGACGAGGCGATTGCGCAACTGCAACACGCGCGCAAGCAGGCGCCGAATGCCCCGGGCTTGGGCATGGGCATGGACAAGGCCGAACAAAAGATCCGCGAGCAGGCGGCCGAGCGC
>JBBRZU010000030.1:0-25233 GCA_038236425.1 Lysobacterales bacterium
CGACATCACCCGCAATCCGATCATCGGTGCGATCGCCGCGGTGTCCGTGGGCATCTACAAGGGCCAGCCGGTGCTCGACCTGGACTACATCGAAGACTCCGGCTGCGATACCGACATGAACGTGGTCATGAACGATGGCGGCGGCTTCATCGAGGTGCAGGGCACCGCCGAGGGCCATGCGTTCCGGCGCACCGAGATGGACCAGATGCTGGCGCTGGCCGAGTTCGGGGTGAAGGAACTGGTGGTGCGCCAGCGCGCGGCGCTCGGCGAAGCCTGAGCCATCGGCGTGCGGGAGCTCGTGCTCGCCAGCTCCAACCGCGGCAAGCTGGCCGAGCTTGCGCCGCTGCTTGCCGATTCCGGATTCGCGCTGCGCACGCAGGGTGAGTTCGGCGTCACGGACGCGGTCGAGGATGGCCTGAGCTTCGTCGAGAACGCCATCATCAAGGCGCGCCACGCCAGCGCGGCCACTGGACTGCCTGCGGTGGGCGACGACTCCGGAATCCTGGTGGATGCGCTTGGTGGCGCGCCCGGTTTGTACAGCGCGCGCTTTGCCGGCAGCCACGGTGATTCGGCGGCCAATGTGGAAAAACTTCTCGGCGCACTGCGTGATGTCCGCGGCCAGACGCGCAGCGCGCGCTTCCACTGCGCGCTGGTGCTGGTGCGCAATGCGAACGATGCGCGCCCGCTGATCGCCGAAGGCACCTGGGAAGGACTGGTGCTTGAGGCGCCACGCGGGAACGGCGGCTTCGGCTATGACCCGGTGTTCTTCGATCCGGTGCTCGGCCAAGGTGCGGCGGAGTTGCCCGAAGCGCTGAAGAACCAGGTCAGCCATCGCGGCCAGGCGATCGCGCGTCTGCGCACGCTGCTGGCTTCCGCGACGCTTCCATAGTCCACGCCGACTGCCCGATGCTCATCCCGCCGCCACTCGCGCTATACATCCACATCCCGTGGTGCGTGCGCAAATGCCCGTACTGCGACTTCAATTCGCATGGCCAACAGGGCGCGCTTCCGTTCGATGCGTATGTGTCGGCACTGGTCGCCGACCTCGAGCAGGACCTGCCGCTGGTCTGGGGCCGCACGGTGCACAGCGTGTTCTTCGGCGGCGGCACGCCCAGCCTGTTTCCGCCCGAAGCGATCGGCGCGATCCTCGATGCCGCTTCTTCACGACTGCGCTTCGCGCCGGGCGCGGAAATCACGCTCGAATGCAATCCCGGTACCGCCGAACACGGACGCTTCGAAGGCTATCGCGCCGCCGGCGTGAACCGGATCAGCTTCGGTGTGCAAAGTTTCGATGACGGTTGCCTGCAACGCCTGGGCCGCATCCACGACAGCGCGGAGGCCGAAGCGGCGGTGCAACTGGCGCGCGCGGCCGGCTTCGACAATTTCAATCTCGACCTGATGTACGCGCTGCCCGGCCAGACCCTGGCCATGGCGCGCGAAGATGTGCGCCGCGCGCTCGACCTGTCGCCCGCGCATGTCTCGCACTACCAGCTGACGCTCGAGCCGAACACCGCGTTCGCCGCGCGCCCGCCGGCCGGTATCCCGGCCGAGGACGAGGCCTGGGACATCCAGGAAGCCTGCATCGATGACCTCGCAGCCGGCGGCTTCGACCAATACGAGGTCTCCGCCTATGCACGCGCTGGGCGGCAGTGCGCGCACAACCTCAATTACTGGCGCTTCGGCGACTACCTGGGCATCGGCGCCGGTGCCCACGGCAAGATCAGTTCGGGCACCGACCAGAGCATCCTGCGCCACTGGAAGCTGAAGAATCCGCGCGACTACCTTGCCGCCGCCGCGTCCCCGGCGCGGATCGGGGGTGACGAATTCCTCTCGGATGTGCAGCGCCCGTTCGACTACATGCTCAATGCACTGCGCCTGGTCGAGGGCTTCGACCTGGCGGACTTCGAGTCCCGCACCGGGCTCGCGCGCGAGGTCATCGCGCCGCAACTGGAGACCGCGTTCGCACGCGGTTGGCTCGCGCCCACCGACGCCGATGGCCAGCACCTGGCGCCGACCGAACTTGGGCGCCGGTTCACCAATGACGTGGTATCGCTGTTCCTGACCGACTGACCCGACTGACCCGACTGACCCGGCCGATCGACCTGACCAGTCGACATGACCAGTCGACATGATCGAATGCTCCACACGCGAGGCGCGCCATGCTCGACAGCCTGACCATCCGCTGCCCATTCTGTGGCGAGCGCTTTGAAGCCATCGTTGATGGCTCGGGCGGCGATTCCGAATACATCGAGGATTGCCCGGTGTGCTGCCGCCCGATCCACATGCAACTGCGCGAGGGAGATGACGGCGCGTTCGGGCTGGACGCCGATCGCGACGAATAGGCTGTGGGCCGCTGGCTGCCCGGCACGGCAATCGCAGCATGGCAATCGCAGCATGGAAATTGCGATGCGCCGCTCGCCATCACGCAGCGCTCACGCTAGACTGGCGCCGCTCCAGGTGCTCGGGAAGCCGGTCGAAATCCGGCACTGCCCCCGCAACGGTAAGCCAGGACCTCCTTCATCACGCCACTGGGCATCTGCCTGGGAAGGCGAAGGACCGACGCAGTGGATCGCGTCCCTGGCCAGTCCGGAGACCGGCCTGGTGCATGGGTGCGACGTCCTTCGCGGGCGCGCGCCTCCACGGCACGTTGCGGAGGGCGACGCGGCACGAGCCTTGCGTCCGCACGCCTGTGTTCCTGCCCGTTCCTGACGCCGCGCGCTTCCTTCAACGCGGGAGAGCGTCTCAGGAGTTTCCATGCAGCAGCGTTATCGTTTCGCCGTCCTCGCGACGGCCATTTCAGCATCCTTGCTATCCCTTCCCACCCTCGCCCGGGACGGCAAGGCTTTCGATCCGGTGGTGGTTACCGCCAATCGCTACGCGGTGCCGGCCGATGCCGTGCTCGCCTCGGTGACCGTGCTTGATCGCAGCGCGATCGAAGCAAGCCAGGCGCGCGACATCGTCGACCTGCTCGGTCGCCAGGCCGGCATCGATATCGCTCGCACCGGCGGCCCGGGCCAGGCCAGCACCGTGTTCCTGCGCGGCGGCAATTCCGGCCATGCGCTGGTATTGGTGGACGGCATCCGCGTCAATGCAGCCACGTCGGGCGTGCTGGATTTTGCCCACTTGCCGCTGGCACAGGTCGAACGGATAGAAATCGTGCGCGGCCCGCGCGCGGCGCTGTGGGGATCGGATGCGATCGGCGGCGTCATCCAGATTTTCACCCGCGACCTGTCCAAGGCATTTTTTGAAATGCATGCCGGCAGCTACGGCCGCGCCGGCGCAAGTGCCGGCGCGGGATATTCCAATGCTGACACGCGCATCGGCGTTGCCGCCGGCACCGAGTCGCTGCGCGGTTTCTCGGCGACGACACCGGTCGCGTATGGCTATGACCCGGATCAGGACGGCTACCAGAACCGGAATCTTTCGTTGCGTGGCCAGACCCGGATCGGCGGCCAGATGCTCGAAGCTACGGGCTTGCTGACCGATGCCGATGTGGAATTCGATGCCGGCATTGGTGGTGAGCGCACGGCAGCGCTCAACCGCGTCTTCGGTGTTCGGCTGTCCGGCCCCATGTCAGGTGATGCATGGACACATGCACTGGTGCTCGGACATTCCAGCGAAGACCTCGACACACCCGTGTTCTTTTCCCGCTTCGGCAGCGCGCGCGACTCGATCGACTGGATCCATTCGCTCGCACTCGATGCCCACAACGACCTCAACGTCGGCGTGAACTGGAGCCGCGAAACCGGCTACAGCGATGACGGTTTCGCCGGCTTCGAACAGTCGCGCCGCAATGCGGCGCTGTTCGCCAGCTGGCGCGGCCGATTCGGCGCCCACCTGCTGGAACTGAGTGCCCGGCACGACGACAACAGCCAGTTCGACGGCGCAAGCACGGCCAATGCTGCCTGGGGCTGGCAGTTCGCGCCGGCCTGGCACCTGCGCGCGAGCTGGGGCCAGGGCTTCCGCGCGCCCGACTTCAACGAGCTTTATTACCCGGGTTTCTTCGGCTTGTTTGCAGGCAATCCGGCACTGCAGCCGGAGCGCTCGGTGAGCAGCGAAGTCGGTCTGGATTGGCAGCCCGGTACCGGCCAGTCCATCGGCTTGTCGATCTATCGCACCCGGGTGCGCAACCTGGTGGCCTTCGAAGGCGTGGATCAATTCACCGACGAAGACAACTATTCGGCCACCAACATCGGACGCGCTGCCATCGATGGCGCCGAGCTCGACTGGCGACTGCAGCGCGGTCCCTTGGCGCTGTCGGCCAACGCGACCTGGCAGCACGCGCAGGACCTGCGCTCCGGCGATCCGTTGCTGCGCAGGGCGCCGCGCAAGGCGAACGTCTCGGCGGACTGGCGCTTCTACAATGCCGCAACCGTGGGCCTCGACCTGACAGCGGTGTCGGCGCGTCCGGACTATGGCAACGATCTGGCGGGCTATGCGCGCGTTGACTTGCGCGCGTCCGCACCGCTGTCTGGCGGGTGGCGGTTCGAGGCGCGCCTGGAGAACCTGGGCAACATCCACTACGCGCTGGTGGACGGCTACGCCACGGCCGGCCGCAGCGGCACTTTCGCACTGCGCTGGAACGCGCCATAGCGGCAAGCTGAACTGAATCGCAGCGGACCAGTGTAAATCTACTGGTCCGTCTGCCCCGGAAAGCCCTAGTACCTGCGCCTGCGCTGTGCCTAGAATCAAGGCCGCAGCCGTACCGGGGGGTCGAATGTCCGCGCTTGCAAGCCATTCGCCGGTTTTGCCAACGCTCGCGTCGCAGCCATTGCCGCGCCGGGTACGCGAATTGCTGGGCGCCGTTCTCAAGCAGGTGACCGACCACCTGGATGCCTGCCTGCTTGCTTCCGTCAAGGATTTTCAACAGCACAGCTACAAGACGCTGCACATGGTTACCGAGCCAGCCCAGCGCAAGCGCATCGAGGCTGATATCGACCGGCTGCTGCACGACCGCGCGGACCTGTCGTTGCATTTTTTCAACGCCCTCGAAGCGGAACTCGCCCTGTTGCAGGACCCGAACGTGATGCGCGGCCATATGCAGGCACGGCACAAGGCCGGGCACGAAATGTCACTGGTCCTGGACCACGAAGTCGAAGAGACCAGTGCCCTGACCGACGCCGCCTCGCGCGCCGAGTTGCAAAACAGCCTGCCACTGTTCCTGCTCGGCCAGCGTTTCGCCGTGCTCGCCGGCCGGCCGGCCTTTGACGCGGAGACACTGCCAGTTGGCCCGCAGGCCCTGTGCCGCTCGATACGCTATGCCGTCGACCAGGTGTCCCTGGACGCGCAGCTGCGCCTGACCTATTACCGTGCGTTCGATCGCCAGATCATGACCGTCTACGGCGCCCTGCTGGAGCGGCTGAACGCGGACCTGGCGCGGCGCGGCGTGCTGCCAAATCTGCAATACGTCCCGGTCCGCGCACGGCGCACGGAGCAAAAGGCGGGTGCGCAGACGACTGGAATCGGTGATCACGGTCTGACCGTGTCCGATGCCGAGGTGTTGCGCAGCGCGCGTGCCGAACTGCGGCGCCGTGCCGACGGGACAGCGTCGAACGAAGGCGGAAGCAGGCAATCCGAAACCTCCCGCCAGGTGGCCGAACTGCTGCTGTCCATCACCCAGCCCGGTGACATCACCAGCGACCGTGGCTTCGACTTGATGCGCCATCTGATGGCCAGCCGCCGCCAGCTGCTGGGCAAGCTCAAACCCGATCGCGGGCGCGAGACCCGCGAGGCACCGCACGTGGTCAGCGCGACCGATCTGCAGGAAGCCCTGTGGACCCTGCAGAACCGTCCGCTCGCACCGATCGTCAGCGGCGGCCACGCGGTGCCGCGCAACATCGGCCACCTCAAGCAGGACATGCTGGCGATGTTGCGCCGCGTCTCGCCCGACCAGGCGGCCCCGGCCTTGTCCGACGAGCACAGCGATGCACTGGACCTGATGTCCATGCTGTACGACAACCTGGTCAAGGACCTCAAGCCGGGCGGAAATGCAGCCGCCCTGTTGTCCAAGATGCAGGTGCCGCTGATGCGCGTCGCGCTCACCGACCGCCGCTTTTTCACCCAGGCCGAGCACCCGGCGCGGCAGATGATCAATACCATCGCCGAAACCGGCATCAACTGGCTTGGCGATGATGAACCCGACACGGCCCTGGTCGGCCAGGTGCACTCCCTGGTGGATCACGCTGTGCGCGAATTCCACGGCGACCCGAAAGTGTTCCAGACCATGGTGCAGGAGTTGATCTCGCACTTGCAGACCGTCTCGCGCAAAGCTGAAGTTTCCGAACGCCGGCATGTGGAAGCTGCCAAGGGCAGGGAAAAACTCACCCTGGCACGGCAACATGCATCCACGGCGATGGATGCCCTGGTCAAGAACCAGCAGCTGCCGCGATTCACCAAGACGATGCTCAGCCAGGCCTGGGCCGATGTGATGGCGCTGACCGCGCTGCGCCATGGCGAGGATTCGCCGGCCTGGCGGCGCCAGCTGGAAATCGCCGGTCGCCTGGTCGAAATCTCGCAGACCGAGGGCGACAGCCATCCGGACGCGATCGATCCCCGGCAGGGCCTGCAACGCGAGATCGAGGGCGCGCTCGAGCGGGTCGGATACCAGGGCGATGACGTGGCCGCGATCGCCCGCCGCCTGGTCCATCCGAACCTGCCGGACAAGGACGAGTCGAGCAGCCGCACCGAGCTGACCATGCGCCTGAAGGCGCGGGCCCGCCTGGGTGAGGACCTGCAGGGGCCCAAATCCCGGAACATCCCGCTCACCTCGGCCGAAATGGTGCAACTCGAACGCGTGCAGCAGACGCAGCCGGGCACCTGGTTTGAATTCATCGCCGCGCGCGGCGAGGTCACGCGACGTCGGCTGGCCTGGCTGAGCACCGGAACCAGCGAGGCGATGTTCGTGAACCAGCGCGGCCAGAAGAATGCCGAGATCAGCCTGGAGGCACTCGCGCGCATGCTCGCCAAGGGCCAGGTGACGATCGTCGAGGAAGACAAGGCCAAGATCATCGACCGGGCCTGGGAAAACGTACTCAACGCCCTGCGCAGCTTCGCCATACCTGCCGGTGACGCGGGGGGCGCGAAATGAACGAGTACCGCCGCGCCACCCGGCGCAAGGCCGACCAGGGCATCGAAGTGCTCGACACGATGACCGAGAAAGTGGTCGGTCACATGAGCGACCTGTCCGAGACAGGAATGTTGCTGATTGCGCACCAGCGGATGGCCAGCGACGCCCTGTACCAGCTGCGCTTTCGCCTGGTCGGCCCACGCGGCGGTGGCGAGCACGCGGTGGAAGTCGGGGCCCACGAGTTGTGGAGCGACGATGCGGCTGCGCCCGGCCAGATCTGGACCGGCTTCCGGTTCATCGACATTTCCGCGCAGGACCTGGTGTTCGTGCGCAACTGGGTCGCCGCCGGCGTCGACCCCTGATCGCCGGACCACGGCTCAGCGGGTCGGGCGAAACGCCGGCACCAGCTCGGGGACATGCACGAAATACCCCTGGGCGTAGTCAACGCCCGCAATCTGCAGCAATTTGAACGCGCGCGCATCGGCGACCCACTCGGCAATCACGCACAACTTCAGCTGATGCCCGATGTCGGTCACTGCGCGCACGATGGACTGGCTGATCGGGTCGCTGTCGAGGTTGCGGATGAAGCTGCCGTCGATCTTCACGTAGTCCACGGGCAGGTTCTTCAGGTAACCGAACGAGGCCATGCCGGCGCCGAAATCATCAAGCGAGAACTTGCAGCCGGCAGCGCGCAAGGTGTTCATCAGCGCCACCACGCGCACCATGCTGGCCACCGCCGCCGTCTCGGTGATCTCGAAGCAGACCCGTTCGGCCGGCACGCCGTAGCGCGCCAGGCGCTCGAGCACGAACTGCGCGAAGCTGTCGTCTTCCACACTCAACGCCGACAGGTTGATCGCGCACAGAGCCAGTGGCGTGCCTGACGGATGCAGCCGGTCGAAGTTCGCCAGCGCGGTCTCCACCACCCAGCGATCGAGTTGGAGCATCAGGCCGAAGCGTTCGGCGGCAGGGATGAAGGCGCCCGGGGGGACCATCGTGCCGTCTTCGTCGCGCAGGCGCAGCAGCAACTCGACATGCGCTCCCTCGGCATCAATGCCATCGTGCAATTGCGCGAGCTCCTGGTAATACAGCACGAAGCGCTCGTCGATCAGCGCCTGGCGCAGGCGGCTGGCCCACTCCATCTCGCTCCGGCGCTGGGTCGTCTCCGCATCGTCTTCCGAGTAAAGGTGCACGCGATTCCTGCCGCGCTCCTTGGCCATGTAGCAGGCGGTGTCGGCCAGCGACAGCACCTCGCGGCGGCTCAGCCCCGGGCGGTCGATCAGGACCAGGCCAACGCTGACGCTGACGGCATAGATGCGCTGGTCGGCACCAAAGACAAAGCCGTCGATCTCCAGGCGCATGCGCTCGGCGAACTCGAGTGCGCGCTCGCGCGTGGCCGGTTCGAGCAGGATGCCGAACTCGTCGCCACCCAGGCGCGCCAGCGTCTCGCCTTCCACCAGGTGGCTGCCAAGCAACGACGCCAGTTGCGACAGCAATTGGTCGCCCACGTGGTGGCCCGAGGTGTCGTTGATGATCTTGAACTGGTCCAGGTCGAAGTACAGCAGCGCCGATGCCGGACCGCCCGCCTCCACCCTGCTAATCGCGAGGTCCAGCCGGCGCCCGAATTCGCGCCGGTTGTTCAGCCCGGTCAGCGAGTCATGGCTGGCCTGGTAGCTGAGCATTTCATTGAGGTCGCGCAACTCGGTCACATCGTTTGCGACCGCCAGCAGGTGCGGCTTGCCATCCAGGTCGATGGGCGACACCGACAGCGTTGCCCAGAACGCGTCATGGTCGGGGCCAGCGCAGCGGATCGATGCATTACGCACCGACTTGCCTGCGGCGGCCGAGGCACGGATGTCCCGTTCAAGTGTGGGGTCTTCGAAGATGTCGAAAAGCGATTGGGCCGGAAGCAGCGGGTCCGAGAGCACCAGGCGGTTGCGCGCCGCCTTGTTCGCATAGATCAGACCACCATCCGGGCGGGAGAGCAGGACCAGGGTCGGCAACAGCTCGTTCAAGGCACGGAAGCGCAATTCACTTTCCTGGTACTGCGCGGCCATTTGTCGCGCCAGGACCAGGGCCCGGGCCCGGGTACTCGCCACCGACCAGGCAAGCAATGCCAGCAGCACGCTGGCCAGCGCGCCAGCGGCAAAACTGAGCCAGGGCGCCCATGCAGACGTGCCCGTACCGGCCAAACCGGACATCCGGATCTGCCAGGTACGGCCGCCAAACTGCAGCGCCCGTTCAAAGCGGAATGCCGATTCCGAAGCTGCCCATCCTGTCGGAACTTCGATTGCGTTCGTACCGAACAAGCCCTGGTCCAGGCCATCGGTCACGTCCGTGACCGCGATGCTCAGCGAATCGGGCGCACCCGCGGGCAGGGATCCCTCGATCAAGGTTCGCACCTGGAACGATGCGGCGATCGATCCGATGAATCGTGCGCGCCGTGCCGCCTCGTCCAGTGGCGGTCGGCCCGGCGAAAATATCGGCAGCCGGATCGTGATGCCATCACGATTGACGCCGGGCAGGCCGGCGCGCTGGATCAGCGTGAATGCGCCCGACATCGCCGGCTCATCGGTGTCGCGCGACAACAGCAGGCCCTTCAGGTTCGCCGGCTGCCCGAGCACGTCCAGGCCGCGCAGGGACTCGTTGCCTTCGACCGGCGCGATCTGCACGGTCGGGAAATGCTCGCGACCATCGGCGCCCGGCGCCCTGGTGGCAACTGCAATCGCCTGCAAGCTCGGAAACTGGGTGCGCGGCCGCAGGTTGGCGTAAAACGTGTCGAATTCCGTGTCGGTGACTGATTCGGAAGACAGATACAGCGTCTGCACCGTGCGCACCAGCAACCCGCAACTCTGAAGTTGCGCCGAAATCGCCTGGAAGGTGGCCTCCGCGCGACGCGCCAGCATCGCACGCTCGCTGCGCTCGAGGCTTTCATGCTGGACCCACGCGCCGAGGGCGGACAGCGACAGCCCCAGCACCAGGGCGGCCGCACTCCAGAACCATGCTGGCTTGCCAAGGAACCCACCATCGTCTCTCTGGTCCTGCATGCCTTCCTTCGTCCCTGTTGAGGCAGAATGGCCGCATCGACCGCCACGCAGTGAATCCTAATCCAATGGCCCTGCCTTCGTCACATGCCTCCTACGCCGATCACCTCGCCGTCGTGCGCGCGCGCGCCGATGCGGCGCTTGCAAAATCAGGGTTCGAGCGACTGATCGTGGCTGCGGGTATCGAGAAGATGCGCTTCCTCGATGACATGCCCTATCCATTCAAGGCAAACCCGCAGTTCAAGGCCTGGCTGCCGCTCACCCGGCACCACGACAGCTGGATTGCCTATGCACCGGGCGACAAGCCGATCCTGGTCTATTACCAGCCTGATGACTATTGGCACGTGCCGCCGAGCGCCCCGTCGGGTGACTGGGTGTCGCTTTTCGACATTCGCATCATCACCGAACCGGGTCAGGCGGCCGCGATCCTCGCGCCGCTGGCTGCAAAAGCGGCGATCATCGGCGAAGCCGATGCGTCGCTGCCGGGCGTGGTGCCGAACAATCCCAAGCTGTTGCTGGATGCCTTGCACTACCAGCGCGCCTACAAGACGCCCTACGAACTGGACAAGATGCGCCAGGCCCAGCGACATGCCGTCCGCGGCCACGCTGCCGCACGCGAGGCCTTTCGCGCCGGCGGCTCCGAAGCGGCGATCAATGCTGCCTACCTGGCGGCCGCGGGACACACAGACAGCGACGTGCCGTACAACAACATCGTGGCGCTCAACGAAAACGGCGCCACCCTGCACTACCAGTACAAGAGCACGCGCGTGCCCTCGCAGCATCGCTCGCTGCTCATTGACGCCGGCGCCGAAGTGGATGGCTATGCCTCCGACATCACCCGCACCTGGGGCGATGGCGATGCAGCGTTCGCCGACCTGGTCGGCGCGGTGGACCAGGAGCAGCAGCACCTGGCGTCGAAAGTTCGCGCAGGCGTCGACTATCGCGACCTGCACCTGGAATGCCACCTGCGCCTGGGTAGCGTGCTCAAGGCGCTGGAGATCGTGGACATGGATCCGGGGCAGATGCTCGATACCGGAGTGAGTTCGGTGTTTTTCCCGCACGGCCTTGGGCATCCGATTGGCCTGCAGGTGCATGACGTGGCCGGCTTCAGCGATGCCGACGGCAATCTGATCCCGCGCCCGGCCGGCCACCCGTTCCTGCGCATGACCCGCACACTGGCGCCGGGCATGGTGGTGACCATCGAGCCGGGCATCTATTTCATCCCGACCCTGCTGGCCGGCCTGCGCGCCGGGCTGCACGCCAAGGTGGTGGACTGGAAGCGGGTCGAACACCTGTCCAAATACGGCGGCGTGCGTATCGAAGACGAGGTGCATTGCACCGACAGCGCCCCGGAAAACCTCACCCGCAACGCCTTCGCCGAACTCCCCTAGCCCCTGTGGGAGCGGCTTCAGCCGCGATTTGCTAAAGTTTTACCCCATCAAATCCGCCATCCCCCACCCGCCCCCGCGCCGGGCGCGCCGCCGTGAGAGCCCCCTTTGAACGACATGGACAAAAGCTTCGAACCGCAAACCTTCGAAACCCGCCTGTACGCACAGTGGGAGGCGAACGGCTGCTTCAAGCCCAGCGGCACCGGCACGCCCTACACCATCATGCTGCCGCCGCCGAACGTCACCGGCACCCTGCACATGGGCCACGCGTTCCAGCACACGCTGCAGGACGCGCTGATCCGCTACCACCGCATGCGCGGCTTCGACACGCTCTGGCAGGTCGGCACCGACCATGCCGGCATCGCCACCGAGATGGTGGTGGCACGCAACCTGGCGCGCGAGAACCTGACCCGCGACGACCTGGGTCGCGAGGATTTCATCGAGCGCGTCTGGGGCTGGAAGCAGGAATCCGGCGACACCATCAGTCGGCAGATGCGGCGCATGGGTGCGAGCGGCGACTGGTCGCGCGAGCGCTTCACCATGGACGAAGGCCTGTCGAAAGCCGTCGTCGAAACCTTCGTGCGCCTGCATGAAGAAGGCCTGATCTATCGCGGCCAGCGCCTGGTGAACTGGGATCCGGTGCTGAAGACTGCGATCTCCGACCTCGAGGTTGTACAGGAGGAGGAAGACGGCTTCCTGTGGTCGATCAGCTATCCGTTGTCGGACGGCAGCGGGTCGCTGGTAGTCGCGACCACGCGCCCCGAAACGATGCTCGGCGACACCGCAGTGATGGTGCATCCCGAGGATGCGCGCTACACGCACCTGATCGGCAAGTCGGTGACGCTGCCGCTGACCGGGCGCGAGATCCCGATCATCGCCGACGACTACGTGGACCGCGAGTTCGGCACTGGCGTGGTTAAGGTCACGCCCGCGCATGACTTCAACGACTACGCGGTCGGCCAGCGCCATGCGCTGCCGCTGATCAACATCCTCACGCCCGATGCGGCGATCAACGACAACGCACCGGAAAAGTATCGCGGCCTGGATCGCTACGCGGCGCGCAGGATCGTGCTCGCGGATCTCGAAGCCCTCGGCCTGCTGGTCGAGGAAAAGAAGCACAAGCTGCAGGTGCCGCGGGGCGACCGTACAGGCCAGGTGATCGAGCCCTATCTCACCGACCAGTGGTTCGTGAAGATGGATGGGCTCGCCAAGCGCGGCCTGGAACTGGTGGACGGTGTTGATGGGAAGCCAGGCAGCGTCCGCTTCGTGCCCGAGAACTGGGTCAGCACCTACCGGCACTGGATGGGGAATATCCAGGACTGGTGCATCAGCCGCCAGCTGTGGTGGGGCCATCGCATCCCGGCCTGGTACGACGCGCAGGGCGGCATCCACGTCGGCCGCAGCGAAGACGAAGTGCGCGCCCGCGCCAGCCTGGGCGCCGATGCCGTGCTCACCCGCGACAACGACGTGCTCGAGACCTGGTTCAGCTCATCGCTGTGGTCGCATTCCACGCTCGGCTGGCCCGATCCCGAGGCCATGCAGCGCCTGGGCTACGACCGCTACCTGCCGACCTCGGTGCTGGTGACCGGCTTCGACATCATCTTCTTCTGGGTCGCCCGGATGATCATGATGACCGACCACTTCACCGGCGAAGTACCGTTCCGCGACGTCTATATCACCGGCCTGGTGCGCGACAAGGACGGACAGAAGATGTCCAAGTCCAAGGGCAACATCCTCGACCCGATCGATATCATCGACGGCATCTCGCTGGACGATCTCATTGCAAAGCGCACCGCCGGACTGATGCAGCCGCAGATGGCGGCCAAGATCGAGAAGGCCACGCGCCGCGAGTTCCCGGACGGCATCCCCGCGTTCGGCGCCGATGCGCTGCGCTTCACCTTCGCCTCGCTGGCCACCCATGGCCGCGACATCAAGTTCGACCTTGAGCGCGCCGAAGGCTACAAGAATTTCTGCAACAAGCTGTGGAATGCCGCCCGCTTCGTCCTCATGAACCTCGACGACGCTCCTGCTGGGGCCACTCCTGTGGGAGCGGCTTCAGCCGCGACTCCAGACACCGCGGCAAACTCATTCGCGGCTGAAGCCGCTCCCACAGAAGCCGCTCCCACAGAAGTCGCTCCCACAGAAGCAGAGCGCTGGATCCTGGCCAAGCTGGCCGCGACCATCCGCGAAGTGGACACGCAGTTCGCGGCCTATCGTTTCGACCTGGCGGCGCAGGCCCTGTACGAGTTCACCTGGAACGAAGTCTGCGACTGGTTCCTGGAGCTGGCCAAGCCCGCGCTGCATGGCACGGACGCAGTCGCCGCAGCGAGCACGCGCCGCACCCTGCTGGTGGTGCTCGAGCAGGTGCTTCGCCTGCTGCACCCACTGATTCCCTTCATCACCGAAGAGATCTGGCAATCGGTTGCAGCGCGCCTTGGCATCGCCGGCGACAGCATCAGCACCCAGCCCTGGCCGCAGGCCGATGCCCTGCCCGCAGATGCGCGCGCCGTGGCCGATGTCGAGTGGCTCAAGGCCGTGGTCAGTGCGGTGCGCCGCGTGCGCGGCGAGAACAACCTCTCGCCGGCCGCGCAGATCCAGCTGCTGTTCGACGAAGGCGATGCCAGCGATTTCGAGCGTATGGCGCGTTTTGCCGATGCGCTGAAGTTCCTGGTCCGCGCCAGCGACGTGCGCGCGGCAGGCGACGCGCCATCGCCTGCGTTCTCGGCGCCAGTCGCGATCGGCGGCCTGGCGATCAGCATTCCACTCGAGGGCCTGGTGGACAAGGCGCAGGAAGTCGCGCGCCTGGACAAGGAGATCAAGCGCCTGGGTGCCGAGCTGGACAAGGCACGCGGCAAATTGTCCAACGCCAACTTCGTCGCCAATGCACCGCCTGAGGTGGTGGCGCAGGAAAACGAACGCATCGCGCGCTTTGGCGTCGAGCGCGATCGTCTTGCCCTTCGTCGGGATGCACTCGCGAGCTGACTGCCTGTGTTGGCGAAGCGCTCGCATCACGCGGCCCCGTACCCGGGCGGATGGACGCAACCCCGCCGGTCCGGTTAAGCTCGCTGAACGGCGAGTTGTCTGAGGGGAGGTCCAATGCAATCCGTACCAGGATGCCGGCGTTCACCGCGGCCAGAGTTTCGCGTGCTGTTGTTCCTGACAGCGGTATACCTCGGCTTTGCGCCACTCGCGCAGGCGCAGGTTTCCGCGCTCGGCCGAATCGAGCCCTACCAGGGCACCCTGCGCGTTACCGCACCCAGCACGCCCGACAACATCGGCGGCGTGATGCTGGGCAAGCTGATGGTCGAACGTGGCAGCGACGTCACCGCCGGCCAGGTGCTGGCGATCACGGAAGCGGCGCCATTGCTGGTAGCCCGGCTTGCCCAGGCGCACTCGGAGCGCGAATACCGCAACCGCCAGGCCATCGCCGCGCACAGCCAGGCGACCTCGGTCTGCGTCCGCTCCACCGTCGCCGCCAATGTCTCCAAACGCCGCCAGGACCTGCTCGCGCGAAAACTCACCTCAAGTGAGGACGCCGAGCGCGCCAAGGGCGATGCCGATGCCAGCAAGGCCGATTGCGCCGCTGCTCGCGCCGAAGCGGGCGCTGCAGCGGGCGCCGTCGCGCTGGCCGATGCTGAAATCAAGACTGCGCTGGCGAACCAGCAGCGGGCCATCGTGCGCGCGCCAGTCGCCGGCCGGGTCATTGATATCCACGTCCGCCCGGGCGAGGTGATCGGCATGGAAGGCATCCTGGACCTGGCCCGCATCGAGCGCATGTACGCGATTGCCGAGGTCTATGAGACGGAGATCAGCCAGGTACGCGTCGGCCAGCCGGCCACCATCACCAGCCGCGCCCTCGGCCGCAAGCTGACCGGCACGGTCGAGCGCATCCGCCAACAGGTGCGCAAGCTCGACCAGATGGGCACCGATCCGGCGGCACGCAAGGATGCCCGCATCATCGAGGTCGAGGTGCGCCTGGATGATCCGGCGATCGCCGCCTCGCTGACCAACCTGCAAGTCGAGGTCGTCATCGGACGGCGCGACGCAAAATGACCGCGCCGCTCGGCTGGCTGCAACTGCGCCATCGTCCGCTGCGGCTGGCCGTGGCACTGCTCGGCATCGGCTTTGCGGTGTTGCTGATCATGATGCAGCTCGGTTTCCGCTCGGCACTGTTCGAGAGCGCAGTGCGCTTCCACGAGCGGCTCAAGTACGACATCGCCCTGTTCAGCCCGGACAGCGTGTTCATCGTGCGGCCCGAGACGTTCTCGATCCGACGCCTGTATGACACGCTGGGCGACAAGGATGTTGCGTCCGTGGCCCCGGTCTACATCTTTCCTGCGGTCTGGAAGAACCCGTGGACCAACCAGCGTCGCACCATCAACCTGGTCGGGTTCCACCCGTCCGACGACATCCTCGACGCACCGGGTTTCGAAGAGCATCGCTACCTGTTGCGCAACCAGGACACGGTGCTGTTCGATGCACGCTCGCGCCCGGAGTTCGGTCCAGTCGCCAAGACCCTGCGCGACGGCGGCATCCTGGTCACCGAGGTCAACAACCGCACCGTCAACATCGGCGGCCTGTTTGAGATGGGCACCTCGTTCGGCATCGACGGCAGCCTGCTGACCAGCGACGACAACTGGCTGCGCCTGTTTCCTGATCGTGCGCGCAACGACATCCAGCTCGGCTTGATCACCCTGCGCGGCGGCGCCGATGCCAACCTGGTGCGCGACCGCCTGCGCAAAAACCTGCCTGCGGACGTGCTGGTGATGACCAAGGCCGACTTCGTCGCCCGCGAGAAGGACTACTGGAACCGCGCCACGCCGATCGGCTATGTGTTCGCCTTCGGCGCCATCATGGGCTTGGTGGTGGGCGCGATCATCGTTTACCAGATCCTGTTTGCCGACGTGTCCGAGCACCTGCACGAATACGCAACGCTGCGCGCGATGGGCTACAGCAACGGCTTTGTGTCCGGCATCGTGCTGCAGCAGGCGGCGATCCTCGGCGTGCTCGGCTTCATCCC
Organism: Lysobacterales bacterium; assembly: GCA_038236425.1. Lineage (GTDB taxonomy): Bacteria > Pseudomonadota > Gammaproteobacteria > Xanthomonadales > Xanthomonadaceae > Arenimonas. The sequence continues at coordinate 16,516 of JBBRZU010000030.1, forward strand.
GGGCGTGGCGCTGGCGCACTTCCTGTATGGCCGGGCGGCCGCGGCAACATCGCTGCCACTGGCAGTGACCAGCGAACGGCTCGGCTTCGTGTTTGTGCTGACCATTGGCATGTGCGCGCTGTCGGCATTGCTGGCGGTGCGAAAAGTGCGCACGCTCGATCCGGCGGAGGTGTTCTGATGTCCAGCGCGCCCATCCGGGTCTCGGCCCTCAACCACCATTACGGCCGCGGCACCCTTCGCAAGCAGATTCTGTTCGACGTCGAGGTGCAGATCCCGCAGGGCGAAGTAGTGATCGTTACCGGTCCATCCGGCTCGGGAAAAACTACGCTGCTCACCCTGGTCGGCGCCCTGCGATCGACCCAGGAAGGGTCCGTTCAGGTGCTCGGCAAGGAGCTGCGCGGGGCATCGAGCGCGGTGCTGGAAAGCGTCCGCAAGCAGATTGGCTTCATCTTCCAGTCGCACAACCTGCTTGGCGCACTGACCGCCGTGCAGAACGTCGAGCTGGGCCTTCGTGTGACCGGCAAGTACCCGCATGCCCGTGATCGCCACAAGCACGCCGTGGCCATGCTCGAGGCGGTCGGCCTGGGCGAGCGTATCCACTACAAGGCCGAACAATTGTCCGGCGGCCAGCGCCAGCGTGTCGCTATTGCCCGCGCCCTCGCATCAGAGCCGGCGATGTTGTTGGCCGACGAACCCACCGCTTCGCTCGACAAGCAGTCGGGCCGCGAAGTCGTGGACCGGATGAAGACGCTGGCCCGCGAGCAGGGCTGCACGATCCTGCTGGTCACCCACGACAATCGCATCCTCGATATCGCCGACCGCATCGTGCATCTCGAGGATGGCCGCCTGTCGAGCTTCAGCGATTCGGTGCTGGCCAACACCAGCCACATGATGCAGATGCTCGCCGACAACCGGCAGAAGCAGGACATCGGCGCCGAAGTGGACGCCATGGACGAGGCCGCGTTCCGCGAGCGCCTGCAGGACATCACCGACGAAGCCGTGCGCTTCCTCGACGCCACAACGCTGGCCAACGACAGCGTCTTCCACGCCATGCTCGAGCAGTCGTTGTTCGCGATCACCCGCAAGCTGGCGCAACTGCTCGATGCCGAGCGTGCCTCGCTGTTCCTGGTCGATCGCCAAAGCCAGACGCTGCTGCTGCGCGTCACCGAAGGCCTGGCCGGACGGCAGGAAATCCGCATTCCGATCGGCAGCGGCATTGCCGGAGCTGTCGCCGCCAGTGGCAAGTCCGAGCGCATCGCCGACGCCTACGCCGACCCACGTTTCAATCCGGACGTGGACAAGTTGTTTGGCTACCACACGCGTTCGCTGATGTGCCTTCCGATGTTCGACCGCGGCGGCGAGGTGTTCGCGGTGGCGCAGATACTCAATCGCCGCGACGGCCAGGCATTCTCCGAGGACGACGAGCGCCATGTCGTCGGCCTGCTGGCATCCATTTCGCGCATCTTCGAAGGCCTGCAGGTGATCCGCCGCAACCTGCCCGACGCTGCCCGCGCATGATCGCCGTGGATCCGCCGCAGGCGCCGCTCGACGCCGCGGCGATGGCAATGCTGCAGCGCTATTTCGGCATCGCGTTCGACCAGCCGGTCCTGTGGTCGCTGCTTGAGACGGTCGAGCTCGCAGGTGGCCGCTGGCTGTTCCACCAGGATGACCCGGGCGACGCGCTTTACCTGCTGGTGCGTGGCCGCCTGCGCGTGTGGCGCGACCTGCCCACGTCGCCCGGCGAGGAAGACGTGCTGCTCGGTGAAGTCGCCCCCGGTGATTGCGTCGGCGAAGCCGGCCTGCTGACCGGCCAACCGCGCAGTGCCGGCGTGCGCACCATCCGCGACAGCCTGCTGGTGAAGGTGGATCGCCAGGGTTTCGAGGTGCTGGCGAAACACAACCCGGCACTGGTGATGAAACTGGCGGCCAGTGTCGCCGATCGCCTGCGCCAGAACATGCAACCCGAGTCCGCGGGGCAGCGTCCGCCGCGAACCATCGCCGTGCTGCCGCTGGATGATTCGCCGGGCCTGCAGGATGCCTGCGCGCGCCTTGCCAAGGCTTTGGGTGCGCCCGAATCGGTAGTTGAATTGCGCCGCGACGCGCTGGGCGAAGCGGCCGCGCCGCGCCATGCGCTGGGCATGGACGAACCGGTGGAAGACCGCATCAAACACTGGGTCTCCGGGCTCGAGGCACAGGGCAAGACCATCGTGTTCCGCTGCGATCCCGGCGCCACGCCGTGGTCGGCGTTTTGCCTGCGACAGGCCGACCTGGTGCTGCGCATCGCGCTGTCCGGCGATGAGCCAGCGCCGCGCGACTGGGAACGCACCCTCACCGAAGTCGGCGAACGCCATGGCGGATCGGGCCATGCCCTGATGCTGGTGCATCCGGCCAATACGCCGATCCAGGGCACGCTGGCCTGGCTGGAGCCGCGCAGACTCGCCTACCACCTGCACTATCGCGCGGACCATCCCGAGGACCTGGCGCGCATCGCCCGCATCCTGTCCGGCAAGGCGGTCGGACTGGTGCTCGGCGCAGGCGCGGCGCGCGGCTTTGCCCACCTCGGCGTGTACCAGGCCATGCGCGAGGTCGGATTGCCCGTCGACTGGATCGGTGGCTCAAGCATCGGCTCGATCATGGCGGCCGCCATTGCCCAGGACTGGCCGCCCGAACAGGTGATCGACGCGGCCTACAAGGGCTTCGTCAAAGGCAAGCCATTTTCCGACTACACGCTGCCGCTGGTGTCCCTGCTCAGCGGCGGGCGCATGGTGCGACTGTTGCGCAAGGTGCTCCCGGGCAACCTGGAAGACCTGCCGATCCCGTTCTTCTGCCTGTCCAGCAACCTGTCCACGGGCCTGAGCAATGTGCACACGCGCGGGCCGACCTGGCATGTCTTGCGTGCCAGCGCCGCGCTGCCGGGCGTGATGCCGCCGGCAGTACACGACGGCCACCTGGCGATCGACGGTTCGGTGCTCAACAGCTTGCCGGTGGACGTGATGCGCACCATGCCGGTCGCGCGGGTAATCGCGGTGGACCTGAGCACGCGCAAGGACTACCGGATCGACTACGACCACGTGCCATCGGGGTGGGCGCTGCTCCGGCAACGCCTGCTGCGCTCACGCAAGCGCATCCGGCTGCCGGGACTGGCGACGCTGATCCTCAAGTCCACCGAGATCGGCACCGTCGCCCGCGTGCGCGAGTTGGGTGGCCAGGCCAACCTGCTACTCGCGCCGCCGGTGACCCAGTTCAGCATCCTGGATGTCTCGCGCTTCCACGACGTGGTCGAGGCCGGTTACCTGCATGCACGCGACGCCCTGCCCGAGTGGCTGGCGAAGGAACGGCTCAAGGCTCGGGCGCAAGCAGCTCCATCGCCATGACGATGGCATCCTCGCGGCCCTTCTTCGCGGGATAGTAATTTGGCCGGCGGCCGATTTCGTTGAAACCTTCGCTGTCGTACAGCGCGATCGCCCCGGGATTGGATGGCCGCACTTCCAGGAACACGCGATCGGCCATGTGCCAGCGCGCGATGTCCACCAGCCGCCGCAACATGCGCCGGCCATGGCCGTGCCCCTGGTGCTCGGGCGCGATGCAGACGTTGAGCACGTGCGCCTCGGAAGCCGCAGTGCTCAGCACGCCATAGCCGATGATGCCGGCACGCGAATCCAGCACCCAGCATTCGTGGCCTGCGCGCAGGCAGTCGCGGAAGATGCCCGGCGTCCAGGGAAAGGGATAGGCGCGAAGTTCGATCGCCGACACGGGGTCGATGTCGGCCTGGCGCATGACCCGGACCTGCGAAGCGTCAGCGACACGCGCGTTCATCAATCAGTGCCTGCGCAGCGCCCGCAGGCGCGGCCACAAGGCACGCTTGAGCGCAGGTTCCCCACGCAAGCGCTCCAGGTCGGCGACCAATCCGGAGATATCGCCACCTCCGGCCGCGCGATGCAAGGCGTCGAGCAACGCGGCCGGCTTGACCACGGGCGGGCGGGTTTCCTGCGCGCGCCGTGCCGGCTCGGGCTCCGTGCCGCGTTCGCGCATCGGCTGCAAGCCCATCCCGGCCAGCAGGCGATGCTGCTCGGCACTCCAGCTCACGAGGCCACCGCGCCCGATGCCGGCGGCTTGCGCCGCGTGCGCTGCCACAGCCAATACGTCGGGCCCGATGCGGCGTACACGAGGGCAACGGTCAACAGCACCCGCGGCGGATCGATGATCAACGCCACCAGGAAGCCGACGATCAGCAGCATCACCCAGAATGGCACCCGCTCGCGCGGCTGGCCACCCTTGAAGCTGGTGTAACGGAAACCACTGACCATCAACAGCGCACTGAGGATGGTCACGCCGGTGGCGACAAAGCGCAGCGTCTGGCCCGGGATGTCCCAGGCGCTCATGGACCACACGAAGCCCATCATCAACGCTGCCGCCGAGGGACTGTTCAAGCCGATGAACCAGCGCTTGTCGACCACGCCGACCTGGGTATTGAACCGGGCCAGCCGCAATGCAGCGCAGGCGACATACAGGAACGCCGCAGCCCAGCCGACCTTGCCGGCGATCGGGCCATCCACGCGCATGCTCACCAGCGCCCAGTGGTACATCACCAGCGCAGGGGCCATGCCGAAGCTCACCAGGTCGGCGAGCGAATCGTACTGCACGCCGAATTCCGAACTGGTGCCGGTCATCCGCGCCACGCGTCCATCCACGCCGTCGAAGATGCCGGCGAGGAACACCGCCAGGCAGGCGTGCTCGAAGCGACCGCTGGCGGCGGCCAGGATCGCGTAGAAGCCGGAGAACAGGCCGAGCGTGGTCAACAGGTTTGGCAGCAGGTAGATATGCCGGTTGCGCGGGCGTTGGCTTTCGGCGTGGCTGCCGGTGTCTGCGCTGCTGTGTTCGGGTTCGGAGTGGTCGGAAGGATCCATGCCGGCAGTGTAGCGTGGCAAGATTGCCTTGTCGGGGCCGTTGCCCCGCCTGCTGGAGACAGGCATGCGCGCAGGTGTCGCCGTGATTGCCGGACTGGCCCTGGGGGCGGCGGTGGGCTGGTGGAAACTCGGCCATCCCGGCTTCGAGACGGCCGACCAGGCCCAGGATCGGGCCGAAAAAGCCGAGGTTGCCGCAGAAGCGGCCAAGCCCAAGCTGTACCGCTGGCGCGACGGCAATGGCGTGCTGCAACTCACCGACAAGCCGCCCAAGGGGCGCAAGTACGAGCTCGTGTCCATGCGCGAGGACATCAACGTGATCCCGATGTCGCCACCCGCGGAGCCGGAAACCAAGCCGAAATAGGCGGCGGGGTCGAATCCGCGCCGCTACAATGACGGTCCGTTTTCGCCTTGGTTCACCCACATGCGCCTGTCCAGCTTCCACCTGTCCACCAGCAAGGACACGCCCGCCGATGCCGAGATCAGCAGCCATCGGCTGATGTTGCGTGCCGGCATGGTCCGCAAGCTGGGTGCCGGCCTGTACACATGGTCGCCGCTGGGCCTGCGCACGCTGCGCAAGGTCGAGCGCATCGTGCGCGAGGAAATGGACCGCGCCGGCGCCATCGAGATGATCATGCCCTCGATCCAGCCGCGCGAGTTGTGGGAAGAAACCGGGCGCTGGGAAAAGTTCGGCGGCCAGTTGCTCAAGATCAAGGACCGCAAGGAGGCCGACTACGTCTACGGCCCCACCCACGAAGAAGTGATCACCGACTTCGCCCGCCAGGAGCTGCGCAGCTACAAGCAGCTGCCGATCAATTTCTACCAGATCCAGACCAAGTTCCGCGACGAGATCCGGCCGCGCTTCGGGATCATGCGCGCGCGCGAGTTCCTGATGAAGGACGCCTACAGCTTCCACCTGGACGCGGCCTCGATGGCCGATACCTACAAGGTGATGTACGACGCCTACGCACGCATCTTCACCCGCCTGGGCCTGCGCTTTCGCGCGGTTGCCGCCGACACCGGCGCGATCGGTGGCAGTGCCTCGCACGAGTTCCACGTGCTGGCCGACAGTGGCGAGGATGCAGTCGCCTTTTCGAGTGGCTCGGACTATGCGGCAAACCTCGAGATGGCCGAAGCGGTTGCACCGGCTGCAGCGCGCCCCGCACCGTCCGAGGACATGCACAAAGTCGTGACGCCCTACCAGCGCACTTGCGAGATGGTCGCCGAATTGCTCGGCATCCCGCTTGCGCGCACGGTCAAGTCACTGGCGCTGGTTGGCGAGCAGGGCTTCGTGCTCGCGCTGGTGCGCGGCGACCATGCCGCGCACGAGATCAAGCTGCGCAAGCTTGATGGCCTTGCCGACTACCGCATGGCAACCGAAGCAGAAATCGCCGAGCACCTTGGCACCGAGCCGGGTTTCATTGGTCCGATCGGCGCGCTCAAGCCGGTGACTGTCATCGCCGACCGCAGTGTCGCGGCAATGGCCGACTTCGTGGTCGGCGCCAATGAAAAAGGCTTCCATCTTGCCGGCGTAAACTGGGGCCGCGATCTGCCCGAGCCGGCGCAGGTCGTCGACATCCGCAACGTGGTCGAGGGCGACCCGTCACCCGACGGACACGGCACGCTCGGCATCGCCCGCGGCATCGAGGTCGGCCATGTGTTCCAGCTCGGGCAGAAATATGCGCAGGCCATGGGCGCCACCGTGCTCGATGCGGAGGGCAAGGCGCAGGTCATGTTCATGGGCTGCTACGGCATCGGCGTCAGCCGCATCGTCGCCGCCGCGATCGAGCAGAATTTCGACGCTGCCGGCATCCGCTGGCCGGGCCCGATGGCGCCCTGGCAGGTGGCGGTGTGCATCATCAATCCAAAGAACGATCCGGCCGTCGTCAATGCCGCCGAAGCGCTGTACGAGGAGCTGTTGGCGCGCGGCGCGGAAGCCTGCCTGGATGACCGCGGGCTGCGCCCGGGACCGATGCTGGCGGACATGGAATTGATCGGTATCCCGCACCGCGTGGTGGTGTCCGGGCGCGGCCTGGAATCGGGCACGTTCGAGTATCGCGCACGCGACGCAAGCGACAACGAGGCGCTCACCCGCGACGAGCTTTTTGCGCGGATTGCATGACCCGATCATGAACGCCGGCATGCATACGCCGGCGAACGGTACAAGGGAATCAGGCAATTGCGCCGGTCGCGCAGGCACAGCGTCGCGCGATTGCTCCAAGTGGGCGACAATTGGTCTCCACGCGCATGTGGCGCGGCCGACGACGGATTCCCGATGCAAGCTGCGTTCACGCGCGACCAGTTGATCTCCTGCGCCATGGGCGAGATGTTCGGCCCAGAGAACGGCCGCTTGCCGCTGCCCAACATGCTGATGATGGATCGCATCAGCCATATCAGCGACGAGGGCGGCGCCTTCGGCAAGGGCGAGATCCGCGCCGAGCTCGACATCAATCCGGACCTGTGGTTCTTCCAGTGCCATTTCCACGGCGACCCGGTGATGCCCGGCTGCCTGGGCCTGGATGCGATGTGGCAGTTGGTCGGCTTCTATCTGGTGTGGAAAGGCAATCCCGGTCGCGGCCGCGCCCTCGGCGTGGGCGAAGTGAAGTTCGCAGGCCAGGTGCTGCCGACTGCCAAGCGCGTCACCTACCAGGTGGACATCAAGCGCATTGTCGAGCGCAGGCTGGTGCTCGCGATTGCCGACGCCACCATGTCGGTGGATGGCCGCGAGATCTACAAGGCAACCGACCTGCGGGTCGGCCTGTTCACTTCCACCGATGCAATGTGAGGTCGCAATGAAACGCGTAGTCATCACTGGATTGGGTATCGTCTCCTGCCTCGGCAGCACCCGCGACGCGGTCGCGGATTCCCTGCGCAACCTCGACTCCGGCATCCGGTTCATCCCCGAATATGCCGAGCTCGGCTTCCGCAGCCAGGTTGGCGGCATGCCGCAGGTTGATCTCGATGCACGCATCGATCGCAAGCAGCGCCGCTTCATGGGCGATGCCGCTGCCTTCGCCTACGTCAGCATGGCTGATGCCATCGCCGATGCCGGCCTGGATGCCGCGTCCATTTCCGACCCGCGCGTCGGCGTGATTGCCGGCTCCGGCGGCGGTTCCTGCGCCAACCAGGTGGAAGCCGCCGACCTCCTGCGTGCCAAGGGCGTTCGCCGGGTCGGTCCGTACATGGTCACGCGCACCATGTGCTCGACGGTGTCGGCAAACCTGGCCACCGGCTTCGGCATCCGCGGCCTCAACTATTCGATTTCCTCCGCCTGCGCGACATCGGCGCATTGCATCGGCGCAGCGATGGAGCAGATACAGCTGGGCAAGCAGGACATCGTGTTCGCCGGTGGCGGCGAGGAACTGCACTGGGCACAGACGATGCTGTTCGATGCCATGGGCGCGCTGAGCTCGCATCGTAACCACACGCCGGAAGCCGCATCGCGCGCCTATGACGCCGATCGCGATGGCTTCGTCATCGCCGGTGGCGGCGGCATGGTGGTGGTCGAATCGCTTGAGCACGCACAGGCGCGCGGCGCGCGGATCATCGCCGAGGTCGTCGGTTATGGCGCGACCTCCGACGGTGCCGACATGGTTGCGCCGAGCGGTGAAGGCGCAGCGCGCTGCATGCGCCAGGCGCTGGCCACCGTGGACGGTCCGATCGACTACCTCAACACCCACGGCACCTCGACGCCGGTGGGCGACGTGGCCGAACTCGGCGCGATCCGCGACGTTTTTGGCGAGAATATTCCGCCGTTCTCGTCCACCAAATCGCTGTCCGGACATTCGCTTGGCGCGGCGGGCGTGCACGAAGC
>JBBRZU010000031.1:0-25132 GCA_038236425.1 Lysobacterales bacterium
GAAGCCGACCGTGCTGGTGGACTGCTGCGACAGGCTGACCGTGAAGGTGGCCACGGTGGTGCCGCTGTTGCCTTCGACCACGCTGACGTCGTCGATGCTCAGGGCCGGCGCGGTGATCGCGTCGTCATTGACGATGGTCGCAACGCCCTGCGCGTCGGCGACGATGGCGCCGCTGGCGTTGCTGATGTTGCCGTAGAACACTTCGTCCGGCTCGCCGACCGTGTCGCCATTGACCAGCACGGTGATGGTCTTGCTCAAACTGCCCGCAGGAATGCTCTGGCCGGTGAGTGACAGGGCGACATAGTCGCTGCCCGCGGTGGCGGTGCCATCGGTGGTCGCGAAGTTGAAGCTGACGGGCTGGGTCGCGGCCTTGTTGAGGCTGACCGTGAAGGTCGCGTTGGTCGTCCCGCTGTTGCCTTCAGTGACACGGACGTCGGAGATCGACAGCGCCACTTCGCTGGACGTGGAGATGCGCGCGACGAATGCGTCGCTGGAGCCGCCATTGCTGGCCTGGCGCGCGCTAGCGGTCGGGAAGTTGGTCGAACTGGTCTGGCCGGTGATGAAGGCATCGCCTGCGGTATTGACCGCGATGTCATTGCCAAAGTCGTCGCCCGCGCCGCCGAGGTAGGTGGAATACAGCAGCGCGGTACCGCCGGCGCTGATCTTGCTGACGAACACGTCAGCCAGGCCGGTGGCGCTGCCGTTGGCGGCCTGGATCGGGGACACGGTCGGAAAGTTGGTCGAGGTGGTCTGCCCCACCACGTACGCATTGCCGCTGCCATCAATGGCCAGGCCGATGCCGGATTCGTTCGAGCTGCCACCGAGGAAGGTGGCGTACACCAGGGCGTTGCCGGCGGCTGTGTACTGGCTGACGAAGGCGTCGGGGGAGGCACTCGATATGCCGCCGTTGTAGGCCTGCAGGGAATTGAGGGTCGGCAGGTTCGCCGAAGAGGTCACGCCGGCGACGAAGGCGCTGCCGTTCGCGTCCACTGCCACGCCATAGACGGCGTCCTGGCCGAAGCCGCCGACATAGGTGCTGTAAACGAGCGCGTTGCCGGCCGGCGACAGCTTGGCCAGGAAGCCGTCGTTGTTGCCGCCGTACAGCGATTGGCGCGGGTTCACCAGCGGGAAGTTGCTCGAGGCCGTGATGCCGGCGACGTAGGCGGCGCCGGTGGAATCCACCGCGATCGAGTAGCCCTCGTCGAACTGGTTGCCGCCCAGGTAAGTGCTGTACACCAGCGAGTTGCCGGCTGCGCTGAACTTGGTGACGAAGACATCGTCGTAGGTGCCGCCGCCGGTGCTCTGGTAGGCGTTGACCACCGGGAAGTTCGTGGACACGGCCAGGCCGGTCACATAAGCGGAATTGTTGGCATCCACCGCGACGCCATAGCCGTACTCTCCGGTCAAATTGCTTCCGCCCGGGTTGGTATTTCCGCCCAGGTAGGTGCTGAACACCAGGCCGTTGCCGCTGGCATTCAACTTGACCAGGAACGCGTCCTGCACGCCGCCCAGGGTCGACTGGAAGGCGTTGGCCAGCGGGAAGTTGATCGAGGTGGTCCGTCCGGTGACATAGGCGTTGCCGCTGCTGTCCACGGCGATGCCCGCGCCTTCGTCGGTGCCCGCGCCGCCGACGTAGGTGCTGTACACCAGGGCGCCCGTCGGGCTGAACTTCGAGATGAAGATGTCGCTGGCGCCACCGCTGCTGGATTGGTAGGCGCCCAGCACCGGAAAGCCGCTGGTGGAGTTCACGCGACCGGTGACATAGGCGTTGGACGAGGCGTCCACCGCCACGTCATTGCCCTGGTCGCCCAGCGTGCCGCCGTGGTAGGTGCTGTAGACCAGCACCGGATCGATCACCAGCGGCTGGGTGGCGTCATGCGCGCCGATCGTGAAGCCGACCTTGCGGGCGCCGAGGACAGCGTACTGCGCGGTCACCGCGCGACGCTCACCATTGACCTGCTGGTAGGCAATCGGCGCGTGCTGCACGACGTCCCCGGCGGTGGTGCGCAACACCAGGTTGCCCTGTGCGTCCACGTGCATCTTCTGGACGCCGCCGAAATTCAGCGCGATTCGAGAGGCATCGCTGCCGGGCGAAACGACGAAGTCATACTCGAGCTGGCCATCGGTGCCGTAATAGACCAGGTCCACACCCGGGTAGAGGTCGTCGTAACGCACCTTGCCGTAGCGGGTGACATCGCGCAGCGCTGCGTTGCCGATGAAATAGTTGCTATGGCCAGCCTCGGGCGCGATGCCGGCGAGGCGGGCGGCGGTGTTGCCGCCGTCGAAGCCGATGCGGATCACGGCAGGCGCGGCGTCGTTGGCGCGCGGCAGGCTCAACACGGCCTCGGCCTGGGTCAGGAACAGGCTGTAGCCCGGAGCGCGCGAGAAGAAACGCACGGACGCATCGGTCTGGCCCTTGTTGGCTTCAAATGCGATCGGCAACTCGGCATAGCGCGCACGGGCGCTGGCACGGGTGCCCGCATCCGGTCTGGTCGCTGCGGCAGCATGCACCTGGGTCGGAGCCGGAATGGAGGCGGCCAGCGTCGGCGTCGCGATCGCGGCGAAAGAGAAAGCGAGGGCCGCGCCGCGGACGGCGTTCTGGTAGCGATGGGGGAGGCGCGAGTAGTTCAACTTGATCCCTGGGGCCGGTTTTGCGGGGGGTACGAAACCTGAGTTCAAGTTCCGGAATACGGATGGCCCTAGTAGGAGTCAATACGTCTTTACCCCAAACCCGAAGCGGATCAACGATGTGTGCGCGCCATCATCATTGCGGGCCAAATTAGTGTGACGGGCATCAAGTCCCGGGCCCAGTCTCGCCAATGCGAAACTGAGCAGAAAGTCCGGAGTGCGCAGCTTTTTTGCACCGATTTCAGTGGCCCGCGGGGCTCTGAAGTCCTGACGGATCAGTCGCCTACATGCGGAAGACGCCGAACTTGCCGGGCTCGATGGGCGCGTTCATCGCCGCCGACAGCGCCATGCCAAGCACGCGTCGGGTGTCCACCGGGTCAACAATGCCGTCGTCCCACAGTCTTGCGCTTGCGTAGTAGGGGTGCCCCTGGCGCTCGTACTGGTCGCGGATCGGCGACTTGTACGATTCTTCTTCTTCGGTCGTCCAGGTCTTGCCTTCTGCTTCCATGCCGTCGCGCTTGACCGTCGCCAACACGGACGCAGCCTGCTCACCGCCCATCACCGAGATGCGCGCATTGGGCCAGGTCCACAGGAAGCGTCCACCATAGGCACGCCCGCACATGGCGTAATTGCCGGCGCCGAAACTGCCGCCGATGACGACGGTGAATTTCGGCACATGCGAGCAGGCGACGGCGGTGACCATTTTCGCGCCGTCCTTGGCGATGCCGGCGTTCTCGTACTTCTTGCCGACCATGAAGCCGGTGATGTTCTGCAGGAACACCAGCGGGATGTTGCGCTGGTTGCACAACTCGATGAAGTGCGCGCCCTTGAGCGCACTCTCGGCGAACAGGATGCCGTTGTTGGCGATGATTCCCACCGGGTAGCCGTGGATGTGCGCGAAACCGGTCACCAGCGTCTTGCCGTAGCGCGCCTTGAACTCCTGGAACTCGGAGCCGTCCACCAGCCGGGCGATGATCTCGCGGATGTCGAAGGGGCGCCGCGCGTCCTTCGGCACGATGCCGTACAAGTCCTCGGCCGGGTAGAGCGGTTCGCTCGGTGCCTGCACGGTGACCGGCAATGCCTTGCTCCGGTTGAGGTGGGCGATGACGTCGCGCGCGATCGCCAGCGCGTGGCCATCGTTCTCGGCCAGGTGGTCGGCGACGCCGGAGATTGCGGTATGGACATCGGCGCCGCCAAGCGATTCGGCATCCACCACTTCGCCGGTGGCGGCCTTCACCAGCGGCGGACCACCGAGGAAAATCGTGCCCTGGTCGCGGACGATGATGCTCTCGTCGCACATTGCCGGCACATAGGCACCGCCTGCGGTGCAGCTTCCCATCACCACCGCTACCTGCGGGATGTTCAGCGCGCTCATGCGCGCCTGATTGTAGAAGATCCGGCCGAAGTGCTCCTTGTCCGGGAACACCTCGTCCTGGAGGGGCAGGAAGGCGCCGCCGGAATCGACCAGGTACACGCAGGGCAGGTGGTTTTCCAGCGCCACTTCCTGCGCGCGCAGGTGTTTTTTCACGGTCATCGGGAAGTAGGTGCCGCCTTTCACCGTGGCATCGTTGGCCACCACCACGATTTCCTGCCCATGCACGCGGCCAATGCCGGTGATGATGCCGGCGCAGGGCGAGGCGTCGTCGTACATGCCATGGGCGGCCAGGGCGGACAATTCAAGGAACGGCGAGCCCGGGTCGAGCAGGGCGGCGATGCGTTCGCGCGGCAACAACTTGTCGCGGCCGGTGTGGCGGGCGCGGGCCTTGGCGCCACCGCCTTCGGCCGCGCGTTCCATCTGGCGGTCCAAGTCCTGCACCAGGCTGCGCAGGTGTGCTGCGTTGTCCTGGAACTCTGCGCTGCGTGCATCGATTTCCGTTGCAATGACCGGCATGAGTGCGCCCCGTTCGACAGGGCTTGGATTCTAGGCGAAAAAAAAGGGGACGCGCCGAAGCGCGTCCCCTCAGGTCTTGCCATCCAGCTGCCGGAAGGCCGCTGGACGCGTACTGCTTAGTGCTTGCCGGCGTCGGCAGCGTGCGCCGCGTCCGCGGCTGCGGACTTGGCTGCGTCCTGCTGCGTATCGGCAACGTTTGCGGCCACTTCCGCGGCGTCGGCGTGCATGTCGGCGCTTTCGCTGGTGCCAGCGGCAGCGGCCATCGCGGCGGAATCACCGGCAGTGGCAGCGGCGTCGCCCGCGGTCGAGGCAGCGGTGGAGGCAGCGTCAGCGGCCATCGCGGCGGCGTCGGCAGTCGGGGTGCCGGCGGCGGTGTCAGCAGCAGCCTGGGCGTCAGCAGCAGCCTGGGTTGCGTCGGCGGCGGATGACTGGGCGTCGGACGCGGCGTCAGCAGCCTGGTCCTTGTTGGTGCAGGCGGTCAGGGCAAGGCCGAGGGCCAGTGCGAGAAGAGTCTTGTTGAGGGACATGGGGATTTCCTTGTCTAGGCGGATTGGATGCCATGTCATGCCATGACATGGCGGGCCAAGCATAGACATCGCCCCAAGCCTTGCCAAGGTGCTGCAACCGATCGCATTGGACGCGGTTCAGGCTGGGAAAGTTCAACTCGTGCGCAGCTCCATCCGGTCCGGCAATTTGCACGAGGCAACGTGCAACCTGCAACGTGCTTTGCATAATTTCCCGGGCATAAAAAAGCCGCCGGCGTGAGCCGGCGGCCGGGTGCAGCGCAGCCTTCTGGGCTGATTACTTCTTGGCAGCGTCGGTCGCAGCGGCGTCGGCCGAAGCGTCGGCAGCCATGGCCGAAGCAGAGGCGTCGGCAGCGGCGTCGGTCGCAGTCGCGGCGGAGTCAGCAGCCATGGCGGCCGAACCGTCGGCAGCAGCGCCGGCAGCGTCGGTGGCCATCGCGTCAGCCGGGGCAGCAGCGGCGTCAACGGCGGTAGCAGCGGCGTCGGCCGAGGTGGCAGCGGCGTCGGTGGCGGTGGCAGCAGCGTCGGTCGCGGTGGCAGCGGCGTCGGTCGCAGCGGCGTCATCGGACTTCGAGCAGGCCGACAGGGCCAGGCCAAGGGTCATGGCAAGCAGGATCTTGTTCAGGGACATGGTAATTCCTCGTCTAGACAGTGATGAAACAGTGGGTAGCAACGATGCCTGCGCTCCGGGGCGCAGACACGGATAGCATGACAAATATTCAGGTGGAGTCAAGCGATTCCGCTGGGGTTCAGGGCGCTTAGCAACTTCTTAACGGTTTCAGGCCAGTTCGATGGCCACGGCGGTCGCTTCTCCGCCACCGATGCACAGTGCTGCCACGCCCTTGCGTCCGCCCCGTGCCCGTAAGGCATGGATCAGGGTGACCAGCAGGCGGGCGCCGCTGGCGCCGATCGGATGACCCAGCGCGCAGGCGCCGCCGCGGACATTGAGCTTGTCGTGGGCAATTCCGAGCTCGCGCATCGGCGCCATCGCAACCGTGGCGAACGCTTCGTTGACCTCGAACAAATCCACATCGCCTACCTGCCAGCCGGCCTTTTCGAGGACCTTGCTGATTGCGGCGACTGGCGCGGTGGTGAACCACTCCGGCGCCTGAGAATGGGTGGCGTGCGCGACGATGCGCGCCAGCGGCGTGATGCCGGCGGCATGCGCGGCATCGGCGCCCATCAGCACCAGTGCGGCGGCACCGTCATTGATGCTCGAGGAGCTTGCGGCGGTGATGGTGCCGTCTTTCTTGAAAGCCGCGCGCAGGGTCGGGATCTTGGCGATGTCGCACTTGCCCGGCTGCTCGTCGGTGTCCACCACCACGTCGCCCTTGCGACCCTTGACGGTCACCGGCGCGATCTCGTCCTTGAACGAACTATCGGCCACCGCGGCCTGGGCGCGACGCACCGACTCGGCGGCAAAGGCATCCTGTTCTTCGCGGGTGAAGCCGTACTTGTCCGCGCACAGTTCGCCGAAGTTGCCCATCGGCTGCTTGTCATAGGGATTGGTCAATCCGTCCCAGGCCATATGGTCGAGCATCTCGGCGCTGCCGAAGCGGATGCCGGTGCGCGAGCCCATCAGCAGGTGCGGCGCATTGGTCATGCTTTCCATGCCGCCGGCGACGACGATGCGCGCCGAACCGGCCTTGATGGCGTCGGTCCCGAGCATCACCGCCTTCATGCCAGAGCCGCAGACCTTGTTGATCGTGGTTGCACCAGTGGACACCGGGATACCGGCAGCAATCGCCGCCTGGCGCGCGGGCGCCTGGCCAAGGCCAGCCGGCAGCACGCAGCCCATGATCACTTCCGACACCTGGTCGGCCGCGATGCCGCTCTGCGCCAGCGCGGCCTGGATGGCGGTCGCGCCGAGCTGGGTGGCGGGGACGCCAGTGAACTGGCCCAACAGGGCACCCAGGGCGGTGCGTTTGGCACCAACAATGACGACATCGGACATGACAGCTCCAGAACGGGGGTGGGCGGCGGCCTGGGCCACGGCAAGCGGCGATTATCCCATGTGACGGCGCGCACGTCAGGGGTGGCATCGGCCAGCATGACGTGCGGAAACCGTCACGGAACCGTGCAATGCGCCTTGCTGGAGTGCACAGATCGGAACTTTTGCACGATAGCTTCACTCACTGGATGACATGCTCAGCTTGCGCGCGGACCCGACTGCGTGCGCTAACCGGAAGACCCCGATGCACCGACTCCTTTCCGTCACCCTGCGCTGGTTGCGCGTCCTGTGGACCGACAGCGTCGATCCCTCCGTCCAGTCCTGGCGCCGGCATGTACGCGGCATTCTCACCGGTTGGGGCATCACTGCCGCGGCGATGGCGTTAATCGGGCTGTACCCGGACACGCTGCAACTGAACATGTACCAGGTGATGCTCGACAGTGCCTTGTCTTGGCAGCAGCAAGGCCTGGCCGCGCTGGAAGTGGCCGGGCCGCTGGTGATGGCATGGCACCTGGCGATGCTGCAGCGCTGGAGCGCGAACCAGCAGCGCATCCGCGACTGAAACATCCGCGACTGAAACATCCGCGACTGAGCAGCCGCGACGGGGTGTCCGCGAGTGGCCCCGTGGGCGTGGGGCACTCGGTCAGTCGTTGCCTTCGAACAACTCGCGGCCGATCAGCATGCGGCGGATCTCATTGGTGCCGGCGCCGATTGCGTAGAGCTTGGCATCGCGCAGCAGGCGGCCGCAGGAATATTCGTTGATGTAGCCATTGCCGCCGAGCGACTGGATCGCCTCGAGGGTGACCATCACCGCCGATTCGGAGGCATGCAGCAGGCAGGCCGCCGCATCGCTGCGGCTGGCATGGCCGGCATCGTAATCGCGCGCCACCTGGTAGGCGAACGCGCGCGAACTCTGCAAGGCGGTGTACATGTCGGCGATCTTGCCCTGCATCAGGCCGAACGTGCCGATCGGGTCGTTGAACTGCTTGCGCTCGCGGATGTAGGGCAGGGTGACGTCCATCGCGGCCTGCATCAAGCCGATCGGGCCACCACTGAGCACCAGGCGCTCCGTATTCAGGCCCTTCATCAGCACCTTCACGCCCTGGTTCACTTCGCCGAGCACGTTCGCTTCCGGGATCTGGCAATCCTTGAACACCAGCTCGCAGGTGTTGGAGCCACGCATGCCGAACTTGTCCAGTTTCTGCGCGGTGCTGAAACCGGGCATGCCGCGCTCGACGATGAAGGCGGTCATGCAGCGCGATCCGGCGTCCTTGCCCGCGGTGCGCATGTACACCACCAGCACGTCGGCTTCGGGACCATTGGTGATCCACATCTTGCTGCCGTTGGCGACCCAGGCATCGCCGCGCTTTTCCGCGCGGCAGGCCATGGAGCCAACCACGTCGGAGCCGGCGCCGACCTCGCTCATTGCCAGCGCGCCCTTGGACGTGCCGGCGCACAGCCCGGGCAGGTCCTTGTTGCGCTGCGCCTCGCTGCCGTTGGCGTAGAGGTTCTGCGTGCACAGGTTGGAATGCGCACCATAGCTCAGGCCAACGGAACCCGAGGCCCGCGAGATTTCCTCCATTGCCACCAGGTGCGCGAGATAGCCCATGCCCGAGCCGCCGTACTGCTCGGGAACGGTCATGCCCAGCAGGCCCATCTCGCCAAGCTTCGGCCAGAGGTCCTGCGGGAATTCATTGTCGTGGTCGATCTGCTCCGCGCGCGGCGCAATGTCGGCGTCGGCGAAGCGGCGGATCGCCGCGCGCAACGCATCAATGTCCTCGCCGAGCGGGAACGCGCGGGTGGAACTCACCGGCTGGTGCGTCCCTGGAAGCGCGGTGCCGTCGCGCCCAGGTGCGGAAGGCGCAGCTTGCCGATCGCGCTGATGCGTTCTTCGGCCATGCGGTCGGCCGCCTTGTAGGTCGGGATATTATCGCGCTTGGCGATCTCGAAGATCCGACCGAGGTTGAAGTAGATCGTGCGCAGCATGCGCATCGCACGCTCGCGGTTGTAACCGTCGATTTCCAGCGACACGTTCATCAGTCCGCCCGCGTTCACAGCATAATCGGGTGCATACAGGATGCCCCGGCGCTCGACCTCGTCGCCGATCTCGTCATTGGCCAGCTGGTTGTTGGCGGCGCCGCAGATCACCTTGCACTTCAGGCGCGGCAGGGTATTGGCGTTGACCGTGCCGCCCAGGGCGCAGGGCGAGTAAACATCCATGTCCACGTCGTAGATCTGGTCCGGGGCCACCGCTTCGGCGCCGTGGTCATCCACTGCGCGCTGTACCAGCTCCTTGTTGATGTCGGTAACGAAGACTTTTGCGCCGCGCTCGCGCAGCAGCTTCACGAACTCCATGCCGACGTGGCCGACGCCCTGCACGGCATAGGCATACTTGCCGACGTCCTCGTTGCCAAACTTCACCTGCAGCGCGGCCATCAGGCCCTGCAAGGTACCGTAGGCGGTGAACGGCGACGGATCGCCCGAGCCACCATGCACCTGGTGCACGCCGGTGACGAATTCGGTTTCGCGGAACACGTATTCCATGTCGTTGACGTCGATGCCGACGTCCTCGGCGGTGATGTAGCGGCCGTTGAGCGAATTGACGAAGCGGCCGAAGCTGCGGAACAGCGCCTCGCTCTTGTCGGTCGCCGGATCACCGATGATCACGCCCTTGCCACCACCGAGGTTCAACCCGGACACCGCCGCCTTGTAGGTCATGCCGCGACTCAGGCGCAGCACATCGTTGAGCGCGTCCTGCTCGGTGGCGTAGGGCCACATGCGCAAGCCACCGAGGGCCGGGCCGAGGACCGAATTGTGGATGGCGATGATCGCCTTGAGGCCGGCATCCTTGTTGTGGCAGAAGATGACTTCTTCGTGGCCGGTCTGGGCGAGGGTTTCGAAAATCATTGGGAACTCCGGGGCCGATGCGCGGCGGGGGACCAGGCCCGAGGACCGATGGCTGACCCGACTCGTCTCTAAGCCTATGAAATGGAAGGGAATGTCTGTGTCGCCACGGCCGGCAACGGCCCGGCGGCGCGCGGTATTGTAAAGCAAAGACTCTAACCGGCACGACCAACCCAGGGCCCGGATTTGCCTGAACGCCCCTGTCCTGTTTTCAGCCGCGCCGCCGTTGTCCTGATTGCCTGGTCGCTTTGTCTCTCCCCGGAAAGCGACGGCACAAACCCCTGAGCAGGGATTGGGCGACCGCATGCCGGTCGCCTTTTTTTTGCGTCTTCACGCTCCCTGCATCGCCTGCCCCACAGGCTTATCCTCGAGGTCGAGCCTGCGCTCCGCGCCGGCAAGCCAAGGGGAAATCAAATGCAGTTCCAGAAGACGACGGCCCTGATGCTGGGCATGACGTGCGCCTGCGCGCAGGCGGCCGGGCCCGAAGCCCAGCCCGCCAAGCCGGCGACGCCTGCCACGCCTGCCACGCCCGCAACACCTGCGACACCAGCAACCAGCGAGCCGCCGATCCGCAAGCTTGATGGCCACCTGGTGGACCTGAAGGGTCGCGGCATCTACACCTACGACGGTGACAAGACCCTCGGGGTGAGCACCTGCACCACCCAGTGCCGCTTGTTGTGGCCGCCGATCAAGGCGGAGGAGAGTGACAAGCCCAAAGGCCCGTTCTCCATCGCCGTGCGCCCCGATGGCAGCAAGCAGTGGGCCCTGCGTGGCCGTCCCCTGTATCGCTGGGCATCGGACAAGAAGTACGGCGACGCGGGCGGTGATGGCGTCGCCGATGTCTGGCGCCTGGTCAAGGTCTCGCCGCCCAAGCCTGCCGCCAGCGCTGCCCCGGGCGCGACGCCATCCGGTGACGCTGCGGGCAAGCCAGCCACGCCTCCAACCGGCAAACCTGCCGGTATCTGATCCATCTCGTACGCCATCGGAATTCCATGACACCACGAATCGCAGCATCCCTCCGCCGTAGCCTTCTCGCCGTTGCATTGGCCAGCGTGTGTGCACCGGCCTTCGCTGATGACGGCGAGGTCGCCGCTCCCACCACTGGCGGCAAATTGTTGTTGACCGGCGGCGTGACCCAGCTGGAAGGCGCGGGCGGTGGCGGTCTTACCCCCTGGGCGCTGATTGGCGGCTACGGTACGCAGGGGCAGTGGGGCGCGAGCGCCTTCTACACCCGCGTCAATGTGGGCGATTACCATCTTGATGATGTTGGCGCGCTGGTGTCGTGGAACGACCGGATCGAGTTTTCGGTCGCGCAGCAGCGCTTCAATACCGAAGGAGTGGGCGCGGCGCTCGGGCTGGGCCAGGGCTTCACCTTCAAGCAGGACATCATCGGGGTGAAGGTGCGCATCGCTGGCGAGGCGGTGTTGGATGCCGACCGCGCGATGCCGCAGATCGCGGTCGGCCTGCAGTACAAGAAGAACGACCAGGGCGCAGTGCTCGGCGCGATCGGCGCCAAGGACGACAGCGGCCTGGACATCTATGTGTCGGCGACCAAACTGTTCCTGGCGCAGGGCATCCTGCTCAATGGCACGGTGCGCTTCACCAAAGCCAACCAGATCGGCATCCTGGGCTTCGGCGGCGACCTGCACGACAGCTACAAGCCGCAATTTGAGGTGTCGGCGGCGTACCTGCTGACCCGCAAGCTGGCCATCGGCGCCGAGTACCGCACCAAGCCGAACAACCTGGGCATCGCCCGCGAGAGCGACTGGTATGACGTGTTCGTCGCTTACGCGCCGACGCGTCACGTTTCGGTGACCGTCGCTTATGCAGACCTGGGCAATATCGTCATCCGTGACCACCAGCGCGGCATTTACGCTTCGCTGCAGGTGGGCTTCTAATGGAGAGCATCGTGAATCGTGATTCGTCCCTGATCTTGCATGGCGTTGTACTGGCGCTGGCCCTGGCGTTTGCGCCGTCTGCGTTTGCGCAGCAAGCGCCGCGAGCGCCGCAGCCTGCACCCGCGGCCACCGCGCCTGCTGCGCCGCCGGCCGCCGCCTTTGCCGACGCTGCTGACGCCGCCGAGCTTTCGGCCGATGACATTGCCGATGCACCCGAAGCAGCGCCCGCCGACGAAGCGCCGGCTGCCGGAACGATGGCAACGATGCCCGGTGCGTACGCCAAGGGTTCGATGAATCCGGCGCCCGCCGATGCGGCGCTGTTGCCAGTGTTCAAGCAGTTCGGCGAGCAAGCCGGGCTGGTCGCGCTGATGGACGATTTCATGGTGCGGCTGCTGGCCGACCCGCGCACCCACGAGTTCTTCGCCAATGCCGACCAGGCCAAGATCAAGAAGCTCCTGGCCGAGCAGTTCTGCGTGATCCTTGGCGGGCCCTGCACCTATACCGGGCGCGACATGGCCACCGCGCACAAGGAAATGGGCGTGGACCGCGCCGCGTTCAATGCACTGGTCGAGGATCTGCAGCTGGCGATGGATGCGCGCAGGATTCCGTTCCGCGCGCAAAACAAACTGCTGGCCAAGCTCGGCCCGATGCATCGCGACATCGAGCAACCCTGAACGGGGCCGGTTCTTTCACGTTGCTGAACGCGAACGCCTACACGGTGCACGGGGCTGGTTCTTTCAGGCTCGATGCTCGCGTTCGTCGGCCCGGACGGCCATGAAAGCACCGGCCCCATCCATCTGGAAGGGCGTGAAGGAACCGGCCCAGTTCATCAACGTGAGAGAACCGGCCCCGTTCAGGGGCTGGCGGCTTCGACGCGGTTTTTGCCGGCGGCCTTGGCGCGGTAGAGCGCCGCGTCCGCTGCGGCGATCAGGACTTCGGCACTGAAGCCGGCGCGCGGAAGCATCGAGGCCACGCCGACACTGGTTGTCACCAGGCCCGATGGCGTGGATGGATGCGACAGTGCGGCGGACTCGATGGCGGCGCGGATGCGCTCGCCCTCGGCCATCGCCTGGGTCATCGTCATGCCGGGCAGCACCACGCCGAATTCCTCGCCGCCATAGCGGCCGGCGGTTGCGCTCTCCACCAGCAATTCGGAATCGATCCGCCGGCCGATCTCGCGCAGGCAGTCGTCGCCAGCGAGGTGGCCGCGCTGGTCGTTGTAGGCCTTGAATTGATCCAGGTCGAACAGCAGGAAGGCCAGCGGTGTGCCGCGAGCAACGGCGAGGTCCCATTCGCCGTGCAGGCGCTCCAGAAGCATGCGGCGATTGGCCAGGTCGGTGAGCGGGTCGTGGTAGGACAGGCGCGTGAGTTCCTCGTTGATGCGGCGCAATTCGACGCCGCGTGTTTCCAGTTCCGAAGTGCGCTGGCGGACCAGGTCAACCAGGTGTTGTTCGCGCAGGCGCTGCTGTCGTTCGCGCAGGCGGATCACCGTAACCATCAGCAGTACGACAAAAGCGATCGCTGCCAGTGCCGCCGGCCAACCGCGCCACCAGGGCAGCGGGATGGACAGGGACAGGCTGATCGGACGCGCTTGCATGCCGGCGCCGTCCCGGGCCTCGATGCGCAGTGTGTAGTCGCCTGGCGGGATCGCGCTGAAACTGCGCGCGTTGTCGGCGCTCCATTCGCTTGGCACGGTTTCCAGGCCGACCAGTTGGCTGCGATAGCGGATGTCGGCTTCGTGCCGGCCCGTGCGTAGTGCCACCTGGAAGCGCAGGTCATGGCGCCCCGGCCCGAGCGCGAGCATCGTGCGCCAGCGCGCAGGGTCCACGGCCTGGCGATCCACCGTCAGCGATTCGAGCAACAGCGGGGTGGCGCGCGCTGCCGATTCGGCGGTGGGCGGCGCGAAGACACCCAGCCCGCCCAGGGTGCCCAGCCAGATGCGATGGCCGCCATCCACTTGCAAGGCACCGTAATTGCCTTCGTCGTGCGGGAGCCCATCGCCGCGGTGGTAGTCCAGGGCGTGAAAGCTGCCATCGGGGCGCGGTGTCCAGAGGGATGCGCCGTAATTGCTGCTCAGGAACAGACTGCCGCGGCCATCGGGAACGATTTCATAGACGAACGGATCCGGTACGGGCGGCAGCGCCGGCTGGGTGACGACGCGCGGCTTTTCGGGATCGCTGACGTCCAGGCGAACCACGCCCGCACGAAGGCTGCCCGCCCACAGGATCGGGCGACCCGCTGCGTCGGGGATCAGACTGAGGGCGAAGAACGAAGAATCCGGCAGGCCTTCGGCACGCGAGAAATAACGCCAGCGCGATGTATCGATGCGCGCGATGCCGCGGGTGTTGGAACTTGCCCAGAGCACCTCGCCTACACGCTGCACATCGTAGATGCGCGAGGGATAGCCATCGTCCGGGCCGAACACGGTCCAGTGCCCGGCACGCAGCCGCGCCAGGCCGGATTCGCGCAGGGTGAACCAGGTGATGCCGTCACGATCGAACAGGATGCTCGAGATGGCTTCCTGGTCCGACTTCTTCCACGGTGTGGACACGAGGTGGAAGCGCTTGCCATCAAAGCGACTCAACTCACCGCCCCAGGTGCCGACCAGCAAATCGTCGGTCACGGGATCGCGGGCAACGCTGCGCACCATGTCGCTGGGCAGGCCGTCGGCAACGCGAAACTGTTTCCAGGCGCCACCGGCATAGCGCAGCAGACCATCGCCATCACTGCCGACCCAGAGCTGCTCGCGGCCGGCATGCACTTCCTGCAGCACCGACCACACGCCGTTGCCGCGTTGCCCAACCTGGCTGATCGTGCGCCAGGCGCCGGTCATCGGCAGCCGCGCAGCGCCGTGGTCGGAGCCGATCCACAACTGCCGCACGCCCGATGCATCGCGGCCTTCGCCGAGCGCCTTCACGGTCGTGCCCTCGAAGCGCGAGGTGGCATCGAGCGGCATCCAATGCTCGCCGACACGATGGGCCACGCCATTGCGGGTGCCGATCCACAAGTGCGGCGACTGGCCCGCGGGCGTAAACACAAGAAGGCGCTGCAGGAAATTGCTCGGCAGGCCTTTGTCATCGGCGAGCAGGCGCTGCCACTTGCCGTGCTGCAGCCTGGCCAGGCCACCGCCGTAACTGGCGACCCAGAGGATGGGGCTGCCATCGACCGGGTCGGTCCATTGCGCCAGCGAGATGATCTCGTTGAAGCGTGGGCCCGGTGTTGTCATCGGTATGGCGGTGCAAGGGGCGCGGCCCATGCAATGCCACAGGCCCAGGCCAAAGCTGGCCACCCAAAGCTGGTCTTCGTCGCGATCTGCGCCTGCCTGCAGCAATACGTCGAAAATTTCGGTGTTGCCCAATTGCGTGGGCAGGTTCCAGGGCTGCCAACGCGCGCCGTCCCACTCATGCACGGTGCCTCGGCCGGTCGAAAACAGCCGGTAGCCGCCACGCTGCTGGAAGCTGCGCAGGCGCTTGCCCGATTCGGGCGGCAGGCCGAGCGGGTAGCCGACATTGCGCCAGCGGCCCTGGTCGCGCACGAACACGCCGGCCTCCGGCGTTGAGGCCCAGACCTTGCCGTCGGGCGTCGCCGCAAGGTCGGACATGGCGCCGGAGAACACGCCGCCCGGACCCGGCTCGGGCACGAAACGGCGGCCATCGTGGCGGACCAGGCCGCGCATGGTCGCCAGCCAGGCTTCGTCATCGGGCGTGACGGCGGCGGCGACCACGCTGAGCGCGGGCAGGCCGTCGCCGATGTCGAAGGCTTCGGCGGGCAGGAAGCCGATGTCCTCGATGGCGATGGTGGTGTCGGTGTCGGACGGCGTCGCGGCCCGGTGTGCGGACGCGGGCGCAGTGCTGGACGGAAGCGCCGCGAAGGCCAGATTGGCCGCCAGCGCAGCAGTGGCAAAGACAGCGGCGGCAAGCGCGCCAGCCCGGGCACGAAGCCGCGGGCCGCCAGGCAGTCGAATGCGTCGGCTCGGATGCATCGGTGGATCCCCCAATGCCCCGACCCTAGCGCAACTGCGCCCGATCCGCGAGAGCGGAACCCACTGATTTGGCCCGGAGAACCGGCGGCGTACAATCGGGGCATCGCTTTCGACGCCGACTGAATGCCATGAGTACTCCCGCCAGCCATATCCCGGGCAGCGAGCCCGTCGCAGAGCGCAGCCCGCTGCGCTTTGTCACTGCCGCCAGCCTGTTCGACGGCCACGACGCCGCCATCAACATCATGCGCCGGCTGATCCAGGCGCAGGGCGTCGAGGTCGTGCACCTGGGCCACAACCGGTCGGTCGAGGACGTGGTGCGCGCAGCGCTGCAGGAAGACGCCGACGGCATCGCGCTGTCGAGCTACCAGGGTGGCCACACCGAATACTTCAAGTACATGGTCGACATGCTGCGCGAGCGCGGCGCGGGCCATATCCGGGTGTTCGGTGGTGGCGGTGGGACGATCACGCCCGAAGAAATCAAGGACCTCCAGGATTACGGGGTCGAGCGGATTTATCACCCGAACGACGGCATGCAGATGGGCCTGGTGGCGATGATCGAGGATCTCGTCCAACGCACCGTTGTGCACAGGTTGCCTGCGGGCAAGCCCGGTGTCGTCAGCAAGGATGATGAAATCTCTGTAGGAAAAATGCTGAGCGCGATCGAGGAAGGCTTGATTGATGAGGGCGAGCTCGTGTCCCTGCGCAAGCAGTGGCAGCTGGCCGCAGGCCGCACACCCGTCATCGGCCTGACCGGTACCGGCGGTGCTGGCAAGTCGTCAGTGACCGATGAGCTGATGAATCGCTTCCTGCAGGCGTTTCCGCAGATGCGCATCGCGGTGATCAGCGTGGATCCGACCCGCCGCCGCACTGGCGGCGCGCTGCTGGGCGATCGCATCCGCATGAACTCGCTGCGCTCGCCGCGCGTGTTCATGCGCTCGATGGCGACGCGCCGCCAGCACGTGGCGACCAATGCCGTGCTCAAGGACTGCATCGCGTTCCTGAAAGGGCAGGGCTACGACCTGATCATGGTCGAGACCGCCGGCATCGGCCAGAGCGACAGCGAGATCGTCGACCTGGTCGATTTCCCGGTCTATGTGATGACGAGTGACTTCGGCGCGCCGTCGCAGCTCGAAAAGATCGACATGCTCGACTACGCCGAGCTGGTGGTGCTGAACAAGTTCGACAAGCGTGGCGCCGAGGATGCGTTGCGCGATGTGCGCAAGCAGTGGAAACGCAACCGCGTCAAGTTCGACCTGAAAGACGAAGACGTGCCGGTCTACCCGACGATCGCCTCGCAGTTCAACGACCCCGGCATCACCTGGATGTTCACAAATCTATGCAGGTTGATGCGAGAAAAACCCGGGTCAGAGTCGACTTTTCTCAATCCGGCGATCGATTGGAAGCCGAACCTCGACACCTCGCTGCGCGAACCGCGCGCGACCGTGCTGATCCCGGGTGCCCGCACGCGCTATCTGGCCGAGATTGCCGAGCAGGGTCGCGGAATCAACAACGGTATCGGCAAGCAGGCGGAGGCGGCGGATCGCGCGCAGGCGTATTGGCAGTCGTTGCACGATATTGGTGATGGCAGGTTGCCGAAGCAGCTGGCTTTGTATGCGCCGGAGGACCTCCTGCCTGGGGGGGCGGCTGCTGTGGGAGCGGCTTCAGCCGCGACTGATTCAGTGGGCAAGGGGTTGGGGATCGCGGCTGAAGCCGCTCCCACGAGAGGCGCTCCCACAGATAAGTCGTTGCTGACATTGCGGCAGCGGTATCAGGATGCGGTGCGGGCGCTCAGCGCCGACGCGGTCAGCCTGTTGCTGGAGTGGCCGCAGCGGCTGAAGTCGATTACCGATGAGGTGACCGAATACGAAGTCCGCGGCAAGAAGATCCGCGTCGAGAACTACCGCGAATCCCTGTCGCACCAGAAGGTGCCGAAGATCGCGGCGCCAACCTACAAGAGCTGGGGCGAGTTGCTGACTTTCCTGATGAAGGAAAACCTGCCCGGTGCCTATCCGTACACCGGCGGCGTGTATCCGTATCGCCGCGTTGGCGAGGACCCGATCCGCATGTTCGCGGGCGAGGGCACGCCAGAGCGCACCAATCGCCGCTTCCATTACCTCAGCGTCGGCCAGCCGGCCGCGCGCCTGTCCACCGCGTTCGACTCGGTCACGCTGTATGGCGAGGACCCGGCCCCGCGCCCGGACATCTACGGCAAGATCGGCAACAGCGGCGTGAGCATCGCCACGCTCGACGACATGAAGAAGCTCTACTCCGGCTTCGACCTGTGCTCGCCCATCACCTCCGTCTCCATGACCATCAACGGCCCTGCGCCGATGATCCTGGCGATGTTCATGAACACCGCCGTGGACCAGCAGGTCGAAAAGTACCTGCGCGAAGACGACAAGCGCTGGGCCGACGCAGAAAAGAAAATCGCCGAGTACTTCAAGTCGCACGACAAGCCGACCTACGACGGCGAGCTGCCGCCCACCAACGACGGCCTCGGCCTGGCCCTGCTCGGCATCACCGGCGACCAACTGCTGGATACCGACACTTATGCGCGCATCCGGGCAAAGACGCTGGCTACCGTGCGCGGCACCGTCCAGGCCGATATCCTCAAGGAAGACCAGGCGCAGAACACCTGCATCTTCAGCACCGAATTCGCGCTGCGGATGATGGGCGATATCCAGCAGTTCTTCGTGGACAACAAAGTGCGGAATTTCTACAGCGTGTCCATCTCCGGCTATCACATCGCCGAAGCCGGCGCGAACCCGATCAGCCAGCTCGCCTTCACCCTGAGCAATGGCTTCACCATCGTCGAGTACTACCTGGCGCGCGGCATGAAGGTGGACGACTTCGCGCCGAACCTGAGCTTCTTCTTCAGCAACGGCATGGATCCGGAGTACACCGTCATAGGAAGAGTGGCGCGTCGCATCTGGGCCCGCGCGATGCGCGAGCGCTACGGCGCCGACCCGCGCAGCCAGATGATGAAGTACCACATCCAGACTTCAGGCCGCTCGCTGCACGCGCAGGAAATCCAGTTCAACGACATCCGCACCACGTTGCAGGCCTTGTATGCGCTGTTCGACAATTGCAACAGCCTGCACACCAATGCCTACGATGAAGCGATCACCACGCCCACCGAGGAATCGGTGCGCCGGGCGGTGGCGATCCAGATGATCATCACCAAGGAGCTGGGCCTGAACTTCTGCGAGAACCCCTGGCAGGGCAGCTTCATCGTTGACGAACTGACCGACATCGTCGAAGAGGCGGTGTACAAGGAGTTCGAGCAGCTCAGCGAGCGCGGTGGCGTACTCGGAGCCATGGATACCATGTACCAGCGTGGCAAGATCCAGGAAGAGTCGATGTACTACGAACACAAGAAGCACGATGGCTCGTTGCCGCTGGTGGGCGTGAACACCTTCCTGCCGAAGGAACATGCGGGCGAGATCGCGACCACGGTCGAGCTGATCCGCAGCACCGAGGGGGAGAAGGGGCAGCAGATTGCCAATGTCAAACGCTACCAGGATGCGCACAACGCGTTGGCGGCCAACGGGCTACGCCCGCTGCAGGCGACGGCGCGCGAGCGGAAGAACATCTTCGCAGCGCTGATGGAAGCGGTGAAAACGCACAGTCTCGGGCAGATCAGCCACGCGCTATACGACGTGGGTGGCGAATACCGCCGCAACATGTAGAAGCATTTTGGAGAGAGCTCACATGCGTTTGGCAACAATGACCCTCGCAATTTCCGCGCTCCTGGCATCCGCGTCCTGCCCGGCCGTTTCGCCTGCCGAAACAGAGGGGCCGGCATCTAATGACCGGCAAGGCGGCGCCTTGATCTTCACGGACGAGTTCAACGACGGCAAACTCGACCGGAAAAAGTGGAACGTGATCGGCCCGGAATTCTGGGTCAACGACGAGCAGCAGGTGTATGTCGATACGCCGGAGGTTCTGCATGAACTGCCAGCAGGCAGCGTGCCAGGCGCCGATGGCGGTGTGCTGGTAGTGCAGCCGCATTTCAGCAAGGACTTCAAGACACCCGGCGGGCGATCCGCGGATTTCGTTTCCGGTCGCATTGAATCGCGCGGCAAGTTCGAATTCACCCACGGCCGCGCGACCGCGCGGATCAAGATGCCGAACGCGGGAGGTGTCTGGCCCGCGTTCTGGCTGCTCGGCAACGGCGCATGGCCGGACACCGGCGAGATCGACATCATGGAATACGTCGGGGAGGCTGACTGGACCGGCGTTGCGCTGCACGGTCCGGGCTACTCCGGTGAGACGCCGCTGGTCGACAGGCAGTTTTTCCCGACTGGCACGGATGTCACCCAGTGGCACGAATACAGCGTGGATTGGTCGGCGACGCAGATCCTGTTCAAGGTTGATGGCCGGCTGACCTATCGCGCGACGCGCGCCATGGTGGAGCACTATGGCAAGTGGAGCTTTGACAATCCGAAGTACGTGATCTTGAATTTTGCGCTCGGCGGCGCCTATCCGGTCAAGGTCAACGGAATTGCAAAACCCTATCCGGGGCTTCCTGAAGCCACGGTGGAAAGCATTAAGCGTGGCGAGGTTGCGATGTACGTTGATTGGGTGCGCGTGTACGGCAGCGAACCGAATGGCTAGTTCCTGACCTCGATAGAAACCCGTAAAAACCCGGGTCAGAGTCGACTTTTTCCCGATGGGTCGGAGGCCGAGATTGCGTGGTAAAAAGTCGACTCTGACCCGGGTTTTTACATTCTCGGCTGGGCGGCCTCGAAGATGCGCCGCGCCTTTGCGCTCACATCGACCGACTGGCGCGGGAATCGGATCATCATCAGGTGGCCGTGTGTGCTGATGAACACCTGGTCTCCGGTTACCTTGTAGGCGCGATCGCCCAGGCCTTTCAACGGATTGGCTGCGTCCATGGCGGCCGCGCCATTGGCCAGGCCTGCGGACGTGTCGAGCACCGCGGGATCACCGCCGCCCCAGTCGACTTCCACTTCGGCGTACGGGTTGGTTCCGGCGAGTTCGTCCAGGCCGCTGCCTGTCGTGGTTGCCCCGGGGGACTGGTAGATGCACTCGGTCGCGGCCGGCGGCCGCTCGTTGCCACCTGCCGACGCCGCTACCGTGCCGCCAAGGATTGTCGACATCTCGGCCGCCGTGATCAGGTCGCAGGCGCTCGCGTGTTGCGCTACGGCAGCTGCGGCAGGTGCCGCGGGCGCCGCCTCAGCGGACGCTGCAGTCGCGTCTGGTATGCCGGCGGCCTGGGAAGGCTCCTGCTTGGAGCATCCAGCGCTGACGAGGCTGCCAAGGAGCAGGGAAAGAACCACGGCCGGCTTGGAATTCATGCGAATCTCCTGTGAAAGAGTGCAATCGGGCTGGCCTTTCAACCTCGCCCGCCGGGGCTATAGTGTTCCTGCAGGAAGACCGCCGCAACAGCAATGAAAAACCCGGGTCTAAAAACCCGGGTCAGAGTCGACTTTTTGAGTTTGCGTCGGGGCCAAGGTTGCTCGAGAATAAAAGTCGACTCTGACCCGGGTTTTTAGCTTCTTACATGATCAGAGGCGATCGTCTTTCATCTGCCGGCCACAGTCTGTTGGCGCGCATGGGCGGCGCCGGCGACGCGCTGCTGCTGATCCACGGGTTTCCGACATCCAGTCGCGATTGGGCGCAGCTGGAGCCCGGCCTGGCGCAACGTTTCCAGTGGCACGCCATTGACATGCTCGGCTTCGGGCAGTCGGACAAGCCCAGGGATTTCGACTACTCCATCGCCGCATCCGCCGACCAATGGGAGGCGCTCGCGCAGGCGCGTGGGTTGGCGTCGGTGCACATCGTCGCGCACGACTACGGTAACACCGTGGCGCAGGAGTTGCTGGCGCGTCAGTTGCAGGGCCGGCTGCCGTTCCGGATCGGCTCGATTGCGTTCCTCAACGGCGGGCTGTTCCCGGAAGCGACACATCCGTTGTTCCTGCAGAAGGCCTTGCTCGGTCCGCTTGGACCGCTGGTTGCGCGGCTATCGAGTGAGCGCAGTTTCGTGGCGAGCATGCGCCATATCTGCGTGCAGCCACCCGATGCAGCCGAGTTGCACGAACACTGGGCGTTGCTGGAACGCGCCGGCGGTCGCTTCGTGCTGCCTGCAATCATCCAGTACGTTCGCGAACGGACGCGCCATCGCGAGCGCTGGGTCGGTGCGTTGCAGCGTGCCGACATTCCGATCTGCCTGATGGATGGCATCGAGGATCCGATTTCCGGCGCCAGCATCGTGCGTCGGTGGCGCGACTTGCTTTCGGCGGCCCCAGTGTTCGAGTTCGACGGGGTGGGGCATTACCCGCAGTGGGAAGCGCCGGCGCGAGTGCTGGCGGCGTTGGAGACATTCCACGCGGGTGCCGACGCAGTGTATTAAAACGCCGCCAGGCGTACAGCACGTCGGGCTGGGTGTCGTTCTTCCAGTCAATCCGCGCCAACGTAGCGATCGCGCCCTGCGGCTTTTGCCTCGTAGAGTGCCAGGTCGGCCCGGGCCAGCAACGCGTCTGTGGTCTCGCCAGGCTGGTGGTGGGCAACGCCTGCGGAGAACGTGATCGCTCGTGCGTCGAGGCAGTGGTTCCTCACGATCGTCCGTATGCGGTCGAGCACGAAGCAGTAGCCGTCGCGGCCGCCGGGCAACACCAACAGGAATTCCTCGCCGCCCCAGCGGCCGAGCAGGTCGGTGTCACGCAGTTGCTCGCTTGCCAGGCGTGCAAAAGCTTTGAGTGCGGTGTCGCCCACGGCGTGCCCGAGTTCGTCGTTGACCGCCTTGAAATGGTCGATGTCGAGGATCGCCACGCTGAACGGCGTGAGCTGTCGCGAAGACAGTGCGGCGCTGCGATCCAACAGCAATTTTATGGACCGGCGGTTCGCGATTCCGGTGAGTTCGTCGGTGACGGCCAGCCGCTCAACGTCCGACAGCGCGCGGGCGAGTGCCTGGCGCTGGCCGCTCAGCTTCTGCCGCAGTCCCGACAGCCGCGCGGCAATCACAGCCAGCGCCGGCAGCACCACGATCAGCATCAGCAGATTGTTGATGTCGACCCGTTGGGGCGTGATCTCGCCCTGGGCCGGCACCCACTGCGGGTAAAGGGTGCGCAGCACGATCGCGGCGGCCAAGCTGGCCAGGGCCAGCACCGTGACAAATGCAAACTCGCGCCAGCGCAAGGAAAAGGCGCCAAAGGCGAAAATCACCATGAGCGGGAACAGTGCCGATGTCCGCATCGGCCCGCAAATCAGATAGCCCCAGCTGACTGCGAGTACGCCCATTGAGAGCTGCCACACAGAGATGGACGGATCACGAAAACGTTCCGTCCAACCGCTGCGCAGCGCGGCATAGCCGGCCACCAGGATCAGGAAGACGAAGCCCAGCCAGAGATAGAGGGCGGTGTTGCTCATCCACCCCTGGCCGACCCCCGTGGTCAGCAACGTTGCGGCGCCGACGTAGACCAGGCTCGCAATGAGCCACTGCACGAGCCGCAGGCGGCGTCGCTGATCGCGGCTTCCCAGCAGGTCTACAACAGAGGACACGAAATGCTGCAATGCAAGATCCGATGCTCCGCGGGGCACGCGAGGCGGCCCATCACCTGCATCATCCTCCACAAGGCAGGAAACGCGAAAAAGGCTGGATAATCAGCCTCTGCGGTTCAGATTCATGGAATGACGCGACCATGTAGATGCGTTGTCGGTATGAGTCTTCCAACCGAAGGAAGCCAACAGTTTTCGACTATCCGTGTGTGCCGCTCTCGCTCTGCGTACACCGGAGGCGTCGTGCGACCAGTGATTCCAGCCGGTTCCGCCGGTTTCTGGCACGCGGCCAGGCTAAACGCCAGCCCTGCTAACAGTCATGTTCCGAGAACGTGGCGCATGGGCCTGCTTCACTCGTCCTCGGTGAATCATGTAAAGCCGACCGCCTTCGCAAGCGCAACGTAGCCATCGGTACGACGCAGCTGTGCCAGCAGCGGGTCGGCGTACATCAGCATGAGGCCGCCGTCGCGCAGGTCCCACGCCGCTTGCAGCGACGCCAGCGCCTTGACCGCGTCACCCCATTGGGCGTGGACCTGCGCGTACTGGTAGTGGCTCTTGTCGCCGTACTCGGCGATCAGCGCGGCCAGCGCGGCATCGGCCGCCGTGCGGTCGCCGGCGCGGTACGCGAGGATCGCCAGCCCGGGCAGCCGGCGCACCGCGCTGCGTTCTTTCGAAAACGACGCGTGGGCATCGTCATCGGCACCCGCCATCAGCTGCGCGAAGCCCATCGACGCATGGACGCCGGCCAGCGTCGGGTTGAGTCTGATCGCCTTGCGGAAGGCCACGATGGCCGCAGCGTAGTCGCCGGCGTTGTGGCGGATATCGCCTTGCGAGCGGAACGCGCGCGCGTTGAGCGGGTCGAGCGTAGCCGAGCGCAGGATTACTTCGGTCGCCAGGCCGTGGTCGCGAAGGTTCGAGCGGAACGTTGCGTAGCGGGCGAGCACATCGGCGCTACCGGGCCCCAGCGCGTAGGAGCGCTCGAACGGCTCGCGCGCACCACGCATGTCGAGCTTGCCGTCGGCCAGCGCAAAGCCGAGCGCCGAGAACCCTTCCGCGAAGTCCGGCGCCAGCGTGGTCGCGATGCGCGCGGCAGCCTGCGCGGAATCGAAGACGCGCACGCGCTCATCATGGGCGGCGTAGAGATTGCCGATGACCAACAGCGCGCGCGCTCGCGCAGCGTGCGCGCCGGCGTAGCGCTCGTCGAGCGTGCTCGCGCGCTCGAAGTAGGCCAGCGCGCGGCGATCGCTATCCTCGTCGATCCCGGCTTCGTAGAGCGCGCGCCCCTGCAGATAAGCGTCGAACGCCGCGACACTGGCGGTCCCGCCGACCAGCGCCGCGTCGCTGGCGGCGCGGCCCTCGACCGCTACAGACAGCGCGCTGGCAACGGCGGCGCCGATTTCCGACTGCACTGCGAAGACATCGGCGAGGGGTCGCTCCCAGCTGTCGGCCCAGCGACTCAGGCCCGTCGACCCGTCGGTGAGTTCGGCGGCCACCTTGACCCGGCCGCCGGCTTTCTGGACGTTGCCGTAAAGCAGGTAGTCCACCCCGAGCGCGCGCGCGATCGCACGGCCATCTTCCCGCCCGTTACCGACCTGCTCCGATGAGGTCTGCCCGGCGATTTGCAATAACAGATTACGCGACAGCTGGATCCGGATTTCCGACGTCAGTCCGTCGGAGAAATAGCGCTGCTCGGGATCGCCGCTGAGGTTCGCGAATGGCAGCACCGCGATGCGGCGCGGCGCATTCGCACTGCGCGGCGCGTCGAACCAACCGCGCCGCCAGCCCACCGCGCTGACCACGGCTGCGGCGATCGCGATTGCACCGCCGCCGATC